>JBEKGC010000186.1:0-11993 GCA_050013055.1 Streptosporangiaceae bacterium
GTTGGGGTCGGGGTTGGGGAGGTTGGGGTTGGGGTCGGGGTGATGGGGGTCGGGGTCGAGGTGATGGGGGTCGGGGTCGGGGTGATGGGGGTCGGGATTGGGGTTGGGGTTGGGGTCGGGGTGATGGGGGTCGGGGTCGGGGTGATGGGGGTCGGGATTGGGGTTGGGGTTGGGGTCGGGGTGGTGGAGGTAGGGATTGGGGTGGGGGTGGTCGTGTCGGGGGGCCAGGCCCAGACGGTGGCCTCCCCGGTGGAGGGGGTCGGGTTCATCGGGCGGGGCGGGTTCATCGGATTCGTCGGGCGGGCCGGATTCCTGGCCCAGCCGGAGAAGGAGAATTCCGCGGAGATCTTCAGGCGTCTCAGTCGGCTCAATGGCCGCGATTCCCACGCGGCCGCGCGGATCGTGTCCAGCGATTGCTCGACCAGTTCCGGATCGGTCCCGAAGGTGGCTTCGATCCACGGCAGGCGGGCTGGCATGGCGACGGCGAACTCATGGAGGTTCGGGTTCTCCACGATGGTTCCAGTGGTGACGGAGGGGTCGGACTCGCCCTCGATCAGTGCCCGCTGCGCGGTTTTGGCCGGTGTCTTGCCGGGCGTGTTAACGATGGCGGGCGAGCTAGCGATGGCGGGCGTGACGGCGATGGCGGGCGAGCTAGCGATGGCGGGCGAGCTAGCGATGGCGGGGCTGTCGGCTGTGGCGAAATTGTTACCTGTGGTGAATGTGTTTTTCGTGGTGGGCGTGACCTGGACGGCTGTGGTGGACGGGCCGCCGATGGTGATCGTGTCGGCCCGGCCGATCAGGCCGGCCGGGCAGTTCTGGTTGGTCCCGGGAGTGCCTACGTAAACGGCTTTGATGTCGTAGCGAATGCACTGGTCCGGGTGCCGGTTGAGCCAGTACACGGGCCAATTGGCCGGCACCTCGAACTGAACGCCGTTGTACGTGATGACTTTGGTGGCTGCGTTCGCGCGGCCCTGGCCGGTACTTGCCGTCACGCTAGCGCCGCTGTTGTTGACGCTGTTCTTCGCGTCGTTCTTGATGGCCTTTGGGTGGTTTTTGACGATCTTCTTTGCCTGGTTCTTGGCCTGGTCGGACTTACGGTGGTCCTTATGGACGGATCGAGCGGCGGTCAAAGCCGCCTCCGTGACGGCGGGTCGCGCGTCGGCGGTCGTGCTTGCGCCGACAACGCCGGACTGAAGCCCCGCTCCCGATCCGATTCCCCCGCATGCGAATCCGCCGACGATGACGGCCACTACCGCACGACGCATTAATTTCCCCCTGGAAAGCCCCGTTGACAATGGTGAACTTTGGCCTCGTGAACACGTCATAGATCGAATCAACTCACGAGCGCGTTCCCAGCGCACCCGTAGCATGATAGTTCCCCGTATTCACAAAGCTACGCACAGTTACAACAAGTTGTGGCGATCCCGGGCGTGTCGCGGTGCGCCGCAGGGCTCTCCGCGGTAGTCGGCGGCCCTCGCTCATGTTTGAGGCTACGACGGCCCGATTTCGCGCTCTGCGTGAGAATCCGGCCGCGGCGATGATGCTGGCGTGGCTCGTGGTGCAGCAGCGCTCCACTATGCGCCGGACTTCGGAAATAGCACGGAAGATTTGGCTTACGCGGATGGTTTGGTGCCCTATAGGGTACCTTTTTCTCCACTAAAGTCGAATATTCCACGAAAATGTTTCTCTTGTCGTACTGGTAAGCGAATTATGATGATGGTGGGGCTGGGCGGGCTGGTGGGGCAGCATAAGCGCGCGGGCGGGCGCGGCGGGCGCGGAGACGGCGGGGCCGGGCGCGGCGGGCGCGGAGACGGCGGGAACGGGGGCCGGGCGCGGAGACGGCGGGAACGGGGGCCGGGCGCGGCGGGCGCGGAGACGGCGGGGCCGGGGGCGGGGCGGGGGCGGGTTGCGGCGGGGGCGGTCGCCAGAATTACTTAGTGGGGGGCGGGCTCTGGCGGGGGCGGGACGGGATTCGGCTGGGCGCCGCCGTAGCGGCGATCGCGGCTGGCGTAGATCTCGCAGGCGTGCCACAAGTGCCGGCGGTCAAAGTCCGGCCAGAGCGTGTCGAGAAAGACGAATTCAGCATAGGCGGACTGCCAGAGCAGGAAGTTCGAAAGGCGCTGCTCACCTGAGGATCTGACGAAAAGGTCGACTTCAGGAATCCCCGGCTCGTCCAGATAGCGAGCGAACATCTTTTCGGTGATTTTTTCTGGCCTGAGCTTACCCGCAGCCACATCAGCGGCGATCGCGGCCGCGGCATCGACGATCTCGGCACGGCCACCGTAGTTCACGCAAAACTGCAGGGTCAGCACGGAATTCCCGGCCGAGAGCTGCTCGGCGTCTTCGAGCTCGGAAATGACGCTGCGCCATAGCTTGGGCCGGCGGCCCGCCCAGCGAATGCAGACACCCATCTCGTTCAGCAGGTCACGACGCCGGTGGATGACGTCGCGGTTGAAGCCCATCAGGAAACGCACTTCGTCGGGCGAGCGGCGCCAGTTCTCGGTCGAGAAGGCATAGGCGGACAGGTAAGGAATGCCGAGCTCGATGGCACCCATGATCACGTCGAGCAGCGAGGATTCGCCCTCTTTATGGCCTTCGGTCCTGGGCAGTCCGCGTTTGGCCGCCCAGCGCCCGTCGCCGTCCATCACCAGAGCGACGTGCCTGGGCACCAGCCCGGCCGGTATGTCCGGGGGTCTGGCCCCGCCCGGATGGGGATCGGGCGGGCGTACGCCCGTGTGTCGCGGACCTCCCGCCATCAGACACGCTCCACATGACGCAGCGAACGGATCGAATGTTCCAGGTGCCACTGAAGGTAAGCGGCGACCAGCCCGCTGCACTCTACCTGGTGCCTTCGTTCGCTGCGGTCCGCGTTGTCCCAGTCCCCGCGGAGCAAGGCGAGCATCAGGGCCACCGTCGGGGCGGCCGGGGAGGCGGCCCCGGGCGGACGGCAGGACGCGCACACCATGCCTCCGGCCGGGACGGCGAAGGCCGGCAACCGTCCCGGCGCGCCACAGCGGGCGCACTCGGTCAGGGCAGGCGCGTAACCGGCCACCGCGAGCGAGCGCAGCAGAAAAGCGTCGAGGACCAGCCGGGGGTCGTGCTCCGCTTCGCTGAGGGCCCGCAATCCGCCGATCAGGAGCAGGAGCTGGCGCAGCGCGGGTTCCTTCTCCACCGGGGTGAACCGCTCGGCCGTTTCCAGCATCGCCACACCCGAGGTGTACCGGGGATAGTCTCCGGCCAGCGGGCTTCCGTACGGCCGGATCACCTCCGCCTGCGTGATCACGTCGAGCGAACGTCCTACGTGCACCATCAGGTCGACATGGGTGAACGGCTCGAGCCGGGCGCCGAACCTGGACTTGGTCCGGCGGACACCCTTGGCCACGGCCCGGACGCGCCCGCTGGTGCGGCCGAGCACGGTGATGATCCGGTCCGCCTCACCCAGCTTCTGCGTCCGCAGCACGATCCCGTCATCCCGGTATAGCTGCACTCACCCATTGTCCCGCACGCCGGGGCACGCTATCCGCATATGCACGACCGTGGCCCGGCGTGATCCCGGCGAGCGGGATCACGCCGGGTCCCACCCGTGCTTTCAGGCCCGCAGGGAGCGGTTGACCGCGGACAGGACCGCGCGCATCGAGGCGGTCACCGTGTTCGTGTCCACGCCGACGCCCCAGAACACCTGGCCGCCGATCTCGCACTCCAGGTAGGCCGCCGCCTGGGCGTCGGTACCTTCGGTCAGCGCGTGCTCGTTGTAGTCCAGGACCCGCGCGGTTACCCCGATGGTGGCCAGCGCGTCGCAGAACGCCGAGATGGGGCCGTTGCCGACGCCCTCGATCTGCTGCGCGCGCCCGTCGGCGAAGACCTCGGCGGCGAGCACGTGCTTGGCTTCGATGACCGAAGACGTCTGGTGGTCCAGCAGGGCCAGGGGCCCGGCCCCGAGGTACTCGGCGGAGAAAATCTCCCACATCCGGGCGGGCGAGACCTCTCCGCCCTCGATGTCGGTGCGGGTCTGGATGACCCGGGAGAACTCGATCTGCAGGCGGCGGGGAAGATCAAGCTGATGTTCTGTCTTCATCACGAAGGCCACGCCGCCCTTGCCCGACTGCGAGTTGACCCTGATGACCGCCTCGTAGGTACGCCCCACGTCGTGCGGGTCGATCGGCAGGTAGGGCACGGCCCAGGGGTAGTCAGCGAACGGGATGCCGGCCGTGGCCGCGTCAGCCTCAAGCGCCTCGAAGCCCTTCTTGATGGCGTCCTGGTGCGACCCGGAAAACGCGGTGTAGACCAGATCGCCCGCGTACGGATGACGCGGGTGAACCGGGATCTGGTTGCAGTACTCGACGGTGCGGCGGATCTCGTCGATGTCGGCGAAGCTGATCATCGGGTCGATGCCCTGGCTGAACAGGTTCAGCCCCAGCGTGACCAGGCATACGTTGCCGGTGCGCTCGCCGTTGCCGAACAGGCACCCTTCGATCCGGTCGGCGCCGGCCAGGACGGCCAGCTCGGCGTCGGCGACCGCGGTCCCCCGGTCATTGTGGGTGTGCACGGAGAGGCAGACGTCGTCCCGGTTCGGGAGGTTGCGGCTCATCCACTCGATCTGGTCGGCGTAGACGTTCGGAGTGGACCGCTCGACCGTGCACGGCAGGTTAAGGATGATTTCCCGCCCCGGGCCCGGCTGCCAGACCTCCATCACGCCCGCGCAGACGTCGAGGGTGTAGTCGAGCTCGGTGTCCATGAAGATCTCCGGCGAGTACTCGTAGCCGAAGTCGGTGCCGTCGAGATATTTCTCGGCGTACGTCATGACGTGCCTGGTGCCTTCGACCGCGAGCGCTTTGCACTCCTCGCGGTCGATACGGAACACCACCCGGCGGAATATCGGCGCCGTCGCGTTGTACAGGTGCACGGTGGCCAGGGGCGCGCCCCGCAGCGACTGGATCGAGCGCTCGATCAGGTCCTCACGGGCCTGGGTGAGCACAGAAATCCGGACGTCCGCCGGGATGCGATCACCCTCGACCAGTTCGCGCACGAAGTCGAAGTCGGTCTGGCTCGCGGACGGGAAGCCCACCTCGATTTCCTTGTAGCCCATCCGCACCAGCAGGTCGAACATCTTGTGCTTGCGGGCCGGGCTCATCGGGTCGATCAGGGCCTGATTACCGTCCCGCAGGTCGGTGGACAGCCACCGCGGGGCCTTCGTGATGGTCTTGGCCGGCCAGGTCCGGTCCGGCAGGTCGATCGCCTGGAACGGGGCATACCGGTGACACGGCATTCCGCTCGGCCGGGGCTGGACGGATGAGACGCGGTTAAAGGCATCATCTTGCTGCATGTGCTGCTTCCTCAGGTAGGCGGTTGCCATGGTGATGGCCAGCAGACACGCCAACGCCCCGCGACGAGGGAGCCGGCCTATCGGCCCCCGCCGCGGCCGCTAAGGAAGAGCAGCTCGCACGACATTGCGTATCACCCTACCAGGCACGCCAGCCGCGGTGACACGGCCCCGGGGCCAGGGGGGCCAGGGGGGCCGGCTGGCTAGCCGCGGCCGGCCGACTGCTCGGTCACCGCGACCACACCCACGACCTGCGCCTGGGTCATGCCGAGATCGATGCCGATGGCCAGCGCGGCGTGCCGCTCGGATTCCGTCAGGGGCCCGTCGGCCATCGCGATGCGGATCACCTCGGCCAGGTACCACTCCCTGGCCTGGGCCGTGAGCTGCGCCCCGACCTGGTTCAGGGCCGGGCGGATCGACTCGAACGGCTGCATGAGATCGGCGTCAAGCATGGCCTCGTCGTAACCGGGCGTGCCCGCTCCGATCACCGCCTCGATGGCCCGCTGCCGGGAGGCCGGACTGTACGGGTCGCCGGATCGCAGCATGGCCGACACGGCGGACCGCATGCCGGCCGGCAGCGCCGCCTGCATCTGCGCGGTCGTCGGCTGGTTGAGCACCTCGACCACGTAGCGGGTCTTGCAGGTCGTGCACTGGACGTGCTCGCCCACCGCGTTCAGCGGGATGACCGGGAGGAAGAACAGCGTGAAGAACCGGCGCCCGGAACGCCGCCGGTACTGCCGGTCGCCCCCGCATTTTCGACAGTGGAAGGTACCCTCCGCGAGGGTCCGGTAGAACACGCGGAAGCCAAAGATGATCAGCAACGTGAATCCCCTCTTTTTCTGCTACCAGCCGCACGCGCCTGGAAAGCACCCACCGCAGGCGGTGCACGCTGGCCTTTTTGTACAGGTAAATCCATCATGTCTCCGCCGGGGCGCAAGCCGCCGTGCCGATGCCGATCCGAGACCTCATTTTTTCTAGTCATAGAAGCCCAGGCGGCGCAGCTGCTTGGGGTTGCGCTGCCAGTCTTTGGCCACCTTGACCCGCAGGTCCAGGTAGACCCGGGTGCCCAGGAGGGCCTCGATCTGCTGGCGGGCCTGGCTGCCTACCTCCTTCAGCCGGACCCCCTTGGCGCCGATCACGATGGCCTTCTGGCTCGGCCGCTCCACGTAAAGCTCGGCGTGCACGTCGGTGAGGTCCTCGCGTCCGGGGCGCGGTCCCATCTCCTCGACCACGACCGCGATCGAGTGCGGCAGCTCATCCCGTACCCCGTCCAGGGCCGCCTCGCGGATCAGCTCCGCGACCATGATCTGCTCGGGCTCGTCGGTGAGCTCGCCGTCCGGGTACAGGGGCACGCCTTCGGGCAGGTGCGAGACGAGAACGTCGGCGAGCACGTCGAGCTGGAAGGCGGTCACGGCGGACACAGGCACCACATCGGCCCAGTCCCCCAGCTCGCTCACCGCCAGCAGCTGCTCCGCGACGCGTTCCGGCGAGACCTCGTCGCACTTGGTCACGACGACGACCACCGGGGTCTTCTTCACATGCTCGAGCTCGCGGGCGAAGAACCGGTCACCCGGGCCGACCGGGTCGCCGGCCGGGACGCAGAACCCGATCACGTCCACCTCGGCCAGCGTCGAACGGACCAGGCTGTCCAGCCGCTCACCGAGCAGGGTCCGCGGCTTGTGCAGGCCGGGCGTATCGACCAGGATCAGCTGCGCGTCGGGGCGGTGCACGATACCGCGAATCACCCGCCTGGTCGTCTGCGGGCGGTCGCTGGTGATCGCGACCTTGACGCCGACCAGCGCGTTCGTCAGGGTCGACTTACCGACGTTCGGCCGGCCCGCGAGGCAGGCGAACCCGGATCGGAAGGCGCCTGATCTGGAGGGCCCTGATCTGGAGGGCAGCGACGCCGGCGGATGGTTCACCTCTTGATTGTTGCGCATGTTCTCCCGGACGAGAGCCACCGGCCGTTCGGCGCCTTAGGGGGTAAAGGTCTGACGGACGGTGCCGTCGGGGGCAGCATGGAACACGACCGCAGCCGGGCCGAGATCACGCACCGCGGACAGGTCGCCCGGATCCAGCTCGCCGTCGCTGACCAGGGCGGCCGCCTCCAGCTTCTGCGCGCCGCTGGACGAAGCCATGGCCACCGCCAGCCGCAGCGCCGACAGCCGCAGCGACGGCAGGGCCACCGCGGCGGCGGTGTAGGTCCGGCCGGTCTCGTCACGGACCGCCGCGCCCTCGGACGCGGCCACCCGCGCCCGGGTCGACCGAGCCAGGGTGATGATCTTCAGGTCCTCGGCGCTAGGAGTCACATCGCTCACCAGAGTTAGTCTACGGCTCCGTATCCTCCACGCGTTCCACCAGCACACTCCCGATCTTGTTGCGGCGGGCGGTCGGGTTCTCCGCGGTCAGCCGCAGCCCACCGACGGCCGCGGTCGAGCCCGCGATCGGAACCCGGCCCAGCTGGTGAGCCAGCAGCCCGACCACCGTCTCCACGTCGTCCACGCCGAGCACGATGCCGAACAGCTCCTCCAGCTCAGTCACGGACAGCCGGGCCGTCACCCGCGCGGAGCCGTCGGGAAGCCACTCCACCGGCGGCCGCTCGTTGTCGTACTCGTCAGCGATCTCGCCGACGATCTCCTCCAGGATGTCCTCGATGGTCACCAGCCCGGCGGTCCCGCCGTACTCGTCGATCACGACGGCCACGTGATTGCGCTGGGCCTGCATCTGCCGCAGCAGCTCGTCGACGGGCTTGCTGTCCGGGACGTAGCTGGCCGGGCGGATCGCGGTGGTGACCTTCTCGGTGGCGTCAGCGCCCGGATGATCATGGCTCCACGCCACGATGTCCTTGAGGTAGGCGAAGCCGACCACGTCGTCCTCGTTCTCGCCGACCACGGGGATCCGGGAGAAACCGCTGCGCAGGGCCAGCGAGAGCGCCTCCTCCACGGTCTGGTCGGCCTCGATGAACACCATGTCGGTGCGCGGCACCATGACTTCCCTGACGATCGTGTCGCCGAGCTCGAAGACCGAACGGACCATCTCACGTTCGCCTGGCTCGATGCCGGTCCTTCGTTCCAGGTAATCGACGAGTCCGCGGAGCTCGGACCGGGCGACGGGACCCGAGGTGCCCTCGTGGTCCACCATCGGGCGGACCCGCCGGGCCGGCGGCATGGTGTTGCCCATGGCCACGAGCAAGCTCGGCAGCGGGCCGAGCGCCCGGGTCAGCGGCAAGATGAACTTGGCCGCACGCACGGCGGTCCGTTCGGTTCGCGGGCCGACGCGCCCGGTTTGCGGGCGTACGCCGGTCAGCGCGTACCTGAGCGCGATCACCACGCCGAGCGCGGCCAGGACGGCGCGCCAGTCGTCGCCGAACCAGCGGACGAAGGCCGCCGTGACCAGCACCGCCGCGAACACCTCGGCGATGGCCCGCAGCAGCAGCAGCACGCTCATGTAGCGGGGCAGGTTCTCGGCCACCAGCGGCAGCGGGCCCTTGTGTTCCGGCCGTTCCGCGACGCCGGTGGCACTGACCAGGGCCAGCGCGGCCTCCGCGTTGGCGCACCAGCCCGCGAGCAGGGCCAGTACGGCCGCCGCGACCAGCAGCCACCCTGGAGGGGTCATAGCTCCCGGCATTCCCGCCAGGTCGTCAGCAGCTGGTCCTGCGTGCCGAACATGGCGGTGTGCTCATCCGGTTCGGCGTGGTCATAGCCGAGCAGGTGCAAGATCCCGTGTACGCACAGCAGCTCAAGCTCGTCCTGGGTGCTGTGGCCGGCCTTGGCGGCCTGCTCCGCGGCGACCTCCGGGCACAGCACCACGTCCCCGAGCAGCCCGGGGGCACCGCCGGGGGCCGGGTCGCCGGCCCGGTGGCCGCCCATGTGCGGCGGCCGGAGCTCGTCCATGGGAAAGGCCAGCACATCGGTCGGTCCTGGCTCGCCCATCCAGCGCTCGTGCAGTTCGGTCATGGTCCGTTCGTCCACGAGCAGCACGGAGAGCTCCGCGAGCGGATGAATTCGCATCTGGTCAAGCGTGAACCGGGCGACCGCGGCTAGCGCTACCTCGTCGACCTCGATGCCCGCCTCATTGGCGATATCGATGCTCATCGGTGCCTTAGCTGCCTTTCCGCCTATTCGGTCTCCCCGTGGCGTTGAACTGCCGTTCGGCCGCGTCGTACTTCTCGTACGCGTCGACAATCTTGCCCACCAGGCGGTGCCTGACCACATCGTGACTGGTCAGCCGGGCGAAGTGAATGTCTTCTATGCCATCCAGAATGTCCTGGACAATGCGCAGCCCGCTGACCTGTCCGGACGGCAGGTCGACCTGGGTGACGTCGCCGGTCACCACCACCTGGGAACCGAACCCCAGCCGGGTCAGGAACATCTTCATCTGCTCGGCCGAGGTGTTCTGCGCCTCATCCAAGATGATGAACGAGTCGTTGAGCGTGTTATGGGTGAGCAGGAAGTCCTCGGTGGTGTAGAGGGAGTCGGCGGCCGCGACGGAGATGCACACCGCCGCCGCGGTGCCGGCCGGCTCGATACTCTCGATGTAGCGCATCGGGCGGCCACCGCCACCTGCCGTTTGATACGCCTCGGCCTTCCGGGTCAGACGGAACGGTTCCAGGCTGGACGGCAGCCGGATATCGATCGTGTAAGCGTCGTGGCGGTGATAGACGGGCTTACCGTTCGCCGACCCTGGCGAGCGCCCCAGCGCGGGGCGCACCCGCTGGTGGGTGATGCCGCCGAGGGAGCGGACCAGGAAGATCACGTCGTCGCGCAGCCGTGGCGAGGTGGTCGTGTACTGGATCCGGCAGGACCGGCCCGGCTGCCTGACCGGACCGCCGTCGGTGTCGAGCAGGCCCTGCAGGACGGCGAGCCGGACCTCCGCCGAGTTGTACAGGTAGCAATCGGGCACGAACTTGGTGGCCGACCGCGCGCCGTGCAACCCGAGTTTCCGCGCGACCTTGGTGACGGGGTTTTCCATGGTGATGACGTCCCACGGCGCACGTACCCGGTTCAGCTGGTAATCGGTTACCGTCCTCGGACTGACCTGGGTACCTGGCAGCAGCCGCTGCAGGTGCCAGGCCAGCTCCGGATCGCCGGTGGCCAAGCTCGGCGTGCTCGCCCCGGTCAGGCAGCCGTCGCCGAGCAGCAGGCCGAGCGCGTACGGGTCCATCGGCACGTCCCGGTACGGAAAGCACACGGGCGCGCTGTGTAGCGGCAACTCATACCTGTGGTAGTGGTTAGCCCGCAGGTTCCCGATCATGTCTCGGGTGGTCAGGACCCGGAGCGGCTTGCCGCGGCGGCGGTCGTCACGAGTGGCCACGGCCCACAGATGGTCGCCCGAGGCCAATGTCGAGGCACCGTCCTGAGCGGTGACCCGGAAGATGTCCTTCTCCCCTTGCGGGTACACGCCGATCACCGGCGTCGGCTTGCCGTCCGAACCGATGACCAGGTCACCGACGGTCAGCGAGCCGATGGGCCGGAAGCCGTCCGGGGCAAGCACCGGCGTATCCGTGGGCTGGCTTCTTCCCCGCATGTACGCCAGCGGGGCGATCTCGATGGTGCCTGCGGCCATCAGCTTGGGGATCGAGTCCGGGTCGAGCATGTCGTGCAGCGCGTCGTAGAGCGGGCGCAGGTACGGATCGATCTTCTCGTACAAGGTCCCTGGCAAGAAGCCGAGCCGCTCCCCCGCCTCCACCGCGGGCCTGGTCAAGATGATCCGGTTGACCTGCTTGGCCTGCAGGGCCTTGACCGCCTTGGCCATGGCCAGGTAGGTCTTGCCGGTGCCCGCGGGGCCGATGGCGAACACGATCGTGTGCTCGTCGATAGCGTCCGCGTAGCGCTTCTGATTGAGGGTCTTGGGCCGGATGGTCCGGCCGCGGGCCGACAAGATACCGACCGTGAGCACATCCGCCGGGCGCACGCCGCGCTCGGCCCGCAGCATGGCCGCGGCCCGCTCCACCCCGTCGGCGGTCAGCTCCGTGCCCTTGCGCAGCAGTTCGACAAGCTCGTCGAACAACCCCGTCACCAGGGCGGTTTCCGCCGGGGTGCCGGTCGCGGTGATCTCGTTGCCGCGGACATGGATGTCGGCGGCGAACTCACGCTCGATCACGTGCAGCAGCTCATCCCCGGAGCCGAGCAGGCTGACCATCGAGTGATCAGCGGGGATCACGATCTTGACCTGGGACCGTGGTCCGCTCTGCTGCCCGTCGCCGTTGGGATCGCTGCTGGCGTTCAGGTCATCGTTTCGGGTATCTGTCAATTCGACTATCTGTCAATTCGACGGCTCGAAGACCCGAGGGACCGCCCCCCGAGCGCACTGGCCACCATGGTATCCGCCGGGCCGGGCCGCGTGCTCACCCGGGCGGCCAGGTGAGAGACCGGCCGCCGAGCACGTGCGCGTGGACGTGCGGTACCTCCTGGCCCGCGTGGCCGCCGGTGTTGAACACGACGCGGTAGCCGGTATCGCCGATGCCCTCCGCCGTCGCGGCCTGGTGCGTCTGCCTGACCAGCTCGCCGAGCAGGGCGTCGTCCGCGGCGGCGAGCGCCGCGAGGTCGGGGTAATGCGCCTTGGAGATGACGACCACGTGGGTGGGAGCCTGCGGGTTGATATCGCGGAACGCCAGCACCCGGTCGGTTTCGCCGACCAGCGTGACGGGAATTTCGCCGCCGGCGATGGCGCA
>JBEKGC010000187.1:0-19007 GCA_050013055.1 Streptosporangiaceae bacterium
GATTCCACGGCTACGCCGAACCTGCGGGCCAGCTCACCGCGGTACCGCTGTTCCAGGAACGCGAAATAGCCGTCGATCCGGTTCAGCTTCTGCCGCACGGTCGCCGGCGCGCGCTTGCCAGGTCCCGCGAAGTACTTGTCCACCTGCCGGGGCGTCAGCCGCCACGCTGGCAGGCCATAATAGCCTGCCACCTCGACGACGGGCTTGATGAGCTTCTCCAGGGTCGACGGCGCGAGCCCGGCAACATCCCGCGCCCACTGATACTCCAGCAGCGTGTCGGCGAAGAAGCCGCCCTCGTCGCCGTCGCGGACCTCGGCCTCGCGACGGCGCTGCAACGTCACGACGTCCGCCAGTCCTGCATCGGCGGGGATTACTCCCGCCCCATGGGACGACGGCTCGGGCGGCGGGGGCGCGAGGGACAGGATTCGGGTACTGGGTTCTGCCACAGACTATGAGATTACACGAGTAGCTCCTGAAATCCAGGAGTTATACGCAGAATCGAAAGCGGGTCTCGGTTACGGCGAAGACTGGCTGCTACCTGCTGACATGCGGCAACGTGACTTGATCAGATGGAGAGAGAACCCGCGCGTACTCCAATAAGATTGAAAACGCCGTCATCGTCTTGCACCAGCACCCGGCACGTCACCGGGCAGAGCAGGTAGCCGTACACCTGAGTGATCTCCAGGCCAGCCGGAACCGGCGCCTCGTGCCACCAGTACTGAACCTCAGGAACGGCAGTCACCCGCCTACCGTAGTCAGCCAGCAGGCGCACTCCCAGAAGGCACGCCGAAATAATCTCCATCCAGTGGACAACCGACATGATGACCGCCTTTTACTGTGGTGATCACCAGTGATCCCGGGGAGCGGCGCCTAACACTCCGGAAAGGCGGACACTGACGCCTGCCATGACGCTGGCACCAGCCGGCGGGCGGACATCGGCAGTGTCCGGGAATGGCCCTAATTGCAGGCTTCCCGAGCCGCCGGAATCGGGTGCACGCTGAGTGTCGGCCATGTCCGCGACGGGCGGGAAGGATGCGATGGAGCCCGGTTTCGCTGCTTCTGAGATCGACACTAGTAAACCGCACCCGGCACGGATGTATGACGCCTATTTGGGTGGCAAGGACAACTATGCCGCTGACCGGGAGGCCGTTCGGCAGATTTTGCGGGTCTTTCCGGAGGTGCGCGCGATGGCGCGGGCGAACCGGGCGTTCATGCGGCGGGCGGTGCGGTTCCTGGCCGGCGAGGCGGGAATACGGCAGTTCATCGATATCGGCACCGGCATCCCCTCGGCGGGCAATGTGCACGAAGTCGCCGCGCAGGTCGCCCCGGGTGCCCGCGTGGTTTACGTGGACAACGACCCGATCGTTCATGTCCATGCCAGCGCTTTGCTGACCGGCAGCGGTACTACTGCCATCGTGCTGGCTGACTTGCGTGACCCCAGCGCTATCCTGTCGCACCCGAAGGTATGCGAGCTGATCGATTTCGGTCAGCCGATGGCCTTGCTGCTGGTGGCGATCTTGCATTTCGTCGCGGAAAGGGAGAACCCGGCCGGGATCGTGGCCACGTTGCGGGACGCGTTGCCGCCGGGTAGTTACCTCGCGTTGTCCCATGGGACGGCGGACTTCCATCCGCCGGGCGTTGCCGGGGAGGCCGCCACAGCCTATGAACATGCCGCCGCTCCGCTTGTGCTGCGCTCCTTTGAGCAGGTCTCCGCGTTCTTCGACGGCTTGGAGCTGGTGGGGCCGGGCTTGGTGCAGGCGCCGCTGTGGCGGCCGGACGGCAAGCCGCCCCGTCCGAAGGATCTCGCTAAGCTCGGCATCTACGCTGGTGCCGGCCGCAAGGCCAGCAGCACATGACCCGGGTGCCGGGGCTGCCCCGGTTATGGGGTATTCCGTTGCGCGGGCGGTAGGAGCGGTCTTCCGGTCGGCATTACCTGCGGTCAGGAAGCTGCGCTAGTCTCCACAGTGCCTGCGTATCGCCGGATTGGAGCGTGTCCAGGCGGTAGGCGAGCTGCTGGCTATAGTCGGGCCTGTCGCGGGCGGTGCGGATGTAGGGTCTCAGGCCCCAGATCTCGCGGATCGCGATCAGGGTGTCCAGGCCGGGCCAGGTGCGGATGTCCCATCCGTAGGCGGCGGCGAAGGCGTCGATGCCGTTCTCGCCTGCCCGGTCAAACCTGCGGTCCATGTAGTGGATCTGGGCCAGGTCCCACTCGCGCGGCCCGGTGCCGACGTGGTCCCAGTCGCCCAGGACAGCCTGGCCGGAGGCAGCGCGCATGAGGTTACCGATGTGCGCATCCCCGTGGATTAGGCCGGCGGCCCGGGGGAAGTCCAGAGCGAACCACTGTCGGCGGAGCGCCGTGATCCGCTCCTGTAGCCATGACTGGCGGGCCGGGGACATGGCGTCCGGGGATTCATCAATCGTTTCGATGATGCTGGCGAGGGGGTCATCGAGGCTGGGCAGCGGATATGCCGGATCGCCTTGCGCGTGCAGCTCGCGCAGGATGTCACCCATCTCGGCGCTGGTCGGCGCGGGCGTGTCGGCGGTGGGCAGGTATCGCCAGGCAGTCACCACATAGCCGGCTACCTCGAAAGGCTGGTCATCGATGTCGGCTGGGACGGTGCACGGGAAGCCACGGCCGGCGAGCCAGCGCGTGACGGCGATGGAGGCGGTGATGGGTTCGAGTACCCGCGGGTTAGTGGCGATTCTGATGACCAGGCCCGCGGAGGGCAGCGCGTAAGTGGCGTTGCCATGCAGGCGCAACAGCCGGGCGTCGTGAACGGAAACGTCCAGGCGAGCTGCTGCTGCGTCCAGGGCAGCTCGGGTCTCACCGTAAATACTGTCGCGGTCCATCGGTGCACTGCCCTCAGCTACCGGAACGACGGTGCGCTCAAGACGGGCCGGACAGGGAGTGCAGCCCGGCAGTGATGGCCTCGCGACCGAACTCCTCGATCTGGTCGCCGAGGTCACGGGCCTGGGGTGAACCCCGGAAGACCGAGGCGGAGAGTTCGCCCCGGACTCGCGCCAGTCGGGTGGTCAGCGATGAGACCCGCTGCGAAGGGGGAAGAGAGAGGACCGGCTCCAGTGCCGCTGCGGCGGCGTCCAGAGCACCGGACCGCAGCCGGACTGCGGCCAGGTCCGTGCCGGCCAGCGCTTTGCCGCCAAACCAGTGCTGCTCACCAGGCCCCGGACCCTCGTCATACAAGCTGATAGCACGTTCCAGCTCCTCTGCCGCCTCGCGCTCGCCGCCACTTATCTCAGCAAGAGTTGCCCCGGCCATAGAGAACGTTGTGGCGCGGGACAGAGCGAACTCCTCGCCGCCGATATCGACTACGTCGTCGCTGTACTCAGTCTCACGGGCAGCATGAGCGGACGTTACGGCCTCACGGGCCGTATCCAGGTCACCGAGCCTGGCGGCGGCCCGTGCGTGGTTCAGGTGCAAATCGGCGCCCAGCGGCCCCTCCGAGACACACTGGAGACCGTCGCCTGCCAGGTCACGGCTTTCGCGGAACCAGCCGCGCCAGTACATGACGTAGGAGAGTTTTGTGCGCAGCATGCCGCGCAACGGCCGGTGGTCGATCACGACAGCAGACGCGTAGCCGGCTCGGATCAATTCCTCTGCGGCATCCGGGTAGCCGAGCCGGTTGGCGGTAACACCCATCAGCCCGTTGATGCAACCGAGCAGGAAATGCAGGTCAGCCTGCTCACGCGGCCACAGCCGCCGGTCCAGCAGCCGGTAGATCCGTTCACGGACGCGCCGCATGTCAAGGAACACAGAAAGCGGATCACCTGCATCAGTCAGCCGGGATAGCCGCACCAGATCAGCGCGCAGCTGGTCGAACGTGGCCTCGCCGATGCCGTGCTGCTCGTATTCCTCAGCGTGGTCGCTGCCTTCGTGCGCTGCCATCAGAACCTCTTGCCCTACCGTGAAATGCCCCAAACCGGGCTCTTGTCTCTCACGGTAAGCGATGGCACCCAATGCTGGCAGATGGGGTCCAGACAGCCCAGGGATGCCATCCGTGGCCAGCGTAGGCGCCGGGACGGCCGCTGTGTCGGTGGGAACTGCCATGGCGGCAACGCCGCCCGGGGTTATCCCGGCAACCGGGTATCCCTCCGGCCGGGGGCCGAACTGGCCGGGCTGGATGCCGAGAGCGCGGCAGTAGTGGAGCTTGTGGCGTTCGGAGACGCCGCCTTTGCGTTCCCAGCGGTGGATGTTGTGCAGCATGCCGTCGGCATTGGGGACGGAGTTGTCGTCGGCCTCGCGGGCGGCCTGGACGAGGCGGCGGGCCATCTCGGCCTTGGGCCAGCCCCGGGCCTCGCGCTGCTGGCGCAGCCACGCGCCGAGTTCGCTGCTCATCACACCTCTATCTTTCCCATTTTCCTGCGGACTTCGCGGGCCTGCCGGCGGACATTCCCGGACACGGCCGTGTCCGGGAATGTCCGCCGCTGTCATTGGCCCGTTACAGCGTCAGCGGAGGATTCGTCAGGCCAGGAGGTCGTCGGCTAGGCCGGCTTTGGCGCCGTTGACGAAGGCGCGGATCTCGTTGGGCTGGAGGATCAGGGCGGGGCCGTGCGGGTCGGTGGACTGGCGCAGGGCGACCTGCCCGCCGGGGAGTTTCCTGGCTTCCAGGCCATTGCGGACTTCCATGGTCATATCTCCTTACGGATATCGCGGAGTAGTTTTCCTGTTCCGCCGCTGGGAGCGGCCTGGGCGCTGATGCGGTCCAGGGCCTGGACGTAGACGGCGGTCTCGTCGGGTTTGTCGAGGTAGTAGGCGCTGGTCATGGTCTCGCCGTAGACGATGTCAGGCTGGTCGTGGGCGTCGAACCGGAAGATCCGGAACGGGCCGTACATGGCGGGGTGCAGCCCGGCAGTGAACGGCAGCACCTGCACGGTGATGTCCGGCTGCCCGGCGGCTTCGATAAGCTTGTCGATCTGGGCGCGCATGATGTCGGGGCCGGTGGTGGCGGCCGGGCGGCGCAGCGTGTTCTCATCCAGCACCAGCCAGAGCCGGGGCGGGTCCGGGCGGGCCAGGATGTGCTGGCGGGCCAACCGCAGCTCCACCCGCCGTTCGACTTCTTCGGCGGCGGCGTCGGGGAAGCCGGTCTGGACGCTGGCGCGGGCGTACTGCGGGGTTTGCAGCAGCCCGGGGATCCAGTGCGGGTCGTACCCGCGGATGAGGGTGGCGGCTTCTTCCAGGCCGACGAAGGTGCGGAACCAGGACGGCAGCACGTCGTCGTAGCTGTGCCACCAGCCGGGCTTGGACGCGTCGCGGGCCAGGGCGAGGAACGTGTCGATCTCGCGGGGGTCGATGATGCCGTAGGCCATCAGCAGGGACCGGACGGTCAGCGGCTTGAGGCCGCCTTCGGCGCGTTCCATCCTGCGGACGGTGTAGGGCGAGGAGACGATCGCCGCGGCGGCCTGCTCGTAGCTCATCCCGGCCTTTTCCCGCAGCGCCTGGAGTTGCCGTCCCAGGATCATCCGGAGAACAGTCGGGCCGCCTCCGGGCCGGGATTCGGTCATATCCGCCTGCCTCTCGCTGTGTCCTGGGCACAGCGTGTCATGTCCGTGACGGTACCGCAATGGCTTGATTTCAGGCTGTCACGTGCTGGCCCGGTTTGGGAATCCGTTGTCCCTACCGTTTTGCAATGTGCATGGGTGAAGGTGTTGCCATCCGGTAGGTGAACAGGCCGCAACCCTATGTGGCGCCCCGCGGCACGAGATGAGGTGGCCGACACACCGCGCCGGATGCGGAATTCCCGGTCCAGCCGGGGCCGGGAGAGGTTCCGGCCGGACTGGTCCGCGTGCCGGGGCGGCGTAACGATCGCATGGCCCGTGCGGGCTCCCCGGTCGTACGACCTTCGGCACGAACGAGGGCAAAGCCGTAACCGACGCCGTTTACGGGGCGTCACCGAACGTGAGGAGTCGTTTACGTGAGCCAGGCCGGTGACGTGACTATTCCGGGCAGACGGCGGGTGGCCAGACGCAGGGAACTCAAGACCGAGAGGGAGGGCCCGGAGCAGACGCACGGCCTAAGGCCTGACTATGACCAGGGCGCAGCCGAGGCTGGACAGGCCGGCACCGGGCCGCGCCAGGATGGCAGCCTGACCGCAGTACTACCCGGCGGGGGCCGGCGGCAGGAGGCCGGGCACGGCGTGCCGGCCGTCAGCGGCGTGGGTGCGCGGTGAGCGGGGGCCTGGGGGGCACCGGGCTGGTCGCCGACGACCTGTACCTGATGGCGCACCACGAGACCAGCGGCAAGCCGTTCCTGCAACCACGCCCGCTGGGTATCGGGCTGGCCGGCGCCCTGCTGGCCGAGCTGATGCTCGGCGGCCACGTCGTGACGGGCTCGGACAGCACAGTGGCAGCCGGCCCCGCCTTGCCCGACGATGACCTGGCCCGGCAGGTACAGAACCAGATCGCCTCCGAGCCGGAACTGCATCTTCTGCTGGAGTGGCTGCTGTTCCTGGGACGGAGCTCGGCCGAGGGCGTGGGCCGCCGGCTGGAACGGGCCGGGTACCTGATCCCGGCGGGCCGACGGGTGCCGTGGCGGGGCCCGAGGTGGGTGCCGGCGGACCCGGACTGGGCGTTCGCGCCCCTGCTGCGGGCCCGCCCGGCCACCGATCCCACCCGACAGCTGACCGCCCACGCCGCCATCCTGGCCGGGCTCGCCACCGGATGCGGGCTGCAATTCCGGCTGGACCAGTACCTCCCGGCCGCCGGGCGCAGCATCGAGCAGGCCGTCAGCCTGCTCACCCCGGACCTGCAGCAGCTGGACGGCTCCGTCCAGGCAGCCGTCGCCGGGGCCGTCCTGGCCCACCGGACCTGAACCACCCCCATCACAACCACAGAACCAGGAGTTCCCCTCGATGTCCCGAACTCAAGCAACAGCAGCAGGGTCCAGGCCGGGCAGCATGTCGCGGGCGCTGGCCCGGGACCGGCTCGGCGTGCCCGCCGTCCTGTTCTTCGTCCTGGCCGGGGTCGCGCCGCTAACCGTGGCGGCCGGGGTCATCCCCACCGCCTACGCCACCACCGGGCTGACCGGCATTCCCGCCGCGTTCCTCGTGGTGGCGGTGATCCTGGCCATCTGGGCCAGCGGGTACGTCGCCATGACCAGGCACATAAGAAACGCCGGCGCTTTCTATGCCTTCATCTCGGCGGGCCTGGGCCGGGTCACGGGGGTGGCGGCCGCGCTGGTCGCGCTGCTGGCATATTCCTTCCTCCAGGTCGGGTTGTACGGGGCGTTCGGGCCGAACGCCGCCGCCGAGGCATCCGCCCACCTGGGCCTGCACGCGGCGTGGTGGGCGTGGGCGCTGGGCGCCTGGGCGGTGGTCACCGTGCTGGGCCTGGGCCGGGTCGACATCACCGGCCGGGTGCTCGGGGTCCTGCTGTGCGCGGAGATCGCGGTGACCGCAGCCGAGACCATCGGCGGGCTGGCGCACCCGGCCGGCGGACATCTCAGCTTCGCCGTCTTGTCGCCGGGCGCGCTGATCTCGGCCGGGCCGGGCGCGATCGGGGTGCTGGCGGTCGTCGCCGTGCTCGGGTTCGTGGGGTTCGAGCAGGCCCCCGTGCTGGCCGAGGAGGCGAGGAACGCCCGGCGGACGGTCCCGGTGGCCACGTACGTGGCGCTGGGCCTGATCGCGGTGCTCTATGCCGGGGTGAGCTGGGCGATGGCGGCCCGTACCGGCGAGGGGCATGTGGTAGCCGCCGCCGGGGCGCAGGGGCCGGGGCTGCTGTTCGGGCTGGGCGGCGGCGGGGTGCTGTCGCAGGCAGCGCAGTGGCTGTTCCTGACCTCGCTGTTCGCCGCCGCGCTGGCGTTCCACAACTCCGTATGGCGTTATATTTTCGCGCTGGGCCGGGAGAACGTGCTGCCCGCCGCGCTGGGCCGCACCGGGGGCAACAACATTCCCAAGGCCGCCTCGCTGGTGCAAAGCGGGACCGGCCTGGCGGTCATCGCCGGGTACGCCCTGGCTCACGCGGACCCGATGACCGGGCTGTTCTTCGACCTGGGCACGACCGGCGGGTTCGGCATCCTGATCCTGCTGGCGCTGACCTCGGTCGCGGTGATCGCGTTCTTCGCCCGCGACTCTCGCGGTGAAAATCCCTGGCGGCGGCTGGTCGCCCCGGCGCTGGCGGCCGTCCTGCTCGGCGTGATCGTGGTGCTGGCGGTGCTGCACTACGCCACCTTGCTCGGCGTGCCGCCGGGCAGCCCGGCCGCGTGGGCGCTGCCGGCCAGCTACGCCGCCGTCGCGGTGGCCGGGCTGGGCTGGGGGCTGATGCTCAGGTCCCGCCGCCCGCAGGTGTACGCCACCATCGGGCTCGGCGCCCACGCCGCCACCAGCCAGCGCACTCCTTTCGGGCACGGGATGCTGTCATGACCGGGCCCTGCCCGCCGGACGCAGGCAGCAGCGTGGTCATCGCGGACGGCACCAGCGCCGGGGTCTTGAGCCAGGTCATCGCCGATGCCTTCGCCGACCTGGCGGTCTCCCGGTGGCTGATCCCCGACCCGGCCGCCCGCCGCCGGATCTTCCCCGGCTACTTCCGCCTCTCCGTGGAGCACGCCCTGGCCGACGGGATCATCTGCACCACCCCCGGCCAGGACGCCGTGGCCCTATGGCTGCCCGCCAGCGAGGAACCAGCACCCCCGCCCGACGGCTACGACGAGCGGCTCGCCGCCATCACCGGCCCCTGGATCGACCGGTTCCGGGTCTTCGACCAGGCGCTGCAGGACCGCCACCCCACCGGGTTCGCCCACCACCACCTGGCGCTCTTGGCCGTCCGCCCGGACCGGCAAGGACACCGGATCGGCAGCGCGCTGCTGCGCGCCCACCACGCGGCCCTGGACCGCGACGGCATCCCCGCCTACCTGGAAGCCTCCGACCTGCGCACCCGCCGTCTCTACCGCGCCAACGGCTACACCGACTGCGGCGGCCCCCTCGCCCTACCAGGCGCCGTGATGTACCCGATGGCCCGCCAGCCCCGGGCCGGCCAGCCATCCGGGCAGTCCACCCCCGGCGGGCTCGCCGCGAGTACCGGGCCGGGACCGGCGCTAGGAGGGACCCGGTGAGGTACCGCGACCTGGACCGCATCGACCTGGACGCCGCCAGGGAGAAGGTGCGCCAGTGGATGCTCGCCCATCCCGACGGGACACCGGCCCAGATGGCCGCGGACCTGCAGGGCGGCTACCCGCAGTTCCCCGAGCACATGGCGGTCGTGCTCCGCGGCCTCATGGCCGCCCTCCAGGACCACCCCGCAGACCTCGACCCTGACGCACCCTCCGGGGAGAACCAGTGACCTCGCAGGCGGCACCCCGACGCCGCCACCGTGGACCCGGCCTTTGTCCTAGTGCCAGTCACCCTGGCAGCCGCTGGCCTGGCCGCCTCGCGGTGCTGGCCGCCGCCGCTGTGATCCTCGCCGCGTGCGGCAGCGCGCCCGCGCCGCTGCCCGCCCCGCAGGCCCCGCCGGCCCGGCCCCGGTGCGGCGGCCCGGTCCTGGCCCTGGGCGCCTCCCAGCTCCAGCGCGCCTACCAGGTCACCGCGATGCTCGCCGCGGGCACCGGCGGCCGCGGCACCACCATCGCCGACATCGTGCCCTGGGCCAGCCCCTGGATCACCCGCGACCTGGCCGTGTACTCCCGCCGCTACCACCTCCCCGCGCCCCGGCTGACGATCATCAACTGGGACCATGCCCCGCTGGCCACTCCCGGCGACCCCGAGGCGGCGGGCTGGGCGGGCGAAGGGCTGGCGGACCTGGAGATGATGCACGCCCTGGCGCCCGCCGCCACCTTGATCTACCTGGAGACCCCGGACACCGGCACCCCGGGCGTGTGGTACACCCAGGCGCTGACCTGGCTGACCGCCCACGACCCGCCTGATGTGGTCAGCTACTCCTCCGGGCTGCCCGAAAACCCCGCGATCCTGGGCTCCCGGGCCGGGCTTCAGGCCGCCGCGCGGGCCGGGATCACCGTGGTGGCCGGCACCGGGGACACCGGCGCCACCGAGCCCGAACCCGGCGGCAAGTTCCTGTACCCGTATCCGGTCGCGTTGTGGCCCGCCTCGGACCCGCTGGTCACCGCGGTCGGCGGCACCCGGCTGCAGGTGGACCGCACCGGGAACCGGACCGGCCCCGGTACCGCCTTCAGCGACGTCGGCGGGTGGGCCGGCGGCGCGGGCCGGTCCGGCTTGTTTACCCGCCCGGCCTGGCAGGACCGGGTCCGGGCCGTGGCCGGGGACCGGCGCGGCATCGCCGACATCGCGATGGATGCCAGCAACTGCTCCCCGGCGGCGGTGTTCGAACAGCCGCTGATGCCCGGCTCGGGGTGGGGGACCGCGCAGGGCACCAGCATCAGCGCGCCGCTGTTCGCCGCGCTCGTCGCCGACGCCGCCCAGCTCGCCGGGCACAGGCTCGGCGTCCTCGGCCCAGCCCTGTACTCCCTGCACGGCGTCGCGGACGGGATCACGGACGTCACCTCCGGCACCGACACCATCCCCGGCATGGCCGGGTTCACCACACGGCCGGGCTACGACCTGCCCACCGGGCTGGGAACCGTGGGTAATGCCGGCCAGTTCACCGCCGCGCTGGCCCGCGCCAGCCACCCGGCGCCCCGAGGCCCGTGACCCGCTCGCCCCCGCCGCCCGTGAGCGGCACCCCTCATGGCCAGCACGACCGCGACGAGAAGACACACGATGCAGCCACGCCTCGATCAACCACAGCCCATTCCGGCGGCCTGGCCGCTGCACGCGGCGCTGGACCTGGGCGCGCTGCCCACCGCGCCGGGCTGCGGCCGGGCCTGGATATCCCAGATCCTGCGGGAATGGCAGCTGACCCACCTGACCGACAGCGCCCAGCTCATCACCTCCGAGCTCCTGGCCAACGCCAGTCTCACCGGCCGCCGGCTGGACCGGCCCGCCATCCGGCTGACCCTGCTCTCGGACCGGCAGCAGCTGCTGATCCTGGTCCGCGACTATGACCCCGGCGTTCCGGTCCCCCGCCACGCCGGCGAGGACGACGAGAGCGGACGGGGGCTCATGCTGGTCCAGGCCATCAGCGATCAGTGGGGATGGTGCCCGCTCGCGGACGGCACGGCGGGCAAGCTAGTGTGGGCCGTCATTCGCCCGGAATAAGACCAAAAAGGGGGAAGGCCGGGCACGTGACTGGCGGACCGCCGCCGCCCGGGACGCCCGGCCCGGCGGCAGAGACGCACGGCCGTTCCTAGCTGGGCTGACCGCCGCCTCCACGAAAGCCGGCTGGAGATCACCCGGGCCGGCCCCGCCCAGGAGGTCCTGGCGGTAGCGCTCGCCCTGCTGCCAGCCGGACCAGGCTGATCAGGAGCGAAGATGCCGAGAAGAAACCCGATCGGCACCGGCGGACCCAGGCGTGAGATTGACCAGGACGCGCTGGTGACGCGGTACACGCGCGCCGGCTGGTCGATAGCGCGGTGCGGCCGGGCGTTCGGCATCAGCACCGAGCAGGTGCGCAAGATCCTGCTGACCCGCGGCGTCCCGCTGCGCGGCGCGCCCGAGCTGGACGAGGCGGCGTCCATCGCTGGGCAAGAAACTGCCAGCGGATACTACCTAGTCCCGCCCAGGGCACACGCCGCGCGGCTGCGCGGCAGGACGGCCTGCGCCGCCGGGAACGCGGGGGTGTATCACGGGGACCGTCAGCAGTCAGCTCGGTGACCGGTCGGCCCTTTACCGGCTCCTGTCTAGCAGCGGCGGCCCGGCCATGACCCGTTCGGCTCGCGTTGCCGGGCTCGCGGGTAACGAGACGGGCGCAGCAGATCGGGCCAGATCGTGTCGCTGTGTCCCCATGGGCGACCACCAGCAAACTAGCACACGTAAACTGACGATTATAGTCGACTACGATGTTGATCGCCGGGAGGCTCGCCACGATGTCGCCGAGCACTGTCCAGCCGGACCCGCGCGCCTATGTGCGTATCGCGGGGATGGTCCGCGAGATGATCTCCAGCCAGGTCCTGCCTCCGGGCTCGCCCGCGCCGAGCATCACCAGGCTGTGCCGCGAGCATGGCCACGCCAGGCAGACCTGCGGAAGGGCGATGCGCCTGCTGGAGGGCGAGGGTCTGCTGCACCGCGTCCCCGGACACGGCTATTACGTCACAGTGCGCAAATGCTGAGATAGCGGCCAGTGGGTACGTTTGCCCGCCGACCCCGGTCTCAGGGGTCCTGGACCGGAGCGCAGGCACGGCGAGCACGGGCCGGCGGAATCCCGGAACGCTCCGCGATCCGCACCCCGGAACGCGATCCGCCACCCGGACGGCTAGGAACGCGCGGTGCGTTCCTAGCCGTTCCGGAACAAGCTCCGCTCGCACGACTGGCCAGTTAGCAAGCCTGCCATTACGGCGCCGACGGCACGCATCGATGCCGGTATTCCGTAAAACAGCGTTCGCCCCTATGCACCTAAGCAACCTGAAAGGGATGGCCATCCGGCCCTCCCCCGGCGGTCCCGTGAGCCCTGCCCGCCAGACCTCAACAATTCAAACCCTGTAGCGGTGACACCCAGCTGGCATGCCCATCAGGCCTGTTCCGGCGGCTCGGCCGGACTAGAGCCAGCAGACGTCCCCGGGGCCGGGGCAATCTTGTTCAGCCAGCACAGCGGGCACAGCGCGTGGGGTCGTCCGTGCCGGCCCTGCTCGTGCTCCCACGCGAAGTACCCCGCGCCAGCAACCAGCAGCAGGTTGAGTCCTCCGCCGAAGGGCAGGCCGGGGGCTCTCGGTATCGGGCGATGCATCGCGGTTCACCTGTCCATCGATAAGGCGGCGCGATCGGGGACGATCGCAGAGAGCCGACCCTTCCAGTGTGACACCATCAGGCCGAATTGATTGAAGAGGTGGATGACAAACCCGCGGGGGGATCTAGGCTCGCGGCGGCAGCGGCGGCCGGCGTTTGGACGGCCTGGTGCGCACGTCAGGAGGTCGCACCGCGGGTCGCTGCTGCAGGGCTTCCAGCGCGAGCCTGACCGCGGTCTCCAGCTGGGTGTCCCGTTCCGCAGCCCAGTCATCAGGCGACATGATGACCTCGACGTCAGGGTCGACGCCATGGTTTTCCACGCCCCAGCCGTACTCCTCGAACCAGAAGGCCAGCCGCGGCACGGTGATCTGCGTGCCGTCGATCAGCTCATGCTCGTTGTCGTAACCGATGACGCCGCCCCAGGTCCTGGCGCCGACGACGGGGCCAAGCCGCAGCAAGCGGATGGCACCGATGACGATGTCGCCGTCGGATCCAGCGCATTCGTCGGCGATGGCGACGACCGGCCCCCGCGGTGCATCCTGGGGATAGGTAGACGGCATCAGGCCGCTCGGCACGTCCCAGGCGATCACCCTGCGCGCCAGCTTCTCCACCACGAGCTCCGAGGTGTGCCCGCCGCTGTTGCCTCGCACGTCCACGATCAGCGCATCACGCAGCATCTCGGTGCGCAGGTCCCGGTGGAAGTCCGCCCAGCCCTGGCTGACCATGTCCGGCACGTGCAGGTAACCGATCCGGCTCCCGCTGAGTTCCCGGACCTGCGCCCGCTTCGCGCTGACCCAGTCCAGGTAGCGCAGCCTGGTATCGCTCCGCAGCGGCACAACCGGCAGGCTCCGCGGCCGGCTCCCGTCGGCGGGCGCGACGGTGAGCTCGACAGGCTTGCCCGCGGCGCCCGTCAGCAGCGGCCCGGGCCCATCAGGCCCGACCGGTCGGCCATCCACGGCGAGCAGCACGTCGCCGACGGCAATTCCGGAACCGGGCGCCGCCAGCGGCGCGCGAGCCCGGGGGTCCGAGGTGTCCCCGCGCACCACCCGGGTCAGCCGCCAGGCGTCCCCGCTGCGCTCCATGTCCGCGCCGAGCAGCCCGGGCTCGGCGGCTGGTGAGCCGCCGTCCGGCGCGTGGACATAGGCATGCGAGGTGCCAAGCTCGCCGAAAAGCTCCCAGAGCACATCGATGAATTCGGACCCAGTGGTGATCCGGTCGAGCAACGGCCGGTATTCGTCCTGCACGGCGTCCCAGTCCACGTCCGCCATGTCGGGCACCCAGAAGTCGTGCCGCATGATGCGGCCTGCCTCGGCGTAAGCCTGACGCCACATCGCGGGCGGATCGAGCTGGAACCTGGCCCGGCTCCGGTCGATCTCGATCTTGTCATCGGGATTGTCTCCGTCAGCCTTGCGCTCCGCCGGGATCACGGTGAGCTTGCCGTGATCGCTGGTGACCAGCCTGGTGCCGTCTCCGCTAACCTCGAACCAGTCCACCTCCCGGGCGAGCTCGGACACGTCGCGGCGGGCAAAGTCGAACCGCTCGAGCGTCGGGCGCGGGGCGTCGTCGGCCAGACGCGCGCCGCCGAGGCCGAGGTTGCCCGTCACCGGCTCGCGCAGCCATGCCAGCCCGCCCTTCACCGCGCGCAGGCCCGAGTACCGTGCCTCGGGCACCGGGAGCGCGACGATACGGTCGGCCATCCCGGTGGTCTCCACCACGACCGGCGGAACCCGCGGCCCGTCGCCGCCGGCCGCGGCATCGGCGGCGGTACCGCCAGCATTCGCCGGTTCGCCAGCCGCCGGGTCCGCCGCGTTTTTGTCCGCGGACTCGCCGATGGGCCGCCCGCCAAGTTCGGGTTCGAAGGGTGACGGTGTCGCCGCGTCGAGGGGCACCAGGTAAGGCCGGGCGCCGTACGGAAACGTCAGGTCGAAGAAGTGCGCGTCGTAGACCGGATCGAAGTTGCGCATCGACAAGAACGCCAGGTACTTGCCGTCGAGGGTGATGACCGGCTCGGTGTCGGCGAACCGCCCGTCGGTGGCGTCGAAAACCTGACCGTCGGCGGTCCGCGCCAGCCGCAGCCGGCGGAGCGGGTTGAGGTTGGAGCCACCCGGATGCTCGGCCGGCTGCGACCAGGCCAGCCAGGCGGAGTCCGGCGACCAGGCCAGCCCGGTCACGACCCCGTTGCCCGACGCGGCGATCTCTCGGACCTGGCCGGACTCGACGTCGACGACTCGCAGCCGCCCGTCCTGCGCCGCGACTGCGACCATCCTGCCGTCCGGCGCCCCCGCCAGCCCGGTGATGCGGCCAACCTGGCCGTCCGCGATCCGCCGCGGAGCGGCGGCTGGATCGGCTGGACTCGCCGGGTCGCCGGAGCCGATCTCCAGGGCGTCGCTGCCATCAGCGTCGGTCGCCCAGACGACCTGTCCGCCGGTCCCTAGTACCTGCGGGAACCGCGCCCGGACGCCAGGAACAACCGACACAGCCCGAGCCGGCCCATCCCGGTGGGTCAGCCAGTGCACGGTTCCGCGCACCTCGATCGAGCTGGCCCGCCCGCCATGGTCGACCGACAGTGAGCCAACGTGGTCCTCAGCCGTGACAAGGCGGGGGGCCCGGCCGCGCGCGGGCGAGCCGAGGGTGATGTCGAGCCGGACCGGCCCGGCTGCTTGCAGGCCATCGAGCAGCCACAGCTCGCCGCCGCGCGCGTAGACGATCCGCTGCCCGTCCGTGCTGGCCTGGCGTGCGTACCAGCCCTCGTGATCGGTGTGCCGTCGCAGGTCACTGCCGTCCAGCGCACAGGAGTAGACGTTGCCCGTGCCCTCGTGGTCGCAGATAAACGCGAGCCGGCCGCCCACGATCATGGGGCTGGCGAACTGGCCAGGCAGGTCCGCGAGCACCCGCCGGAACGGACCCGGGAGCCGGTCAGCCGCATCCTGTGCACCGGAAACTATCGCCGTCGCCGGGCCAACCCACAAGCGTCCGGCGGTGCCACCGCGGTAGCGCTTCCAGCTGGCAGGATCGCTTCCCCAGGTGCCGGTGAGCAGCCCGGCCGTACCAGCCCCGCGGCTGCCCGCGGCGACGCTGTCGCTTGCGGCGCCGTCCCCGCCTATCCCCAGCGACAGGTCCGACACCAGGCCGAACGGCAGCACCCGTTCTCCGCCTGGGCGGCCAGACAGCGCGGTCGCCAGCGCGCGGGCCCGGACGAAGTGCCCGAACGGCTGGTTCGCCGCGCTGACGGCCAGGACCTCCCCAGCCGGAGTCCAGCCGCTCACCCGAGCCCACGACGTGCCCCAGTAGGTGAGCCGGGTGCTGGTCCCGTCAGCGAGACTGGCCGCGTAGATCTCCGAGCTGCCATCCTTGGCGCTGACCCAGGCCACCTGCGTGCCGTCCGGGGTCAGCCTCGGCGTCGCCGCCTGTGCCTCGTCCGCGGTGAACCGCCAGGCCCGCCCGCCGGCCAGCGGCGCCAGCCAGACGTCGTCGACAGCGACGAAAACCACGGTGTCGTTCGTGATATGCGGGAATCTCAGGTATCCAGGCGACGTCACCGGGCCATAGTACGGTGCACGCAGCCGTCGACGCCTTCGTATCGGCCGCGACGCCGGACGCCCGCAGGGCGTGGCCCGGCGCTGAAACGCCGGCCACGCCCTGGGTTACCGGGCGCGAGAAACGCCGGCCACGCCCTGGGTTACCGGGCGCGAGACACGGCCGTTGCCGTGGGACAGCGAGCATGGGGTGCTGATCTTCAGGGCCGCGCCCTGTCCATGGCCGGCGACGGCCAGGGCGCGGAACGTAAGCTCGCTGAGGCTCGTGAACTGGCCGGGATGCTGGAAGATCGGACGACTGACAGGCGCCCCTGGTCCTACTGGATGATGCCGCGTTGGTTCCAGTGTCAGCGTGGCGTTGCCTTAGTACCTGGTGCATCTGGCGGACGTTCACGTGCGTGCCGGGGACGCGGGGCAGGCGTGCGACGTGGTGCAGCAGGCTGCCGAGATCGCCCGGCTAACAGGCTCGGTACAGCTGCGGATAACGCTCACCGGACTCCATGTCCAGATGGCCGCGCGGTGGCCGGATGATCCGCGGGTGACTGACCTGGCCGACGCGCTACGCTGACCGGCCCGCGGTGGCCGCGGTAGCTGCCCACTGGACCGGCACGCCGTGGTCGACGCCTCGTGGTCGACGTTCCCGCGGCGGCCAGGTGCGCCGTGCTGGCTGCCGACTGGACCGGGCCGCGTGGTCGAGGCTGCCTGCGGCGGTCAGGTGCGCCGCGGTGGCCGTCGTGGTCGGTGCCTCGTGGCCCCAGCTGGCCGGTAGCTGCCGACTGGACCGGACCGCCGCCGTCGAGATGCCCGCGGGGCCGTCAGGTGCGCCGTGCTGGCCCCTCGACCCCGTGGCAAAGGTGCCCGGCCGCGAGCTCGGCGCCGCCCTGGCCCTGCTCTGGCCGCGGCGGCCCGCCGACTGGACCGGCCCGTTGTGGTCGAGGTGCCCCGCGGGCCATCAGGTGCTTGACCGGGCCGCGTGGTTGAGGTGCCTGTGATGGCCAGGTGCGCCGTGCTGGCCACGACCGGGCCGCCGTGGCGAAGGTGCCCGGCCGCGAGCTCGGCGCCCCCCTTGGCCGTCCTCTGGCCGCGGTGGCCGCCGACTGGACCGGCCCGCGCGGTCGAGGCTGCCCGCGGCGGTCAGGTGCGCCGTGCTGGCCCCTCGACCGGCCGCGTCACGCAGCCGGGCCCACTCAGGCCACGTCGCTGACCGCCGCAAGACGGCGCAGCCGTTCCGCCTCAGCGGCAAGGTGCTCGATCGCACCCCGCAGTGAGGTTGACCGCTCGGATGCCAGCCCGGCCAGCACCCAGCCGCGGATCAGCGCACCGACCGGCACCCCGGACTCCGCCGCGATCCGCTCGATCCCGGCGAACTCCTCCGCAGGCAGCCGCACCGACTGCACAACCGACCGGCCGCGCCGCTCGCCCCGGACATCCTCGGGGATCGGCTCGTCACGGGTGGCCTCCGATTCGGCCTGCGCAATCTTGACCGCGCGCTTAGCGTCCATCACTCGCCCCTCTCATACCGCTGCCGATCGGATTTGCTGAATTCCCAGCCATTCGCGCCCCAGTAGCCGCTGTCATCCCGGTGCACCAGGATCACGGTCAGGATCGTGCGGCGGCTGTGGCTGAAGCCGATCACGCGGACGCTCCGCCCGGACTTGCTGTGCGGGTCCGGGTCGAACCAAACCGCGTCGATGTCGGCGACAGCTTCGTTCGCCTCGGTCACGGTCACCTCGTGGCTGGCCCACATGTGCGCCGCACCGTTTGTCCAGTCCACATCGATCGTCACGACTACAAAACTACTACATGATACCGGGCGAGGCGTGGTCGAGGGTGCCCGGCCTCGACCGGCCTGCGTGGTCGAGGTGCCCGCGGCGGCCCAAGATGTGCCGTGCTGGCCGCGAGCCGCCCTGGGGTCGAGGTGCCCGAATCAGCAGCGCGGCGCGATAGCGACCGACGCGCTATCAAACCTGTTGCCGCGCCGCGTAGCCGGCAAGAGCGTCACGGTTGCCAGCACGCTCAGGACATCGCGCCGGCGGGCCAGGCTCAGCCCTTCCCATACCGCGCGCGCGTCGGGCGCCTCGCGGAACTCGGCTAGCGGATCGGGCGCCGTGGTCGCGCTTAGCTGCGACATCGGCAACCGGAATGGTGAGGCCGAGGCGCTCAACGACCAAGGGACGCTGCACCGGGTCAGCGGTGACCTCGCACAAGCGCAGCGGTGCCACCAGCGGGCCCTGGACCTGGCCCGCGCGATCGCCAGCTCCCGGAACCAGGCACACGCACTGGCCGGCCTGGGCCGCTGCGCCCTGGCCGCGGGCCACGCCACCCAGGCCGAGGCCCTCCTGCGGCAGGCGCTGGAGATCTTCCAGCGGATCGGCGCGGCCGAGGCCCACGACGTCGCCCGCGAACTGACCGCCTTCACCGAGGCCGGGCCACCCGGGCAGGCCGACCCGGTGGCGCGAAACCTGGCCGGCGCAGCTGTGCGCTATGACCAGAACTCCGCTGCCGCGGCGGGATCGGAGGATTGAGTCCAGACCTCGGTCGCCTTGCCGTTTTCGGCGTGGATGACGTGGACAAGGTTGAGCTGAAGATGCTTGCCGGCCCGTTCTGCGTGGATTGCGGTGAACACGACCGTGCGGTCGTCGCTGACGTCGCGCAGCTCCATCCTGACCGTGCCGCCGGACAGCTCAGAGATCTTGGCAAGCAGCTCCATCACCTGCGCCGCGCCTTG
>JBEKGC010000188.1:0-11891 GCA_050013055.1 Streptosporangiaceae bacterium
CCAGCGTCTTGCCATCCCTGGCCCGCGCCAGCGTCCGGCGCATGGCCGACGCCGGGACGTTCCCGGCTGGCTGGCTCATCCCCTTGGTCCCGTTGACGACGCTAGCCCCGTTGGCTTCTCCGCCCTCCTGAGTCTCGTTACCCTCGTCGTTATCAGAGTCGCCGCGGAAAACACTCATCCTCGAACCTTACGCGGCCAGGCTGCCCCCGGCTCGCGCCGCCCTCGAGCCTGGGCCGATGGGGCTAGAAGGCGCGGTAGTCGCGGACGGACATGCGCGGGCCGTGCCGCGGGGGGCGAGAGCCGCCGAGTTCGATAAGCCTGGTCACCCGGTAGCGGTGGCCGGCATAGGGCGCCAGCAACTCGAGCATTCCGGCGTCGTCGGTGATCCGGCCGGCCAGCGTCCAGCCGACCGCCTTGGGCAGGTTGTAGTCGCCCACCGAGACCGCGTCCGGGTCGCCCGCGGCTCGCTGCCTGATCTCAGCGGAGGTCCACGGCCCGATGCCGGGCAGGGCCCGCAGGCGGCGGTCCGCGTCCGCCGAGCCTAGTCCGCCGATCTCCTCGAGCCGGGCGGCGACCTCGGCGGCGGTGATGATCGTGCGGGCCCGGACGCCCTCGACCCCGGCCCGGTGCCAGTCCCACGACGGAATGCGCGCCCACACCCGAGGCGGCGGGAACACCCGCATCCCGGCCGGGGCGGGGCCAGGCGCCGGCGGCCCAAACTTGACCAGCAGGAACCGCCAGGCGCGGTGCGCCTCGCGGCTGACCACCTTCTGCTCGAGCACCGCGGGCACCAGCGCTTCGAAGACCCGGTCGCTGCGCCCGATGCGCAGGTCCTGGTGGCGGCGCATCAGCTCACCGACCACCGGATCGGCGGCGGTAAACCCGGACCGGTCGTCGTAGCCGCCGAGCTGGGCGGGCACGTGGTCCAGCAGCCAGCCCGCGCCCGGACCCCAGGCCTGCCCGGTCACCAGCGTGCTGCCCGGGGCCTCCGGGCGTGACAGGACCCGCAGCGTGCCCGGGCCGTCGGGGGTCAGCGAGGTGCGCCACACGGCGCCGGCCGGGTCCACCGCGTACGCGGGATCGCCGCCACCGCGACGATGCACGGACAGCGCGAGGCGGACATCGACCGAGAACGGCAGCTGCCACTGCCGGGCCAGCACGTCCCCGCCCCCCGGCGTCACCCCGGCCCCCGGCGTTGCCGGGCGGGGCGGGACTACTGCTGGTGTCTCCGGGGCGGCCGTCACGCGTCTGGGCCGTTAGGTGTCGGCGGAGAAGCGGACCGAGGTGGGCTCCAGCCGAACGTTCGGCCAGATCCGGATGCCGCGGGCCAGTTCGTTGCCCGCACCGATGAACGCGCCGTCGCCGACCACCGCCTCGTCGAGCACCGCGCCCGGGGCCACCACCGCACCGCGGCCGAGGATGGAATCGCGCACCACCGCGCCGTCACCGACGGTCGCGCCGTCGAACAGCACGCTGCCGGCCACGGTCGCGCCGGCGCCCACCCGGGTGCCCGCGCCCACCACGGTCCCGCCGGTCACGGTGGCGTCGTCGGCCACCGAGGCCCCGGCCAGCAGCAGCGACGGCCCGGGGGGACCGGGCACCGCCGGGGCGGGTAGCCGCCCGAGCACCAGGTCGCAGGAGCCGCGGACGAAGGCCTGCGGGGTGCCGACGTCGAGCCAGTACGCCGACTCGTGGTAGCCCATCACGAGTTCCCCGGCCTCGATCAGGCCAGGGAACGTCTCCCGCTCGACCGAGACCCGCCGCCCGGCCGGAATCTGGTCGATGACCTCCCGCCGGAACACGTAGCAGCCGGCGTTGATCCGGTTGGTCACCGGGTCGGGCATCTTCTCCAGGAACGCCGTGACCCGCCCGGAGGCGTCGGTCGGCACGCAGCCGAAATGGGTCGGATCCAGCACCTCCACCAGGTGCAGCGTCACCGCGGCGTCCTTCTTGACGTGCAGGTCGATCTGCGCCCGCAGGTCGTGCCCGGACAAGATGTCGCAGTTCAGCACCACGACCGGATCGCCGGGGCCGCCGCCGTGCAGCGACCGGGCCGCGTTGCGGATGCCGCCGCCGGTGTCGAGCGGCACCTCCTCGGTGACGTAATCGACGGACAGCCCGAACGCCGAGCCGTCGCCCAGGGCGGCGGCGAACATGTCTGCCTTGTAGCAGGTCGCGAGGACGACGTGGGTGACGCCGCCGGACGCCGCCCGGGCCAGCAGGTGAGCCAGGAACGGGACACCCGCGGTGGGCAGCAACGGTTTCGGCGCGGAAAGCGTCAGCGGCCTCAGCCGTGTTCCCTGGCCCCCGACAAGAACTATCGCCTCAAGTGGTTCACGCGGCATGAGAGATGAGGTTACACGGCGCTGACATCGGCGGCGGTCTGTTCGGCGGCACGCCGGTAACTGGCGAGGTGGGCTTCGGCCGACGCGGCCCAGGTGAACTCCTGCGACCTGTCGTATCCGGCGGCCCCGAGCCGCTCCCGCCGTTCGGCGTCGCCGAGCAGCGCGCGCAGCGCGTCGCGGATGGAGTCGGCGTCCGGCTCGGTGTAGGCGACCGCCTCACCGCCCACCTCGGGCAGCGAGGTGCAATGAGTCGTCAGCACCGGCGCCCCGCAGGCCATCGCCTCGAGCACCGGCAGCCCGAACCCCTCGCCGCGGCTCGGGAAGGCCACCACCATCGCCCCGCCCAGGAAACCGGGCAGGTCGGAGAAGCGCAGGTATCCGGGGCGGATCAGGCGCAGGTGCGGCGGCACCGCGGCCACCGCCGCGTCCACCTCGTCGCTCCAGCCGCCGCCGCCGCCCAGCACGAGCGCGGGCGGCTCGTCCAGGTCCGCGACGGCCCCGGCCCAGCCGGTGATCAGCGCGGCCACGTTCTTGCGCGGCTCGAGCATGCCAAGGAACGCCACGTACGGCTTGCCGTGCAGGCCCAGCCGGTTGGACACCTGCGAGACCTGCGGCGGATCGGGGCGGTGAAACAGCCGGTGGTCCACCCCGTGGTAAGCGACGTCGATCTTGGTCGGATCGGCGCCGAGCACCCGCTCGAGCTCATCTCGCGTCGCCTTGGACGGCACGATGAGCCGGGCGGCGCGGCGCGCCGCGGTCCGGATCGCCGACTTGAAGAACATCGCGCCGACCGAGCTGTACAGGTCGGGCTCGGTGAAGAAGGTGACGTCGTGCACGGTCACCACGGTCGGCCGGCCCGGACGCAACGGCATCGAGTAGTACGGCACGTGGATGACGTCGGCGTTCACCTGCTGGGCCACCACCGGCAGCCCGCTTTGCTCCCAGGCCAGCCGGGCGGACCGGTGCGAGAGCGCCGTCGGCCCGGTGACCACCCGGGCCCCGGGAGCGAGCCGCCCGTAGCGTTCCTCATCGGCGCGCTGGCAGACCACGGCCATGTCCGCGCCCGCCACGTCGAGCGCGCCGATCAGTCCGTCAACGTACCGGCCGAGCGCTCCCCGGTCGGCTGGCACGTCGGTCGCATCAATCAGTACGCGAGGTGCCACGACCGCACTTGCTCCTCTCCTGGGTCACCCGGGCAGGCTGACAAAGCAGAGCTCGCATCAACCCCACGGCCCCGGCACGCCTTCGTGGATGTCCCGTCAATCATGAAGCCTACGCCCTGCGCCGAGTCAGCGACGAGCACTTCGGCCCGGCCCGGTCGCAGGACCCCCGGGGCGGCGGGCCCGGACGAGCACGATGGCGCCGCCGTCCCCGTGCGCTCCGCGATCGGCCGCCGCGACCAGCGGCGTCACCGGCGCGGCCGCGTTGAACCCGATGCGCCCGCCGTAGGCGGACAGACCCAGGTACAGCTGCTGGGCCCAGCGGGTCCTGAACTGGTACTGATGATCAACCACGGTGAGCCCGCGGGCGGCCAGCAGCCCCGTCAGCTCGTCGTGGGAGTAGGTGTGCTTCACCCGGTACCGCTCGCAGTGCGCCCGGTACAGCCGCGGCCACCGCTCCGCCAGCGTCAGCGCGTCCGCGGACATGACCAGCTCACCGCCGGGGGCGAGCACCCGGGCCATCTCGTCAACGGCCCGCGGGCCGTCGTCGAAGTGCTCGATCGCGCAGACCGACATCACCCGGTCGAAGCTCGCATCGGCGAACGGCAGCCGGAGCGCGTCGCCGCGGATCAGCGCGGGCGGCGCGGCGAGCTGACGGCCGCGGCGCAGCTTGGGCTCGGCGAGATCGAGCGCGACCGCCCAGGCCCCGCGCCGCCGCGCCTGGGCCGCCCAGTACCCGTCGCCGGCCGCCACGTCGAGCACCCGCAGCCCGCGCAGGTCCGCACCCAGCCAGCTCAGCAGCGTACGGGCCTCGCGGTAACGGCAGACGTGCACCTCGTGCCCGGCCACGGCCACCGCGTCAGCAACCTTCATAAGAGAAATCTATTAGCCGAACGGACCGTGCTGCGCGCCCGGCGTCCTCCGGCTCGCCCCCGGGGGCGCCCCTGGCGGGGACGGCCGGGTCAGCACGAGGGCACGGACTTGCCCGCTTTGATGTCCTGGAGGTAGTCAACTGCCTGGGACAACGTACTCACCTTGACCAGCCGCAGGCCGGCCGGCACGGCACCCTTGGTGTCGGAGCAGTTCGTCGCCGGGGTGAGGAAAATTGTCGCGCCCGCCTGCCGTGCGCCCACCATCTTCTGCTGGATGCCGCCGATGGGATCCACCTGCCCGCCGGCCTCGATCTCCCCGGTGCCCGCGATGAACTTGCCGCCGGTCAGGTTGGCCGTGGTCAGCTTGTCGATGATGCCGAGCGCGAACATCAGGCCGGCGCTCGGGCCGCCGATGTCACCGACGCTGATCTTCACCGTGAACGGGAACTTGTACTGCTCGCTGATCTCCACGCCCATCACCGGGCGGCCGCCCGACTCCTTCGTGGCCACCGTGACCTGCTGCCGCTGGCCGCTCCTGAGCACGGTCAGGGTGAGCGTGCTGCCCGCCGGGTGCGCGGTGATCAGCCCGGTCAAGCCGGTCGCCCCGGTCACCGGATGGCCGTCCACGGCGGTGATCACGTCCCCGGCCTTGAGCACGCCGTAGGCGGGGAAGCCCGGCTCAGTCTGGACGACCACGACCTGGGTGGTGTAGCCGATGTGCAGCTCGGTCAGCGCCGCCGCGGTCGCGGTCTGCTGCGAGCCGGTCATCTGCAGCGTGTCCTGCTGCTGGGTCTGCTGCTGGGACTCGCCGGGGGCGAAAAGCTCCGATTCCGGCACCACCGCCTCGTCCGGATTCAGCCAGGCGGACAGCGCGGTGAAGATGTTCAGCCGGACGCCAGGGCCGCCGGAATAGCTCACCGTCACCAGGTTCAGGTGCCCGCTCGTGGCGTGCACCTGGTGGCCGGAGATGGTGATCAGGGGCTGGCCTGACGAGTCTTTACCCAGGGTGTTCAGCGTCGGGCCGGGCCCGAGGATGACGTAGGGCACCGATACGAGCACGCTGACCGCGATCGCCGCGGCCGTGCCGACGGCGGCGATGAGCAGCGTCAGGGAACGTCGGGACATGGTGCGACGACTCTATCGCCCCGGTCAGGGACTGCCTACCCACTCGCTGCGCCCGTCCGCGAAGAGCTGGTGCTTCCAGATCGGCACCGAGGCCTTGAGCTCGTCGATCAGCGCCCGGCAGGCGTCGAAGGCCTCGCCGCGGTGCGGGCAGGACACGGCCACCACCACGGCCAGGTCACCGATCGCCAGGTCACCGACGCGGTGCACGGCGGCGATGCCGAGGACGGGAAATTTCTCCGCCACCACCGCGGCGACCCGCCGGAGCTCGCCGATCGCGGACGGGTGCGCGCTGTAGGACAGCCCGGTGACCGGCCGGGCCTGGTCGAGGTCCCGGACGGCGCCGGCGAACAGGGCGATGCCGCCCGCGCCCGGGTCCGCGACGGCGGCCCTGACCTCGTCCACCGACAGCTCGGCCGCCCGCACGTCAATCAGTCGCAGCACGCTCACGAGCCAAGATTACCCGGTGCGGCGTCAGCCCTTATGGCGCCGGGCGCGACGGACGATGGCGGCCGTGCCGATCACCGCCACCGTGGCCCCGGCCGCCCCGGCCGCGGTGATCGTGACCTCCTTGCGCGCGATGCGGCGGCCAGCCACGGCGTGCCGGCCCTGGCGCGCCTCAAGCAGGACCCGCAGCACCGCCTCGTTGCCGAACGCGGGGCGCCAGCCGGCCGCACGCAACGTGGCGCAGTCCACCACCCACGGATACAGCACGTAACGCAGGTCCATGGCCGGGGCCGGCGTCACGCCCACCCGGTGCAGCCGCTGCACGGTCCCGAGGGTGAGCCGGGGGGGCAGCTCGATGCTCTTCAGGCCGCTGATCCGCTCGACGTCCTCCGGCCCGAGCCAGCCGTCACACCCCACCGCGAAGCTGCCGTCGAGCCCCTCGCGCACCGCGAAGTCGAGCGCGGAGCACAGGTCGTCGACATGGCAGAACTGCCAGCGCGGCGCGCAGCCCTTCACGGTCAGCAGCCGGGGCGCCTCGAAGTGCCTGGTCACCAGCGTGTCCACGGACCCGGAAGACGCAGAGGCCCCGGAGGACCCGGAGGACCCGGGCGCGGCGGCGACCAGGGCGGCGGGCCGCACCACCGTGACCGCCATGCCCGGGTTGGCCCGCGGCGAGCGGCGCGCCAGCTGCTCGACCTCGAGCAGGTCCCCGGCCACGCTGCTGTCGGCGTCGGCGGCCAGCGGGGCCTGCTCGGACAGCGGGACCTGGTTCTCCGGGCGGGCGCCGTAGACCATGGCGCTTGTCACCAGGATGACGCGCCCCACCCGGGCCGCCGCCGCCGCCGTGAGCACGGTCTGCGCCCCCCGGACGTTGAAGGCGCGGCGGGTCCGGGCGTCGGAGTCAGGCGTCAGGTCAAAGTCCGCGTGCACGACGACATCGACGCCGTTCAGACGGCCGGCCAGGGCCGGGTCGCGGATATCGGCCACCCGCCACGTCACGCCCGCGATGTCGCCCCGCTGGCGATCGATGGCGATGACCTTCTTGATGTGCGGCGAGGAGGCGAGCGTGGCGGTCACGGCGGGTCCGATGCCGCTCGCCGCCCCCGTCACCGCCACCACGGGCATAGGCTGGTGACGCGCGGCGCTGCGCTCGGAGCGAACCGGCCGCCGGGCGTTTGTCACAGTGTGCTTCTCCCGAGATAACGTGACGGTCATGACCCTTCCATCCTGCCCCAGAGCCAACGATGGCTGACCGGCCGTTCGGCTTCGGTCTGCCCGACAAGCCAGAAGATCCGGGCGGCCAGGGACCCGGCGGCGGAAACCCGGGCGGTCCCGGGGGGCCCGGCGGCCCGGGGGGACCCATGGGACCGTTCGGGGCCATGGGTGATCCTCAGCAGTTCGCCGATGCCCTGCGGCAGTTCGCCGACATGCTGTCCTGGCGCGGGGGCCCGGTGAACTGGGACCTCGCCAAGAACGTGGCCCGGCACGCGATCTCGGCGGCCGGGGACCCGAGTGTGCTTGACGCGCAGCGCCGGGAGATCACCGAGGCGGTCCGGCTGGCCGACCTGTGGCTGGACGAAGCCACCACGTTCCCGTCCGGAGTCCGCAAGATCGAGGCCTGGAGCCGTTCGGAATGGCTGGAGGCGACCTTCCCGGTCTGGGCGAAATTCTGCGACCCCATCGCGGCCAAGGGCGTCGAGGCCATGAGCGGGATGTTCAACGCGGACCCGGCGCAGCTGGGCGAGGACGTGCCCGAGGAACTGCGGCAGGCGCTCGGCGCGTTCGGCGGGGGCGCGGGCGGGCTCGGCGGCCTCGGCGGCCTGTCCGCCATGATGCGCCAGATCGGCGGGGCCATGATCGGCAGCCAGACCGGGACGGCGGTCGGCGAGCTGGCCCGTGAGGTGGTCGGCTCCTCCGACATCGGATTGCCGCTCGGCGCGGCGGGCACGGCCGCGCTGCTGCCCGCCGGCGTGGCCGAGTTCGGCCAGGGGCTTTCCGTCGACGCCGGTGAGGTCAGGCTCTTCCTCGCCCTGCGGGAGGCCGCCCACCAGCGGCTGTTCGCGCACGTCCCGTGGCTGCGCGCGTACCTGCTCGGCGCGGTCGAGCAGTACGCCAGCGGCATCACCGTGGACATCGCGCGGCTGCAAGAGGCGATGCCAGAGGTCGACATCACCAACCCCGAGGCGCTCCGCGACGCGCTGTCCGGCGAGGGCCTGTTCCGGCCCGAGGACACGCCTGCCCAAAAGGCCGCGCTGACCCGGCTGGAGACGGCGCTGGCGCTGGTCGAGGGCTGGGTGGCCACGGTGGTCAGCGCCGCGGCGCGCGAGCGCCTGTCGCACGCCGACGCCCTGGCCGAAGCGATCAGGCGGCGGCGGGCCACCGGCGGCCCCGCCGAACGCACGTTCGCCACCCTGGTCGGGCTCGAGCTGCGCCCGCGCAGGCTGCGGGAAGCGACCACGATCTGGCAGGGACTCACCGAGGCCAGGGGCACCGACGGCCGGGACGCCCTGTGGGCGCACCCGGACCTGCTGCCGGCCTCCGATGACCTGGAAAACCCGGAGAGCTTCGTGCACGGTCAGCCCGAGCTGGACATTTCCGATCTCGAGGACGACGGCGACGGCTGACGCCCGCATCGTGACGTGATCCGCCCGCCCATGTCGCTGAGTTCCGGCGAAAAGGCCCTGCCTGACCAGGCCAGGACGGCATGATGGGAAGCCGCACGGGGCAGGAGCACGGCATGGGTGAACCAGAGCACACAGATGTGGTCGTGATCGGCATGGGACCGGGCGGCGAGTACGCGGCCGGAACCCTGGCCGGCGCCGGACTGCACGTCACCGGCGTCGAATCCCGCCTGGTCGGCGGCGAATGCCCGTATTACGGCTGCATCCCCTCCAAGATGATGATCCGGGCCGCCAACCTGATCGCCGAAGCCAGCCGGATTCCCGGCCTGGCCGGAACGTCGACGGTCATCCCCGACTGGTCGCCGGTGGCGCATCGGATCAGGGAGGAAGCCACCGACTACTGGGACGACAAGAAGGCGGCCGACCGGTTCACCGGCCAGGGCGGGCACCTGGTGCGCGGCTTCGGCACGATCACCGGGCCCGGGCAGGTAACCGTCAGCACCGACGAGGGCGACCGGGTCTTCGCCGCCCGCAAGGGCATCGTGGTGGCGAGCGGGACCGAACCCGCCATCCCGCCCATCGACGGCCTGGCCGGCACCCCGTACTGGACAAACCGGGACATCGTTCAAGCCGAGCAGGTGCCGCGGTCGCTCATCGTCTTGGGCGGCGGGGCCATCGGTTCGGAGTTCGCCCAGGTCTTCGCCCGCTTCGGCACCGAGGTCACCGTGATCGAGGCGCTGCCCCGGCTGCTGTCGTTCGAGGAACCTGAGTCCAGCAAGCTGATCGAGCGGATCTTCACCGCCGAAGGCATCACGGTCCGCACCGGCGCCCCGGCCGAGCACGTCGGCCACGATGGCACCCGCTTCACCGTGCAGGTGGCGGGGACCACGCCGAGCGCCGAACGGCTGCTGATCTCCACCGGCCGCCGGATCGGGCTGGCCGCGCTTGGCGTGGCCGCGGTCGGGCTGGACGAGACGGCGCACGCGATTCCCACCGACGGGTGGATGCGCGCCGCGGACGGCGTGTGGGCGCTCGGCGACGTGACCGGCAAGGGCGCGTTCACCCACATGTCCATGTACCAGGCGGACATCGTGGTGCGCGACATCCTGGGCCAGGGCGGCGCGCAGGCCGACTACCGGGCGGTGCCGAGGGTGACGTTCACCGACCCGGAGATCGGCAGCGTGGGCCAGACCGAGGAACAGGCGCGGGCGGCCGGGCTGACGGTACGCACCGGCGTCAGCCAGATCCCCGCCTCGTCCCGGGGCTGGATCCACAAGGCAGGCAACGACGGCTTCATCAAACTGGTCGAGGATGCCGAACGGTCCGTGCTCGTCGGCGCCACGTCGGCCGGCCCGTACGGCGGTGAGGTGCTGTCCGCCCTGCAGGTAGCGGTCCGGGCCGAAGTGCCCGTGGCCACCCTGCGCGACATGCCCTATGCCTTCCCGACGTTCTACCGCGCCATCTCCGATGCGCTCGCGGATCTGTCGTCATCATGACCCAGCGCCCGGCCGTGGTCGCCTTCGACGTGATCGAGACGCTGATGTCGCTCGAACCGCTGCGCGCGCGGCTCACCGCGGCCGGGCAGCCGGCCCACCTGCTCGAAGCCTGGTACACCCGCACGCTGCGGGACGGCATGGCGCTGTCCGCGACCGGGGATTACGCCACGTTCACCGACGTCGCGCAGTCCTCGCTGCGCGGGCTGGCCGGCTCTTCGATCAGCGATGAGCAGGTGGCGGAGGTCATGGCGGGCTTCGATGACCTGCCGGCCTACCCCGACGCGGTGGCCGCGGTCACCAGCCTCACCGAGGCCGGGATCCGGGTGGCCTGCCTGACCAACGGTTCCTCCTTTCTCGCCTCGTCGTTCGTCAACCGCTCCGGGCTCGGCTCGCTGGTGGACCGGGTCATCTCGGCCGGCGAGGTGTACCGGTGGAAGCCTGCCGCGGTGGTGTACCTCTACGCGGCGGAGATCCTGGACGTGCCGCCGGAACGGATGGCGCTGGTCGCCGCGCACGACTGGGACTGCCACGGCGCCAAGCGGGCGGGGCTGACCACCGGCTGGGTGAGCCGCACCTCCGGCGGCTTCGGCGCGCCCTTCGCGCCTCCCGACGTGGTGGGCGAGACCCTGACCGAGGTGGCCGGAAAGCTGCTTGCCCTGGAACCCTGACAGACCCGCTCGCGCCGTGGCGCCGTGGGGCCTGCCCGCGCTATCCGCACGGGGCGTAAGGCGTCCCGCCGCAAACTTCTGACCCCCTAGCGATGATCCTGGCGGTGTTCCACCGTCTGAACTGAGGATCCAAGCAGGAGGAAGACATGACCACCTAAGGCAAGATCAGCGACGTGCGTACGGTAGGCGTACCGGTCACCGACCAGGACCGCGCGCCGGGCTTCGACGTCGGCACGCTGGGCTTCTATGTCGGCACGCTGGGCTTGGAAAGCGGCTCGACGCGGACATGGGCGCGGCAGGCGCTGGATCGAGGTGGCCCCGTCGGGGGCGGTCACCTCCATCGCGCTGATCCGCACACATGCGGGCCTGTCCGCCAGGGCCGAAACCGGCATCAGGTTGGTAACGCCGACGCCGACGCCGTGCACCCCGGGCAGCGGTCCAGCGGCTCCCTGGCGTCCCGCTTAACGTTCCCTGGCGTCCCGCTGGCCACTGTGGTCCCGGCTGTCCCGCCCGCCGCCCGTTCCCGGCGTTATGGCCAGGATTTGCCGGGGAGGCCCGGGCTTTGGCGGCGGATAGGTGCACGGGGGTCCGCTGAACAGGCCGCCGGACGCGGGTCCACCGCGGTCTTGCTGGTGGCGCGGTGGCTGCTGGGGGTGGTGATGCGAGGCGTATGTCGCGCCTGGTCCGGCCGGGCGTGACGCGGGCCGGGCCGTCCGGTTCGCGTGGAAGATAGGGCTCTTACGGAGGATTAGGGCAATCATAGGGTACCAAAACTTCCAGGTAAGCCAAATATTCCACGATCTTTTTCGATAGTTGTGACGAATGGGTTCCGGGTGCGGGGAGAGGCGGGGGTTGGCGGGGACGGCGGCTGGGGTGCGGCGCTTCGGGGCCATCAGAGCGCGACCGTCGCCTCGGTCGTGAGCCGTCGCGCGGGCCGGTGAGCCGTCGGCATATGGCCCGGGTCTTGCCGGATCTCCAGCGAGCCCCAGATCTACCGTGGTGCTTCTGGTGATACGGAGGATACACGTGGGGCCGAGCCGGCGTCGTGGGGCGAGATGCTCAGACGTGGGCCAGGACGGCATCGAGCGGACCGGGTACCCGGGACAGGTCGAGTGCGCCGGCCAGCACCTGGCCGTAGTGGATCTTGCGGCCCGAGCGGG
>JBEKGC010000189.1:0-11889 GCA_050013055.1 Streptosporangiaceae bacterium
GAGCAAGACCTCGTCTCGGTCGACCTTTACGACTGTTCCTTCGACGATGTCACCGTCGTTGAAATACTTGATGGTCTCGTCGATAGCGGCGAGGAATGCCTCCTCGGACCCGATGTCGTTGATCGCTACCTGGGGGGTCGAGTTGGCTTGCGTGCTGCTCGTCATGTGTGGGTTGGCTCCGGATGCGGACAAGGAAGTGTATGAATGGGCACGCCGGTAACCGTGCATGGTGACCAGGATTTACAGGACTTGCCGCAACCAGCCCGGGGGCCAGCTACGGCACGCCCGGCGGGCCGCCAGCCGGGTCACCTGACCTGCTAGGCCAGGCGGCCATGACGGAACGCACGAGGACACGGCGCAGCGTTCAGGATATGAGAGTATGCGCGGGGGGTCAATTGCACCCGGCCACAATACGGCCACAGTGACCCGGCGGCCGTGCGGCCGGACCGCCGGGAAGCTGGCCAGCGGTGGTCGTTGTCGCCGTCCGTGACGTGCCCAGGCCGGCCCGGCGCGGGCCGGCCTGGACGTCATGATCAGGCGAGGTCGAACCGGTCGAGGTTCATCACCTTGACCCAGGCGGCGACGAAATCGCGGACGAATTTCTCCTTCGCGTCATCGCTGGCGTAGACCTCGGCCAGGGCGCGCAGCTCGGAGTTCGACCCGAAGACCAGGTCGGCCCGGCTGCCGGTCCACTTGACCTCGCCGGTGGCGGCGTCGCGTCCCTCGAACGTGGTCGCGTCCTGCGACGTCGGCTGCCACGTCGTGCCCATGTCGAGCAGGTTGACGAAGAAGTCATTGGTCAGCGACCCGGGGGTGGTGGTGAGGACGCCGAGCTTGGACCCATCGTGGTTCGCGCCCAGGACGCGCAGTCCGCCGACGAGCACCGTCATCTCGGGCGCGCTCAGGGTGAGCAGGTTCGCCTTGTCGAGCAGCAGGTACTCGGCCGGCAGCCGGTTGCCCTTGCCGATGTAGTTCCGGAACCCGTCTGCCCTCGGCTCGAGGTTGACGAACGACTCCACATCGGTCTGCTCCTGCGACGCGTCGGTGCGCCCCGGCGTAAAGGGCACCTCGACCTCGGCGCCGGCGTTGCTGGCGGCCTGCTCGACGGCGGCGCCGCCGGCCAGCACGATCAGGTCGGCCAGCGAGACCTTCTTGGCGCCGGCGTTGAAGGATTCCTGGATCCCCTCCAGCGTGCGCAGTACTGTCGCCAGCTGGTCGGGGTGGTTGACCTCCCAGCCGTTCTGCGGCTCGAGCCGGATCCGCGCGCCGTTGGCGCCGCCGCGCTTGTCACTGCCGCGGAACGACGAGGCGGCCGCCCACGCGGTCGAGACCAGCTGGGATACCGACAGGCCCGAGGCGAGGACCTGGCTCTTCAGGTCGGCGATGTCCGCCGCGTCGACGAGCTCGTGGTCGACCGCCGGAACGGGGTCCTGCCAGATCAGCGTCTCGGCCGGGACCTCAGGGCCGAGGTAGCGCACGACCGGGCCCATGTCACGGTGGGTCAGCTTGAACCACGCGCGGGCAAAGGTGTCGGCGAACTCGGCGGGGTTCGCCAGGAAACGCCGCGAGATCGGCTCGTAGATCGGGTCGAATCGCAGCGACAGGTCGGTGGTCAGCATCGTCGGCGGGCGCCGCAGCGACGGGTCCTGGGGGTCGGGCACCGTTCCCGCCCCGGCCCCGTCCTTCGGCTGCCACTGGTGCGCACCCGCCGGGCTGGCGGTCAGCTCCCACTCATAACCGAAGAGGATCTCGAAGAAGGTGTTGTCCCACGTGATCGGCGTGGGGGTCCAGGTGACCTCGAGACCGCTGGTGATCGCGTCACGGCCCTTGCCGGTTCCGAAGGAGCTCTTCCAGCCGAAGCCCTGCTGCTCGAGCGGGGCCGCCTCGGGATCGGGGCCGACGTTGTCCTCCGGGCCCGCACCGTGGGTCTTGCCGAAGGTGTGACCGCCCGCGATCAGGGCGACCGTCTCCTCGTCGTTCATCGCCATCCGGCGGAAGGTCTCGCGGATGTCGCGGGCCGCGGCGAGCGGGTCCGGGTTTCCGTTCGGGCCCTGCGGGTTGACGTAGATGAGGCCCATCTGCACCGCGCCGAGCGGCTCCTCGAGCTCCCGGTCGCCGGTGTAGCGCTCGTCGCCGAGCCAGGTGGTCTCCGGCCCCCAGTAGACGTCCTCGTCCGGCTCCCAGACATCCGGGCGGCCGCCGCCGAAGCCGAAGGTCTTGAAGCCCATCGACTCAAGCGCCACGTTGCCAGTGAGGACGATCAGGTCGGCCCAGGAGAGTTTCTGGCCGTACTTCTTCTTCACCGGCCACACCAGCCGACGGGCCTTGTCCAGGCTGACGTTGTCCGGCCAGCTGTTGAGCGGCGCGAAGCGCTGCTGGCCGGCCCCGGCGCCGCCGCGGCCGTCGCTGATGCGGTAGGTGCCCGCGCTGTGCCACGCCATCCGGATCATCAGCGGGCCGTAATGGCCGAAGTCGGCCGGCCACCACTCCTGGGAGGTCGTCAGCACCTCGGCGATGTCCCGCTTCACCGCCGCGAGGTCGAGGGTCTTGAACGCCTCCGCGTAGTTGAACTCCTCGCCCAGCGGGTTGGCCACGGCCGGATTCTTGGCGAGGATCTTCAGGTTGAGCCGGCTCGGCCACCAGTCCTGGTTGGCGTCACCCTGGGTGGGGTGGGTAAGACCGTGCACGACCGGGCATCCCCCGGCCTCCGGGGTCGGGCCTTCGGCGACTACTGGATCATGATTTTCAGACATGAGAATCCTTCCGGTGTAGGCAGATCTCGGGGCTCAGGAACTGCTGGCGGTGGAACAGTCGGGACACAAGCCCCAGTAGATGACTTCGGCCTCGTCGATGGAGAAGCCACCGTCGTTGGATGCGGTCAGGCAGGGCGCCTCGCCGACCGCGCAGTCAACGTCAGCGACGACACCGCACGACCGGCATACGACATGGTGGTGGTTGTCTCCGACGCGTCCCTCGAACCGGGCCGCGCTGCCGGTCGGCTCGATGCGGCGCACGAGTCCCGCGGCGGTCAGCGCGTTGAGGGCCTCGTAGACGGCTTGAAGCGAGACATGGCCAATGCGGCCGCGCACTCCGGAGGCGATCGCATCGACGCCGAGATGGTCTCCGTCCCTGACGGTCTCGAGCAATGCCACCCGGGCAGCCGTCACCCGCAGGCCCGCACCGCGCAGCTCCTCGGCCACGGTCGGAGGCTGGGATGCGGTCATGCCGCCAACCTACCGCCCTAAACGCGAACCCAACAAGAGAACGAACGTCTCAGGTTAAGGCAGGGGCCGGGGCAGGCCTTGACCCCAGCCCGCGACAACCCCACCCGGGGGCAACGCCCCCGGCCGGGGGGCACGGGGGGAAGGCTTCCCCCCGTATCGGGGGGTCTGGGGGGCAGAGCCCCCGAGGCAACTCAGTGAGTGGCTGAGGCCCAGCTGCGGCCGGTGCCTACGGAGACGTCAAGGGGGACGCGAAGGGCGGCGGCGCCTGCCATGGCGGCGCAGACCAGGTCGCGGACCTGGGCAAACTCGCCGGGAGCTACTTCGATGATGAGCTCGTCGTGGACCTGGAGCAGCATCCGGGAGCGCAGGGCGGCGGCGGCCAGGGCGCCATCCACCGCGAGCATGGCCACCTTGATCACGTCCGCGGCGGAGCCCTGGATCGGGGCGTTGAGCGCCATCCGTTCGGCCATCTCGCGGCGCTGGCGGTTGTCCGAGGTCAGGTCGGGCAGGTAGCGGCGGCGGCCCATCATGGTGGCGGTGTAGCCGTCCATCCGGGCGCGCGCGACCACTTCGTGCAGGTAGTCGCGGACGCCGCCGAACTCCTTGAAATAATCATCCATCAGGCCCCTGGCCTCGTCCGGGGTGATGCGCAGCTGCTGGGCGAGCCCGTAGGCGGACAGGCCGTAGGCCAGGCCGTAGTTCATCGCCTTGATCTTGGCCCGCAGCTCCGGGGTGACCTGCTCGGGCGGCACGCCGAAGACCCGGGACGCGGTCGCGGCGTGGAAGTCGTGACCGGACTCGAACGCCGCGATCAGCGCCGCGTCCTCGGACAGGTGCGCCATGATCCGCAGCTCGATCTGGCTGTAGTCCGCGCTCAGCAGGGTTTCGTATCCCGGGCCGACCACGAAGCCTTCGCGGATGCGGCGCCCCAGGTCGCTGCGGATGGGGATGTTCTGCAGGTTCGGGTCGGTCGAGGACAGCCGGCCGGTGGCCGCAACGGTCTGGTTGAACGTGGTGTGAATCCGGCTGTCCTCGCCGGACATCGGGATCAGCGAGTCCACGATCGACATGAGCTTGGCCACGTCGCGGTGCCGCAGCAGGTGCTCGAGCACCGGATGGCCGGTCTGGGCGAGCAGGTGGGTCAGTGCCTCGGAGTCGGTGGTGTAGCCGGTCTTGATCCGCTTGGTCTTGGGCAGGCTGAGCTCGGTGAACAGCAGCTCTTGCAGTTGCTTGGGCGAGCCCAGGTTGAACTCGTGCCCGGCGACGGCGTAGGCGGCCTGCTCGGCGGCCTTCGCCTCGCCGTGCAGCATCGACGACATGGCCGCGAAATGGTCCACGTCGGCACCGATCCCGATCTGCTCCATCCGGGCCAGCACGGACACAAGCGGCAGCTCGAGCTCGTGCAGCAGCGCGACCGACTCGCGCCGGTCCAGGTCCTCCTCCAAGGCCGCGGCCAGCTCGAGCGTGGCCTGCGCGCGCAGCACCAGGGCCGCCGCGGCGTCCCGCTCGCCCGAGCCGTCCAGCGTCAGCTGGCCGTCCGGCGCCTGCTCACGCAGTTCCTTGGCCAGGTATCGCAACGCCAGGTCGGCCAGGTCGAAGGTGCGCTGGCCGGGCAGCGCCAGGTAGGCCGCCAGCGCCGTGTCACTGGCCAGACCGGCCAGGGGCAGGCCGCGGGCGGCCAGCGCGTGTATCGGGCCCTTGGCGTCGTGCAGCACCTTCGGCTGGCCCGCGTCAGCCAGCCAGGCCGCCAGCGCCTGCTCGTCCGCTTCGGTCAGCGCGGTCGGGTCGACGTGGGCACCGTGCCCGTCGGCCGCGGCGATCGCCAGCCCGGTCACGTTCCCCGTGCCGCGCCCCCAGGTGCCCGCCAGGGCCACCCCGGACCGTTCGGCCGAAATATGGGCGGCGAGCCAGGCGCCCACCTGATCGGGTCCGAGCAGGTCGGTCACCACCTCGAAAGCCGCTTTTTCCGGGTGCGGGGAGTCCGGGGTGGCCACGTCAGAGTCGGAGCCTATGGCGCCGATCAGGCCGTGCGGCAGGGTCTGGTAGAGACGCTCGCGGAGCACCCGGAACTGGAGCGTGTCGAAGAGCTGGTGGATCTTCTCCCGGTCCCAGGCCACCGGCAGCAGGTCACCGGGCACGGCACCGACCGTCTCGGCGGGCATGTCGGTGAGCAGCGCGGTCAGCTGGCGGTTGCGCATCACGCTGCCGAGATGCTCGCGCAGGGCGTCACCGGCCTTCCCCTTGACCTCGTCGACCCGGTCCACCAGGGCGGCCAGCGAGCCGAACTCGGCGATCCATTTGGTCGCGGTCTTCTCCCCCACCCCGGGGATGCCGGGCAGGTTGTCGCTCGGGTCGCCGCGGACCGCAGCGAAATCCGGGTACTGCACGGGCGAGAGGCCGTACTTCTCGGTCACCGCGGCCGGGGTGAACCGGGTCATGTCGGTGATGCCGCGGCGGGTCATCAGGACGGTCACCCGGTCCGAGACCAGCTGGAGCACGTCCCGGTCGCCGCTGACGATGAGGACGTCCATGCCCTGCGCCGAGGCCTGTGTGGCCAGCGTGGCGATGACGTCGTCGGCTTCGTAGCCGGGTGCGGACAGCCGCCTGATGCCGAGCGCGTCGAGCACCTCGAAGATCAGGCTGAGCTGGCTGCGGAAGTCATCGGGGGTTTCCCGCCTGTTGGCCTTGTACTCGACGTACTGCTCGTGCCTGAATGTCGGCTCGCCGCGGTCGAAGGCCACCGCCACGTGCGTCGGCTTCTCGTCCCGCAGCACGTTGATCAGCATCGCGGTGAACCCGTAGACCGCGTTGGTGGGCTGCCCCGTGGTGGTGGAGAAGTTCTCGATCGGCAGGGCGAAGAACGCCCGGTACGCCAGGGAGTGCCCGTCGAGCAGCAGGAGCCGGTCCGTGGATTCTGGTCCTTGTGTCGCCACCCATTGATCCTATGGTCCGAACGGGCCGTGGTGCTCCCCGTCCGCCACCCGCATGTCGCGGATGGCGGACGGGAGCGGGGTGGTTATGAGCTGAACGCGAAGATGGTCGTGGAGTTGACGGTCTGGCCGGCCTTCAGCTCGGTGGAGGGGAAGTTGGGCTGGTTGGGCGAGTTCGGGAAGTGCTGGGTCTCGAACGTGTAGCCCGCGCCCTGACGGTAAGCGTGGCCGCTGATGCCGACCAGCGTTCCGTTGAGGAAGTTGCTCGTATACACCTGGACACCGGGCTGGTCCGTCCACACGGTGAGCTCACGGCCGCTGGCCGGGTCCCAGGCGCGGGCGGCGAGGTTGAGCCCGCCCGGGCCGCCGTGACCTGGGTTCAGCACCCAGTTGTGGTCGTAGCCCTGGGCGATGAGCAGCTGGTTGTACCCGGGCGAGTTGAAATTGGCGCTGTAGTCGTCGATCCGCGCGCCGATGGCGGTCGGCCTGGTGAAGTTGAACGGCGTGCCGAAGACCGAGGCCTGGTAGCCGAGCGGGATCTGGGTGGTGTCGGTCGGTGAGTACTTGTTCGCGTTGATCTGCAGGAGCTGGCCGTAGGCCGAACCCGCAGGCGAGGCCTCGCCGGCCAGGTTGAAGTAGCTGTGGTTGGTCAGGTTGATGACCGTGTTGAGGTTCTTGGACTCATCGGTGGTCTTGTAGTGGATGGCGAGTTGGTTGGCGTTGTTCAGGGTGAAGGTCACGACCACCTTGATCGTGCCCGGGTAGCCGGTGCAGCCGTTCGGGCAGCCCGGCGAGCCCACGGCTCCGCTGGAGTCACCGTTGGGGCTGATCAGCGTGAGCTGCACGCCGACCGAGCCGTGGCCGACGACCGGCTGGCTGGCCCAGACGTGGTCACCGAAGCCGACCAGGCCGCCGTGCAGGCTGTTCACCCCGTTGTTGATGGGCAGGGTGTACTTGACCGGCCCGACGCCCGGCTGGTCGAGGGTGAAGGTACCCTTCGCGATCCGGTTGCCGTACCGCCCGATGGTCTCGCCGAAGTAGGGGCCGCCGTTAGCCGTCACTGGCGGGCTGTCCTCGGTCACGTAATCCTGCAGGGTCTTGAAGCCGAGCGTGACGTCGGTCACGTGCCCGTACCGGTTCGGGACGTTGATGTCCTGGATGATGCCGCCGAAGGTCAGCACCTGAACGCTCATGCCCCTGGCGTTACGGAGCGTATACCGGTAGACGCTCGTTTCCTTGCCGGTGTACGGCTCGATGGTGGAGCCGAAGTACTGCTTGCTAATGGACAGCCCGCCGCTGCCCCCAGCCCGGGCCGCGGGCGTGCCGGCCGCCGCCGAGGCCTGGGTCGCCGCCAGGGACCCACCGACGGCTATTGCCACCATCGCCGCGAGCCCCAGGCTGACTGGTCCGCGAAGACGCCGCTGTCTTCCGATTCCGCGCATGCTGCGCTCCTTTCAGTATCTGCTATCAAGGCGATTGTGAGCGCTAACAAGCCCTAAGTCACGCCTTATCACACAAAAAGATGACGGAATCTGGGGCGGTCCGGAGCGCACAGTGTGCGGAACCGGGCCTTCGTGCTGGTCCGGACCGGTACGTGGGAACCTTGTCGTGGGCCATGTGATGCGGAGGTACGGATGGACGCCGAAGTCTCGGAGTCGATGATGGCGTTGACGGTCGCCGATGGCACGCTGGCCGGGAGCATGGGTATCAAGATCGTGTCGGCGTCCGGCGCCGAGGTGGTGGCGAGGATGCCGGTGGCCGGTAACACGCAACCGTTCGGCCTGCTCCACGGCGGCGCTTCGTGCGTGCTGGCCGAAACCGTCGGGTCGCTGGCCGCGGCCCTGCACGCGGGCCCGGGCCGCACCGTGGTCGGCATCGAGATCAGCGCCACGCACCACCGCGGAGCCAAGGACGGGGAGGTCACCGCGGTCGCCACGCTGGCGCACGGGGGCCGGACGCTGGCCAGCTACAACATCGTGATCACCGACGCCGGCGGCCGCCGGGTCTGTACCGCGCGGCTGACCTGCCTGATCAGGGACGGAGTCCCAGGTGCCCCCGAGGCCTGACGCCTCGCTTTGCACCACAAGGCGGCAGGTCGCTAACGTGGTAACGGCGGACCCGGGGGGTCCAAGTAGATAACGTGTCGGCCGGGGAAGGCGGACACGGCACCAACGGTCCCCCGGGTTCCGGAATTTACCGAGCTTCTCGATCAATACTCCGGGCCCGGGCGGGCTGGTATCGCGCTCAGCGCGATGGTTCCCCGGCGTGATGCCGGTGTGACTCGTGGTTTTTGGTTCGCTCCTCGCCGTAATGCAGGTGTGAATCGTGATCCGCCGGAGGGCTGGGGTTCGCCAGAGCGCTGTGGTTCGCCGGACTCATGGAAGATTTGGCTCCTACGGAAGATTCGGTACCTCATAGGGTACTAAATTCGCCACTAAAGCCGAATCTTCCACGATAATTCCTCTGTAGATCGTGCTGATGAACGAATTGTGTTTCTGGTGGGGTAGGGCGGCCTGGTGAGGCAGCCTGGGTGACGAGCTGGGGCAGGTCAGGTCGCCGGTCCGCCGGCGCAGACTCTTGCCGTGCCTACCGGGCGACCACGGCCGCAAGAAACCAGAAGCGCAAGAAACCAGAAGACAGTGACGTGGCGGCCGCCTCTTCTCAGCGACCCGCCAGACGACAGCGACGCTCCCTGTGAAGAGGGACAGCAGAGCCTAAACGGGCAACCTAGGATTGCGGCGACTCGGCGGCTAGGCGCATGCTGCCCTCGATCACCGCTTCGGCGACCTTCCGCATGGTCAGCCGACGGTCCATCGACGTCTTCTGAATCCAGCGGAACGCCTCTGGCTCACTCAGCCCGTGCTCGGATTGGAGCAGGCCCTTGGCCCGGTCGAGCAGCTTGCGGACCTCGAGCCGCTCGCGCAGCGTGCCGATCTCGGTGTCAAGCGCGCGGATCTCGGCGAACCGGCTGACTGCCATCTCGATGGCGGGCACCAGGTCGGCCTTGGTAAAGGGCTTGACCAGGTAGGCCATCGCGCCCGCGTCGCGGGCCCGCTCCACCAGCTCGCGCTGGGAGAAGGCGGTCAAGATGACGACCGGGGCGATCCGCTCGGCGGCTATCCGCTCGGCGGCGGAGATCCCGTCCAGGACAGGCATCTTGACATCCAGGATGGCCAGATCCGGCCTCAGCGTCGTGACGTGCTCGACGGCCGACTCCCCGTCGCCAGCCTCCGCGACGACCGAGTAACCTTCTTCTTCTAGCATTTCCTTCAAGTCGAGGCGAATCAAAGCTTCGTCTTCGGCTATAACTACACGCAGCGGGTTCTGGCTCACGCAGACGAGCCTACCTTCACCAGGTAGATTGTCTTTCGCGAGGCTCCCCCGTCAGGAGCGGCAGCAAGCAAGCCCCGGTATGCCAATTGGTAGAGCACGCGGCCTCAAACACCGTGCAGTGTGGGTTCGAGTCCCACCCGGGGTACCGATTGATCAGGACGTTTCCGGTGCCTGGTACGGAATCAGCACGGCCGTGATGTTGTCGGCCCCGCCCGCGTCGACCGCGAACTTCACCATATCCACGGCGGCGCCGAGCGGGTCATCCAGCGCCTTGGGCAGGGCGAGCGCGGCCAGATCCGCCGCCTCGGGCAGGTAATTCCACAGACCGTCTGAGCACACGAGCAGAGCGCCCGGCCCCGGCGGCGTGTACCGCTCGACGTGCGGAGCGCGGTCAGGGTTGTCGGCCATGTCCCCGCCGAGCCAGCGGGTCAGCACGTGCGCGTGCGGCGAGGCCAGCGCCGCGGCCTGGTCGGCCAGGCCCGCCGCGACCATGCCACCGGCCACTGAGTCGTCCTGGGTGAGCTGCCGGGACTCTGGGGCCGACTGTGCCAGCCAGTAGACGCGGCTGTCGCCCAGCCAGCACAACGTCACCTCATAGCCGCTGGCGACCACCGAGGCGAAGGTGGTCGCCGAGGTGTCCCCCGCGGGTTCGGCCAGGGCCGCGATCGCCTGGCGGGCGGCCGCGACCGCGGCCCGCGAGGCCTCGGCCAGATCCTCCCCCGCCCGCACCGCGGTCACCAGCACCGGCAGCGCGGCCTGCACGGCGGCCAGTGACGCCTCGTCGGGCCGCGCCGAGGAAGAGACGCCGTCACAGACCACGGCGACCACCATGGGCCCGCTGGGCGACTGCTCCGCGGCCAGGGCCATCGCGTCCTCGTTGCGGTGGTGCCGCAAGCCCCGGTCGCTGACGCCGGCCGCGGGACCAAGATCGACCTCTGAATGGTCGCGCGACGACGGGGTGCTGATCATGTGCATACGTTAGTGCCTAGGATCGTCCGCTGTTATAGGCCAACGCCCGATACCTGCCATCGTGGGCCGGAATTTTCTTAACGAAAGGGCCGGCGCGGTCACGTGTCATCCTGATGCACGGTGATGACGGTCCAGGCGCCGAGGTTGATGCGGTCGCCGTCATGCAGGGTCATCTGGTTCCCGATCGGGATCTCGGTGCCGTTCACCAGTGTCCCGTTGGCCGACCCCGGATCGAGCACCGCCCAACTGCCATCGGACGCCGCGACCAGGACCGCGTGCAGGCGGCTAATCCCCGGGTCAGCCGGTGGCCCGGTCAGGTCAATCTCGGGCGCCAGGCCACGCGACACGCTCCGCCTGCCGATCCGCATCTGGTTACCCAGCAGGGCGAACCGTCGTTCGGCGCAGGAGGAGGGAAACGCCACGGCCGCGCCCTCTGGACCGCTGACCGCTTGCACTTGCTCGTAGTAATCGCGATCGGCGCCTACCACCGCGGTCCAGGTGATCTGGGGGTAAGGGAACGAGGACGAAGCCCCGGGCGGGGCTGGCTGGGAGCCAAAAGGAGCAGAAGGGGCGGGAGGGGCGGGAGGGGCACCGGGCTTGGCTGGGGTGTAACTGAGACCATCCGGGGTGTAGCTAGGGCCAGCCGGGGTGAACCCCGGCCTGGCCGGAGGGTAGCCGAGGCCGTCCGAAGGGCCGACCGGGGGGAAACCGGGGCCGGCCGGGGGGAAACCGGGGCCATCTAGGGGGGAACCGGATCCGGCCGGGCGAGAACCAGGGCCGTCCGGGGAGAAAGCCGGGCCACCCGAGGGGCTGTCCGGGCGGGAATCGGGACCGGGCGGGGGGAAACCGGGACCGGGCGGGGAGAAAACGGGGCCCTCCGAGGGGCTGTCCGGGCGGGAAACGGGACCGGCCGCGGAGAAACCGGGACCATCCGGGGAGAAAACGGGGCCATCCGGGGGGCCGTCCGGGCGGGAAACGGGACGGGACGGGGAGAAACCGGGGCCCTCCGAAGGGCTGTCCGGGCGGGAACCGGGACCGGGCGGGGGGAAACCGGGGCCATCCGGGGGAAAACCGGGACCGGCCGAGCGGGAACCGGGGGTGTCCGGGTGGGAGCCAGGATCGGCCGGAGGGTAGCCGGGATCCGCCGAAGGGCTGCCCGGAGAAAACCCGGCGTCCACCGGGGGGCGGCTGGGGTCGGCCGGGGGGAAGCCGGGGTCGGCTGGAGGGCGGTCCGGGGGGTAGCTCGGGTCCGGCGGGGGGCCGGCCGGAGTGAAGCTGGGACTGGGAGCGAAACTGGGGTTAGGGGTGAAAGTGGGGCCAGCCGGGATGAAGTTGGGATTAGGGGTAAATCTGGGGCTCGCCGGAGTGAAACTGGGGCTGAGACGAGGGTTACCGAAGTTGAAGCCGCACGCCTCGCAGAACTGGCCGGACCT
>JBEKGC010000190.1:0-11854 GCA_050013055.1 Streptosporangiaceae bacterium
ACCGCCACGGTCGATGTCGCGGTGCTGACGATCGTCAACAGCGCCGGGGCCAGCAGCACCACCCCCGGCTCGGTGGTCCGGTTCACCGCGACGTTCACCAACTCCGGCCAGGTCCCCTACACGGGAATCACGGTCGCCTCGAACATCACGGATGTCGTCGACGACGCCACCCCCGACGGCGACCAGACGGCGACCTCGGGCACGCTGTCGCTCACCGCCACGGGCATCTCCTGGACCGGGAGCATCCCGGTCGGCGGCACGGTCACGATCACGGGCACCGTCACCGTCAACAACCCCGACACCGGGAACAAGGTCCTCGCCAGCACGATCACCACGCCCGCGGCAGGCAGCAACTGCCCGGCAGGCGGCACCGATCCCAGGTGCTCGGTCAGCGTGCCCGTCCTGGTTCCTGCGCTCACCATCACCGCCACCGCGAACACAGGCGCAGCCGCGCCGGGCACCGTTATCGGCTACACGGTGACGGTGACCGACTCGGGCCAGACCCCGTACACCGGGGCGACCTTCACCGACTCGCTGACCGGCGCGCTTGACGACGCCAGCTACGACGGCGACGCGGCGACGACCGCGGGCTCGGTGACCTACTCGAGCCCGAACCTGACCTGGACCGGGAACCTCGCCGTGGGGGCCACCGCGACGATCACGTTCTCGGTCACGGTGAACAGCCCGGATACCGGGGACAAGGTGATTGTGACCGCCGTCACCTCGTCCACCGTGGGCAGCACCTGCCTGCCGGGCGGCCAGAGTCCCGGTTGCACGGTCACGGTCGCGGGACTCACCCCCGCCCTGACCATCGCGGTGTCGGCGGGCTCGGGGACCACGACGCCGGGGGCGGTGGCGCACTACACCGTCACGGTGACGAACTCCGGGCAGACCGCCTATACCGGGGCGGCGTTCACCGACCCGCTGGCCGGGGTGCTGGACGACGCCGCCTACGACAGCGACGCGGCCGCGACCGCCGGGACCGTCGCCTACGCCAGCCCGAACCTGACCTGGACCGGGACCCTGGCCGTCGGCGCGACCGCGACCATCACCTTCTCGGTCACCGTGCACAACCCCGATACCGGCGACGGCATCCTGGCCAGCACCATCACCTCGGCGACCGCCGGGAGCAACTGCGCGGCCGGCAGCGGCGCGGCGGCCTGCACCGCGACGGTGGACGTGGCCGTGCTGACCATCGTGAACACCTCCAGCGTGGCCACCACCACGCCGGGCTCGGTGATCCGGTTCACCTCCACCTTCACCAACACCGGGCAGGTCGCCTACACCGGGATCACGGTGGCCTCCAACATCACCGACGTGCTGGATGACGCCACCCCCGACGGCGACCAGACCGCGACGTCCGGGACGCTGACGCTGACCAGCACCGGCATCTCCTGGACCGGCAGCATCCCGGTCGGCGGCACCGTCACCGTCACCGGTACCGTCACGGTGAACAACCCCGACACCGGGAACAAGGTCCTGGCCAGCACCCTGGCCACCACCGCGCCCGGCAGCAACTGCCCGGCGGCCGGCGGCACCGACCCGCGCTGCTCGGTCAGCGTCACCGTGCTGGTGCCCGGCCTGACCATCGCCCTGACGGCCAGCACCGGCGCCACGACGCCCGGGTCGGTGGTGCATTACACGATCACGGTGACGAACTCCGGGCAGACTCCGTATACCGCGGCGGCGTTCACCGACCCGCTGGCCGGCATACTGGATGACGCTGTCTACGACGGTGACGCGTCCGCGGCTGGCGGGGGGACCGTGGCGTTCGCCAGCCCGACCCTGACCTGGACCGGGCCCGCGAACCTGGCTGTCGGCGCGACGGCGACGATCACGTTCTCGGTGACGGTGAACAACCCCGACACCGGGGACAAGGTGCTGGCTAGCACGGTGACCTCGGCGGCGGCGGGCAGCAACTGCGCGGCCGGCAGCGGCGCGGCGGCCTGCTCGGTGACCGTGGTGGTGCTGGTACCCGGCCTGACCATCACCGCCTCGGCGGGGTCGGGGACCACGGCGCCGGGGTCGGTGGTGCACTACACGATCACGGTGACGAACTCCGGGCAGACCCCGTATACCGCGGCGGCGTTCACCGACCCGCTGGGCGGGGTGCTGGATGACGCCGCCTACAACGGGGACGCGGCCGCGGCCGGCGGGGGGACCGTGGCGTTCGCCAGCCCGACCCTGACCTGGACCGGGGCGCTGGCCCCCGGCGCGACCGCGACGATCACGTTCTCGGTCACCGTGAACAACCCTGACACCGGGGATGACATCCTGGCCTCCACGGTCACATCGGCGACGGCCGGGAGTAACTGCGCGGCCGGGAGCACCGACCCGCGTTGCGCGGCCACGGTGGCTGTGGCCGTGCTGACGATCGTGGCCAGCTCGAACGTGAGCACGGCCACGCCGGGCTCGGTGGTCCGGTTCACCGCGGTGTTCACCAACGCGGGGCAAGTTCCCTACACCGGGATCACGATCGCCTCCAACCTCACCGACGTCGTGGACGATGCCACTGGCGATGGGGACCGGACCGCGACGAGCGGGACGCTGACGGTCACCGCCACCGGGGTGTCGTGGACCGGGAGCATCCCGGCCGGCGGCAGCGTCACCGTCACCGGCACCGTCACCGTCAACAACCCCGACACCGGGAACAAGGTGATGACCACCACCTCCTCCACGGCCGCGACGGGCAGCAACTGCCCGGCGGCCGGGAGCGCCGACCCGCGCTGCTCGGTCAGCGTCACCGTGCTGACCCCGGCGCTGAGCATCGTCAAGACCGCGAACGCGAGCTTCGCCGTCCCCGGCCAGCCGGTCGGCTACACCATCACCATCACCGACACCGGGCAGACCGCGTACAGCGGCACCACCGTCACCGACTCCCTCGCCTCGACGCTCGATGACGCCGCCTACGACAATGACGCCACCGCCACCGCCGGGTCGCTGTCCTACACCAGCCCCACCTTGACCTGGACCGGCAGCCTGACGCCGGGCGCGGCCGCCGTCATCACCTACGCCATCACGGTGAACAACCCCGACACCGGGGACAAGCTCCTCACCGACTCGGTGAGCTCGGCCGCGACCGGATCCACCTGCCCGCCGGGCAGCGTGGCGGCGGCGTGCCAGGTCACCGTGGCGGTGCTGACCCCGGCGCTGACGATCGTGACGGCCGCGGCGACCACGTCGGGCAGCAACGCGGTCGCCACCCCCGGCGGGGTCGTCACCGACACGATCACCGTCACCAACACCGGCCAGCTCCCCTACACCGGCGCGAGCCTCACCGATTCGCTTTCGGGGACGCTCGACGACGCCGCCTACAACAACAACGCCACCGCCACCGCCGGCACCGTCAGCTACGCCAGCCCCACCCTGACCTGGACCGGGGACCTCGCCGTCGGCGCCGCCGCGACCATCACCTACACCGTCACCGTGAACAACCCCGACACCGGCGACCGGACCCTGACCAGCACCGTGACCTCGGCCACCGCCGGCGGCAACTGCCCGGCCGGCGGCACCGACACCCGGTGCACGGTGACGGTCACCATCGTCGGCGCGGACAGCCTGACGTTCACCCAGACCGCGGCCGCCGCCTCCACGGCGGCCGGCCAGGTGGTGTCCTACACGATCACGATCGCCAACACCGCGGCCAGCCCGTACCCCGGGGCCAGCTTGTCCGACCCGCTGACCGGCGTGCTGGACGACGCCGCCTATGACAACAACGCCACCGCCAGCTCCGGCACCGTCAGCTACGCCAGCCCCACCCTGTCCTGGACCGGGGACGTCCCCGCCGACGGCACGGTCACCATCACCTACACCGTCACGGTGAACAACCCCGACACCGGGAACATGATCCTGGCCAGCACGATCAGCTCCCCGTCCGCGGACAGCAACTGCCCGGCCGCCAGCCCCGGCCCGCGGTGCACCGCCACCGTCACCGTCAGCCAGCTGCTGGTCGACTTCACCGCCAGCACCGCCACCACCACACCGGGCGGGACCGTCGGGTACACCGCGACCCTGACCAACACCGGCCAGGCCCCCTACTTCGGGATCAGCGTCGCCACCGACTCCACCGGCATCTCCGACGACGCCACCGGCACCGGCAACGAGCAGGCCTCCTCGGGCACGCTATCCGTCGGGGCGACCGGGGCGGTCTGGACCGGCGACATCCCGGTCGGCGGGACGGTCACCATCACCTCCACCGTCATCGTCAACAACCCCGACACCGGGGATCACATCCTGACCGCCACCGCGGTATCGGCCGCACCGGGCAGCAACTGCCCGGCCGGGGGCACCGACCCCCGGTGCACCCCCGTCACCAGCGTGCTGACCCCGGCCCTGACCATCGTCAAGACCGCGAACGCCAGCACCGCCGTGCCCGGCCAGAGCATCGGCTACACCCTGACCATCACCGACACCGGGCAGACCACCTACACCGGCGCGACCGTCACCGACTCCTTCGCCCAGATGCTGGACGACGCCGCCTACGACGGCGACGCCACCACCACCGCCGGCACGCTGTCCTACACCTCCCCGGTGCTGACCTGGACCGGCACCCTGGCCCCCGGCGGCGCCGCCGTCATCACCTACACCGTCACCGCGGACAACCCCGACACCGGGGACAAGCTGGTCATCAACAGCGTGTCCTCCACCGCCACCGGGTCGACCTGCCCGCCCGGCGCCGTCACCGCGGCCTGCCGCGTCACCGTGTCCGTGCTGACCCCGGCGCTGACCATCACCGCGGCCGCCAGCCCGGCCACCGCCACCCCCGGCGGGGTCGTCAGCTACACCCTCACCGTCACCGACACCGGCCAGACCCCCTACACCGCCGCCACCGTCACCGACCTGCTGGCCAACGTGATCGACGACGCCGCCTACAACAACAACGCCGCCGCGACCACCGGGTCGGTGACCTTCGCCAGCCCGGTCCTGACCTGGACCGGGAACCTGGCCCCCGGAGACGCCGCGACCATCACCTTCAGCGTCACCGTGAACAACCCCGACACCGACAACCACATCCTGACCGCCACCGTGACCTCGGCCGCGGCCGGGAACAACTGCCCGGCCGGCGGCACCGACCCGCGCTGCACCACCACCACCGACGTGGCCGCGCTGACGATCGTCAACACCGCCAGCGTCAGCACCACCACCCCCGGCTCAGCGGTGGCGTACACCATCACCATCACCAACACCGGGCAGACCGCCTACACCGCCGCGGCCGTCACCGACCCGCTGGCCGGCGTGCTGGACGACGCCGCCTTCGGCAACGACGCCGCCACCACCGCCGGGTCGATCACCTTCGCCAGCCCTAACCTGACCTGGACCGGGAACCTGACCCCCGGCGCGAGCGCGACCATCACCTTCAGCGTCACCGTGAACAACCCCGACACCGGCGACAAGTCTCTCACCAGCACCATGACCTCAGCCGCCGCGGGCAGCACCTGCCCGGCCACCGGCGCCGCCCCCGCCACGTGCACCGCCACCGTCACCGTGCTGGTCCCTGCCCTGACCATCACCCAGACCGCGAACGCGGCCGCGGCGGTCCCCGGCCAGACGGTGGGCTACACGGTCACCGTGGTCGACACCGGGCAGACCTCCTACACCGCGGCGGTCCTCAGCATCCCGCTGGCCGGGATGCTCGGCGACGCCGCCTACAACCCCGGCGCCACCACTACCACCGCCGGGTCCCTGTCCTACGCCAGTACGGTGCTGACCTGGACCGGGACCCTGGCCCCCGGCGACACCGCGGTCATCACCTTCACCGTCACCGTCAACAACCCCGACACCGGCAGCAAGGACCTGCTCGGCGCGGTGTCCTCGGCCGCGGCGGGCAGCAGCTGCCCGCCCGGCAGCCAGGCCGCCGGCTGCGTCACCAGCGTGGTGATCCTGACACCGGCGCTGACCATCACCGCGGCCGCCAGCCCGGCCACCGCCACCCCCGGCGGGGTCGTCAGCTACACCCTCACCGTCACCGACTCCGGCCAGACCCCCTACACCGCCGCCACCGTCACCGACCCGCTGGCCGGCGTCCTGGACGACGCCGCCTACAACACCGCCAGCGCCACCGCCACCGCCGGCACCGTGACCTTCACCAGCCCGACCCTGACCTGGACCGGGGACCTGACCCCCGGCGCCGCGGCGGTCATCACCTTCACGGTGACCGTCAAAAACCCCGACACCGGCAACCACCTCCTGGCCAGCGCCATCACCTCCACGGCACCGGGCAGCAACTGCCCGGCCGACGGCACCGACCCCCGCTGCACCACCACCGTGCCCGTCTCGGACCTGGTCATCGACTTCACGGTCAGCGCGACCACGGTGATCCCGGGCGGCGCGCTGGTGTACACCGCCACGCTGACCAATGCCGGGCAGACCCCGTACGCCGGGATCAGCGTCAGCACCGGCACGGTGGCCCTGGCCGCGAACACGACCAGCGCCGGGAACACCACGGCCAGCTCCGGGACCCTGTCGATCGGGGCGACCGGAGCGGTCTGGACCGGGGACATCCCCGTCGGCGGCACCGTCACCATCACCTCCCCCGTCACCGTCGACAACCCCGTCACCAGCGACATCCTCACCGCCACCGCCGTATCGGCCGCACCCGGAAACAACTGCCCGTCCGGCAGCACCGACCCCCGCTGCACCCCCGTCACCCAGGTCCTGATCCCCTCCCTGACCATCGTGACGACCGCGAGCACCGCCGCCGCGGTGCCCGGCCAGACGGTCACCTTCACCGTCACCGTCACCGACACCGGCCAGACCTCCTACACCGGCGCGACCGTCACCGACACGCTGAACCTGCTTGACGACGCGACCTACAACAACAACGCGGCCGCGACCAGCGGCACCGTCAGCTACGCCAGCCCGGTCATCACCTGGACCGGCGACCTGGCGGTGGACGCCTCCGCGATCATCACCTATACCGTCACCGTGAACAACCCCGACACCGGCGACAAGAGCCTCGCCACCGTCGCCGCCTCGACCGATCCCGGCAGCAGCTGCCCGCTGGACAGCTCTGACGCGGGCTGCAGCCTCACCGTTCCTGTGCTGACCCCGGCGCTGACCATCGTCAAAACCGCCAGCACGACCGCCGCCACGCCCGGCCAGACGGTCACTTATACGGTCGTCGTCACCGACTCGGGGCAGACCCCGTACACCGGCGCGGCGTTCTCCGATTCGCTGTCAGGAGTGCTAGGTGATGCCAGCTATAACAACGACGCGACCAAAACCGCGGGCACGGTCGCCTTTTCCAGCCCGAACCTGACCTGGGCCGGCGACCTCGCGGTCGGCGCCAGCGTCACGGTCACCTACTCCGTCACGGTGCACAGCCCCGATACCGGCAGCCATGTCCTGACCAACACCATCACCTCGGCCACCGCCGGGAACAACTGCCCGGCCGGCGGCACCGACCCCCGCTGCACCGTCACGGTTGACATCGCGGCACTGACGATCGTGAACACGGCCGGCGTGAGCACCACCGCCCCCGGGTCCGCCGTGGTCTACACGGTCACGGTCACGAACACCGGGCAGACCCTGTACACCGGCGTGAGCGTGACCGACCCGCTGACCCGCGTGCTGGATGACGCGGCCTTCAACAACGACGCCACCACGAGCAGTGGCTCGGTCACCTACGCCAGCACCAACCTGACCTGGACAGGTGATCTTGCCTCCGGTGCCACCGCGACCATCACCTTCTCGGTCACGGTGAACAACCCCGACACCGGCGACAAGTCCCTCACCACGACCGTCACCTCGGCGGCCGCCGGGAACAACTGCCCGGCCGGCGGCACCGACCCCCGCTGCACCACCACGGTAAGCGTCCTGACTCCGGCCCTGGCCATCACCAAGACCGCGACGGTGAGCACGACCACGCCCGGCTCCACCGTCGGCTACACGATTACCGTGGCCGACACCGGCCAGACCCCGTACAGCGGGCTCACCGTCACCGACTCGCTTGGCGGCGTCCTCAACGACGGGATCTACGACAACAACGCGATCGTCAGCAGCGGCTCGGCCGGCTACGCCAGCCCGACGCTGACCTGGACCGGCGACCTTATCCCCGGCGCGACCGCGACCATCACCTACTCCGTCACCGTGAACAACCCCGACACCGGCGACAAGCGCCTGACCAACACCGTCACCTCTGCGGCCACGGGGAGCAACTGCCCGGCCGGCAGCGCCGATCCGGCGTGCACCGCCACGGTCATCGACCTGATCCCGGCCCTGGTCATCACCAAGACCGCCACGGTGGGCACGACCACGCCCGGCTCCGCCGTCGGCTACACCATCACCGTCGCCGACACCGGCCAGACGCCCTATGCCGGGGCGCAGGTGACCGACACGCTGGCGGGCGTCCTCGGCGACGCCGTCTACAACACCGACGCCACCGCCAGCGCCGGCACCGTCAGCTACGCCAGTCCGGTGCTGACCTGGACGGGCGACCTCACCCCCGGGGCGACCGCGACCATCACCTACTCCGTCACCGTGAACAACCCCGACACCGGCGAAAAGCGCCTGGCCAACACCGCCGTCTCCGCGGATCCGGGCAGCGACTGCCCGGCCGGGAGCACCGACCCGCGCTGCGGGGTCACCGTCCCGGTGATGGCCGGCGTGCTGTCCATCACCGTGCCCATCAGCGCCAGGCTGGGCGTCACGGTCCCCGGCGGCACCGTCAGCGCCAGCCTGGGCACCGTTCAGGTCACCGACAACCGCGGTTTCGGCGCCGACTGGACCGTGACCGTCTCCGCCAGCGGGTTCGTCACGGGGAACGGGACGGCGCCGGAAACCATCCCGGTCAGCGATGTCTTCTACGACATCACCGGATTCGGCTCGACCACCGGGTCGGCTGTCTTCAGCACCGTGCCCGATACGGATCTGTCCGGCGATCCGCAGTCCGTCGTCAGCGCCACCGATGTCGGCGGCGACACCTCCGCCAGCTGGGATCCGCTGATCGACGTGAGGGTGCCCGCCACCGTGGTCGAAGGTCAGTACACGGCGACGATCGTCCACTCCGTCTCCTGACCTCCGTCTCCTGACCTCCGTCTCCTGACCTCCGTCGCCGGCATTAGGCGTAGAGCGCCCCCACCGCCGCCGCCACCGCGGCCAGGTCGGCCCGCACCTCGGGCGGCGACAGCACCTCGACGTGATCCCCGAAGCTCAGCAGCGTCCGCGCCGCTGGCACCGCCGCGAACCGCAGCCCCAGGACAGCCCACTCCGCGTCCCCGCCCGCACCATCGCCCGCTCCCTCCGCCAGGTTCGCCGCGCAGATCCGGCGGAACATATCCAGCCGATCCCGCCGCACCCGCACCAGCACAGGCACCTCGGCCGGCCGCTCCTCCACGTGCTGCCGCAGCGCCTCCCAGGCCTCCGCGAGCTCCACCCCGTCCCGCCGCCGCACCGGCGCCTCGTCCGCCGCCGCACCCGCCACCCGTGACACCCGGAACAACCGCGGTTCCCCGTCCTGGTCCGCCACGAGATACCAGGCCCCCGCCTTGCACACCAGCCCGTACGGGTCCACCACCCGCTCGCTGGCCGCGCGCTGCCCGCTGCTGCGGTACCGCAGCCGCACCCGCCGGTCGGTGAACACCGCCGCTTGCAGCGCACCGAGCTGCCCGACCGGATCCGGGCTGCGCATCCAGCGCGCCGGGTCGACCAGGATCCGCTGGCTGGTCGCCGTAGCCGCTGGCCGGAATGGCTCGGGTACCGCCCGCATCACTTTCAATATGGCCGAACGGGCCGCCCCTCCCAGTCCCAGATCCTCCTGCGCGCCCCCCGTGGTCAGCACGAACAACGCCCGCGCCTCGTCCCGCGTCAGCCCGGTCACGTCCGTCCGGTAGCCGGGCAGCAGCCGGATCCCCCCGGCCCGGCCTCGTTCGGCGTAGATCGGCACTCCCGCCGACGACAGCGCTTCTGCATCCCGGTAGACGGTGCGCGGCGAGACCTCAAGCCGCTCCGCCAGCTCGGCCGCGGTCACCTGCCCGCGGGCCTGAAGCAGCAGCAGCATCTCCAGCAGGCGGCCCGATTTCATGGTCCCTAAAATATGACGCTCCTCTGGCCTGGTTTACGGTGGTGCCATGCAGGGTGTGCCCTGGTGGGGCGTGGCGGCCGCGGCCGCGGCTCCGGTCCTTGAGGTCGGCGGCTGGACGGTGGCGGCCGGCCTGCAGCCGCGGTTCGATCCGGTGGCCACCCCGGTCAGCGCGCTCGCGGCGCCGGGCGCGACCGACCGGTGGGTGATGACGCTGACGTTCGTGGTGGTGGGCGTCTGCTACATCGTCACGGCGCTCGCGCTCCGGCCGGCCAGGATCACCGGGCGGCTGGTCCTGATCGCGGGAGCCTGCGCGGGCATCCTGGTGGCGGCGAACCCTGAGCATCCGGGAGTGAACTATCCGTGGCCGCACATTATCGCGGCCTCGATCGGGCTGGCGGGGGTGACCAGCTGGCCTGCCTGGTCCTGGCGGCGCGGGCCGCGCGTGCCCTGGGCTCTGCGGCCCGCCGTGGCCGCCGTGGCCGTCGCCGTGCTCTTCGCTCTGCTGGCATGGTTCGACGTGGAGCTGGTCACGGGAGCCGGGCTGGCCGGGCTGGCCGAGCGGGTGGCCGGGACGGCCCAGGCGGGATGGCCGCTGACCGTGGTGCTCTGCTGTGCCTAGAACCTGTACAGCTCAGGAGAGGAGGGTCTGTGCCGGCCCGCCCGAGCCCGGCTGACCTGGAGTCGGCCAGGAACCGCACGATCCCCGACGTTCTCCCGCCGCCGGGGGCGGTGCTGCGGGTGCTGTTCTGCGGCATCAACCCCGGCCTGTACTCCGCCGCGACCGGCTGGCACTTCGCCCGGCCGGGGAACCGGTTCTGGCCGGCCCTGCACCTGTCCGGGTTCACCCCGCGCCGGCTGGCGCCGGCCGAGCAGGACCTGCTGCCCGGCTACGGTCTGGGTATCACCAACCTGGTGGCCCGCGCCACCGCGCAGGCCTCCGAGCTCGACGACGCCGAACTCCTGGCCGGCGTCGGCCGCCTGACCGCCGTGGTTCAGCGGCACCGGCCCGGTATCCTCGCGATCGCCGGCGTGACCGCCTACCGGACGGCGTTCGGTCACCCGCGCGCGGTCATCGGCCCGCAGCCGCCGCCGCTCAGCGGCCCGCCGGTGTGGGTGCTGCCCAACCCGAGCGGCCTGAACGCGCACTGGAGGCTGGACGCGATCGCGGCCGCCTTTGCCGCGGTCCGAGCCGCGGCCGAGGCTTGACCCAACCGCTGAGGGCCCCCCACATGCTCCCGTGGGTAAGAGCGCGACACCCCGCCGCGACCAACACAGGCGGCCCGATTTTCGTTCCGCTAAAATATGACGTTCCCTGTCAAGTTAATGCTGCAAGCTACTCCCATGACGAACACGACAGAACACATGACCGACCCTCGCCAGCTGCACAAGCGCGCCATGGCCCAGACAGAAGCGATCGTCGCGGCGGTTCAGCCCGGCCAGCTCCAAGCGCCCACGCCCTGTCCGGAGTACGACGTCCGCGCCCTTTTCAGCCACCTCGTCGGGGGCCTGACCCGGGTCGCGATCATCGGCGAGGGCGGCGACGGGCTGGCCCGTCCGGCCCGGGCCGACGACGTTCCCGACGACGGCTGGCCGCAGGCCTACCGCGCGGCCGCCCAGCGTGCCCGCGCGGCCTGGGCCGACGACGCCAAGCTCGACGCCCTGGTCGAGGTCCCGTGGGGCAAGGTCCCCGGCCGGTTCGCCATCGCCGGCTACATCCAGGAGATCCTCACCCACGGCTGGGACCTGGCTCAGGCCACCGGCCAGCCCACCGAAGGCGACCCTGACCTTGCCTTCTTCGCCTTGGCCGGCGCCAAGCGGGTGCTGCCCGCCGAG
>JBEKGC010000191.1:0-14066 GCA_050013055.1 Streptosporangiaceae bacterium
ATGGTGGTCCAGGTGGAGTTGTCGTTGGAGGTCTGAATCTGGAACGCGGTGGCGTAGGCGGTTTCCCAGTTCAGCGTGACCTGGCAGATGGACTGGGTGGAGCCGAGGTCGACTTCCAGCCACTGCGGGTCGGAGAACGCGCTGGACCAGCGGGTGCCCAGGTTCCCGTCCACCGCGTCGGCCGCCGGGAAGCTGGCATTCTGGACCGAGGAGGCCGTCGCGGTCTGGTTCAGCGCCAGGTTCGTGGTGCCGCAGGTCCCGCCGCCCCCGCCGCCCCCGCCGCCGCTGGGCATGGTCCAGAGCTGCTGGGCGGAGCCGGTGCAGGTCTCGATGTCGAGCCGGGCGGCGGTGTTACCGCCGGGGTCGGTCAGGCACAGGCCGGAGTTCGGGTTGACCAGCTCCCCGTTGGACTGGTGGGTCCAGTCCTGGGCCGCGGTGCCGTTGCAGGGGTACCAGTCGACGTCGGTGCCGCTGGTGGTCCCGGCGCTCACCACATCCAGGCAGCCGCCCTGGGTGCGGAGCGTACCGTCGGTGTAGGGCGACCACTGCTGGCCCGAGGCGCCGGCGCACGTGCTCACGCCGATCGGGTTGCCCTCGGTGTTCAGCGAGTTCTGGTTGGCCAGGCACAGCCCGTCGAGCCCGGTGACCTGCCCGGTCGCGGTGGGAGTCCCGGTCGGGGTGGAGTTGCCGCCCTCCTCGTACACGGCCACGTAAGCCACGCTCATCGACGCACCCGACGAGGTCGCCGAGGTGGGGGTGGTGCAGTTGCAGATGCCGTTCGGGTAGTTGCCGCCCATGGCCAGGTCGAAGATGATGAAGAAGCCATGGTCGATGGCCTCCTGCCAGGCCGTGGTGCCGACCGAGGCTTCGGTGATGGTGCTCTCGACGGTTCCGTCCATCACGAACTGCAAGGTTTCCGCGCTGGTGTTGGTCCGGTTCACGATGACCGAGTAGGTGTGGTAGCCGGTCTGGCAGCCGGAACCCGCTGCCGGGCAGGCGATGAGCGCGTGACCTGGGCTGTTGGCCGCGTCGTGGAGGGTCTGCGAGGCCTCGTTCAGGCCGTTGACGTCTTCCATCATGTCGATCTCGCCGGAGGTGGGCCAGCCGCCGCCCATTCGCATCGGCGACCCCAGGGCCCAGAAGGCCGGCCAGTACCCCAGCCCGTTAGCCGGGTTCGGCTGCTCGATCGACGCGGTCATCTCCAACTCGCCGCCCGGCGGAGCCTGGAAGTCGTCCCTGGTGCTCTCGATCCGGCCGGACGTCCAGGTTCCGCCGCTGCTGATCGCCTTCAGCACCAGGTGGCCGTTGCCGTCCAGGTAGACGTTATTGGTCGAGTTCGTGGTCTGCTCGGTCTCGCCGGTGCCGTAACCGGTGCCGATGTCGTAAAACCAGTTCGCCGCCGACGGCGCGGACCCGGCCGGCCCGGCGAAATTGTCGCCGAACACCGTGGTCCAGCCGGGCGGGGGCGGTGGCACCGTATCGGCCCGGGCCGCCGGGATACCGGTCAGTGTCGTGACCACCACGCTGACCAGGCATCCGGCCAGCATCGTCAGCACGGTCAGGATCGAGAGCCGCCGGGGGCGCGCCGTGGCCATCATCGTGTCCCTCATCCGCGGACCTCGCCTCTGATGTCAGACCTTGATATAAGACTTATTTCAAATCGAAACGTAACGGGGGTGAAACGAGCCGTCAAGCCTTCGGCGAAATTGGGCGGCGGCTTCGGCGGGCGGGGCGGCGGCTTCGGCGGTGGCTGAGGTGGCTGAATACTTCAGGCTCGGGCAGCCCGGGTGGCTGACTACTTCAGGCTCGGGCAGCCCGGGTGGCTGACTACTTCAGGCTCGGGCAGCCCGGGTGGCTGACTACTTCAGGCTCGGGCGGCCGATTCTGTGTTCCGCGCGAGGGCCTGGGTCCGCGTGATGATGCTAGCGAGGGTTTTGGTGCGCCAGCGTTTAGTGATGCGTCGAGCCCCGAGGATATCGCGGAAGATACGGCTTCTGCGGATGATATGGGCCCCTATAGAGTACCTTTTTCTCCATTAAAGCCGAATGCTCCACGTAAAAGTCTGTCTTCTTGTACTGGTAATCGAATTATGACGCTAGTGAGGCAGGGCAGGCCGGTGAGGCGCACGAGAGTACGCATGGAGGGTGCGGGGTGGAGCACGGCGGGGGTCGGGGGTGGCGCACGGCGAGGTGCGGGGGTGACGCACGGCGGATGAGGGCGGTCGGGGCCCTCTTTCAGCTGGCGGGGCGGGCGCTGGCCCTGGTGGTGAACTCGCTGCCGCTGAGGAAGGCCTCGATGGGCAGGGTGGCGGCACCGAGGGCTACGGCGTCCGGGCCCAGGTGGCCAAGCTCGATGGCGAACGGGTGCCTGAGCGAATGCTCGCGGGCGCTGCGCTGGATCGCGGGCAGCATGTGCTCGCCGAGCAGCAGCCCGGTCCAGCCGCCGATGATGATCCGCTCCGGGTTGAACAGGTTGATCAGGTCGGCGATGCTGGCCCCGAGGTACAGAGCGGTCTCGTCCAGGACCTCGGCCGCCCGGGCCGACGTCGCCGCCATGTCGATCAGCGTGCTGATCGCGGCTTCCTGGTCATGGTGCGGCAGCGGGCCGCCGTACCGGTCGATGATCGCCTCGGCCCCGACGTAGGCTTCCAGGCAGCCGCGGGATCCGCACCGGCAGAGCCGGCCGCCCATCATGATGGTGGTGTGGCCCCACTCACCGGCGCTGGAGGTGGAACCTTGATGGGTGGACCCGTGCGCGATGATGCTCGCGCCCACGCCGGAGCCAATCAGGCAGACGACCGCGTGCTGGGCACCGCGTCCCGCGCCGAACCACAGCTCCGCCTGCCCCATGGTCTTGGCGCCGTTGTCGATGTGCAGTGGCAGGTGAGTGCCGGACCGCAGCAGCCGGGCCAGCGGAACCGCATCCCAGCCGAACGTCTGTCCGTGCACGAGTCCGTCCGGGCCGTTCTCGACGATGCCCGGCACGCCGACCCCGATGCCGAGCACGGACGAGGGGCTGACGCCGCTGCTGGCCAGCACCGCGTCCAGCCCGGTCACGATGGCCTCGACGATGACCTCGACCCCGTGCTGGCGGGGATCAAGCGGGAAGTCCGCCTTGGCGCGCTCGGTCATGGTCAGGTCGAACAGCTCGACGCGCACCCGGGTCTCACCCACATCGACCCCGATGACATAACCGTAGTCCGGGTTCATCTCCAGCAGGACGCGCGGCCGTCCGCCGTCGGAATCCACCGAGCCGGCCTCCGCCACGATCCCGTCACGGATCAGCTCACGCACCACGTTGCTGACTGAGGCCGGGCTCAGCCCGGTCGCCTCGCTCAGCTCCTGACGGCTGCTCGCCCGTTCGAAGAACAACGCCGACAACAGCACAGAACGGTTGTCACGGCGCAGATCACGGACGGTCCATCGCCTTCGCTCCCGCATGCTTCCCCCCTTGGCCCCGCATGTTGACCACACCTTATAACAAGCTGTTCAGGAAGCGATGCGGCTGGCTGGCGGGCGAGCTCCCCCGGCCGTGCTCAGATGTGTACGGCTCTTGACGGCATGTGTCTGCCCGGTTAAGTTACGCCATTAAATAAGGCTTGCATCAACGGCGCTGACGGGGTCGGGTGAACCGTTCCCTGCGGGGATCCAGGCCTGTGGGCCACCACATCCAGGAGGCGTACTTCATGCATCTCGCCCCACCCCTGCACCGGGCTGCTCGCGCGCTGGAAGCGGTCCGCCCCAGCCGCGGGCCAGCTAGCCGCAAGCCCGCTAGGCGCGCCCGGCCGCGGCGGATCAGGACGCTCCTGTTCGCCGCCGTCGCCGCACTGCTGCTGACCGGGCTCGTGCTGCCCGGTACGGTACCGAAGGCCGCCGCGGCCAGCTGCGGTACGACGAACCTGGCGCTGAACCAGACCGCGACGGCCTCCTCGATCCAGAACGCCGGCTTCCCGGCGGCCGACGCGGTCGACGGGAACCTGGGCACCCGCTGGTCCAGCGCGTTCTCCGACCCGCAGTGGCTGGAAGTCGACCTGGGCTCCACCCAGTCCATCTGCCAGGTCACGCTGAACTGGGAAACCGCCTACGCCACCGCGTTCCAGCTCCAGACCTCCCCCGACGGCACCACCTGGACCTCGATTTACTCCACCACCACCGGCACCGGCGGCACCCAGACCCTCAGCGTCACCGGCTCCGGCCGGTACATCCGCATGTACGGCACCACCCGCGCCACCCAGTACGGCTACAGCCTGTGGGAATTCAGCGTCTACGGCCCGGCCTCGGGCGGCGGTACGTGCGGGAGCACCAATCTGGCGCTGAACAAGACCGCGACCGCGTCCTCCCTGGAGAACTCCGGCTACCCGGCCTCTAACGCGGTCGACGGCAACCTGAGCACCCGCTGGTCCAGCCAGTTCTCCGACCCGCAATGGCTGGAAGTCGACCTGGGCTCCACCCAGTCCATCTGCCAGGTGGTGCTGAACTGGGAAACCGCCTACGCCACCGCGTTCCAGATCCAGACCTCCCCCGACGGCACCACCTGGACCTCGATTTACTCCACCACCACCGGCACCGGCGGCACCCAGACCCTCAGCGTGACAGGATCCGGCCGGTACATCCGCATGTACGGCACCGCCCGCGGCACCCCGTACGGCTACAGCCTGTGGGAATTCCAGGTCTTCGGCCCCTCGTCCGGCGGCGGCGGCTGCACGGGCCAGTCGAACACCCCCAACTTCGGCCCGAACGTCTACGTCTTCGACCCCAGCATGTCCAGCTCGAGCATCCAGACCACGCTGACAAACGTGTTCAACACGCAGAAACTCAATCAGTTCGGCACCCAGCGCTACGCCCTGCTGTTCAAGCCGGGCACCTACAGCGAGGAAGCCAACATCGGCTACTACACCTCCATCCAGGGCCTCGGCCAGAACCCCGATGACGTCACCATCAACGGCGACGTCACCGTCGACTCCTTCGACGGCACGGGTAACGCCACCGACAACTTCTGGCGGTCGGCGGAGAACCTGGCGATCAACCCCTCGGCCGGAAGCGACCGTTGGGCGGTGGCTCAAGCGGGACCGTTCCGCCGGGTCGACGTGCACGGCGGCCTGGAGCTTTACCCGGCCAGCTACGGCTACGCCAGCGGCGGCTACCTCGCCGACGACAAGGTCTCCGGCCAGGTCTCCTCGGTGTCGCAGCAGCAGTACTACTCGGCCGACAGCAACTTCGGCAGCTGGAGCGGCTCGGTCTGGAACATGGTGTTCTCCGGGGTGACCGGCGCGCCGGCCCAGAGCTTCCCCACCCCGCCGATGACCACGCTGGCGACTACCCCGGTCGCCAGGGACGTGCCGTACCTCTACATCGACTCATCCGGTAACTACAACGTCTTCCTGCCCAGCCTGCGGACGAACGCGTCCGGCCCCAGCTGGGCCAACGGGCCGACGCCTGGTACCTCGGTGCCGATGAGCCAGTTCTTCGTGGCCACGCCGTCGGACACCGCGGCGCAGATCAACGCGGCGCTGGCGCAAGGCTGCAACCTGTTCTTCACCCCCGGCGTGTACAACATCAACCAGACGCTCAACGTCACCAACCCCAACACCGTGGTGCTCGGCATCGGCTTCCCGACCCTGATCCCGACCGGTGGCGTGAACACCATGCAGGTCGCGGACGTGGACGGGGTCCGGATCGACGGGCTGCTCTTCGACGCCGGCACGACCAACTCCAACGCCCTGCTGACGATCGGCACTCAGGGCTCGACGGTGAGCCACGCGAGCAACCCGATCTCAGTCCAGGACACGTTCTTCAGGATCGGCGGCGACATCGCGGGCCAGGCCGCGAACAGCCTGATCGTAAACGCCAACAACACCCTCGTCGATGACGTCTGGGCCTGGCGCGCCGACCACGGCAACTCGGGCACGGTCGGGTGGACGGTCAACACGGCCGCCCACGGCCTGGTGGTCAACGGCAGCAACGTGCTGGCGACCGGGCTGTTCGTCGAGCACTACCAGCAGCAGCAGGTGGTGTGGAACGGCAACGGCGGCGAGACCATCTTCTTCCAGGACGAGATGCCCTACGACCCGCCGAACCAGGCCGCCTGGATGGACGGGTCGGTCGACGGGTACCCCGCCTACGAGGTGGCACCGTCCGTCACCACGCACCAGGCGTACGGGATGGGCAGCTACTGCTACTTCAACGTCAACCCGGCGGTGGTGGCGGACCACGCCTTCGAGGCACCCGACACATCGGGCGTGCAATTCCACGACCTGCTGACCGTGTCCCTGGGCGGGGTGGGCGTGATCGAGCACGTCATCAACGAGGTGGGCGGGGCCACCCCGTCCAACACCACCCCGGTCGATGTCACCAGCTATCCCTGAGCGAGGGAGGTAACACGATCATTTAGTCCGAACGACCGTCCCTGAGAGCGGTCCGGCCGGCCTGCACGCATCGTCTGCGCAGGCCGGCCGGGCCAGTTTTGCCCCAGGTCAGCCGGTCGGCGACCGGATCGCGCCGGGGTCCGCCCACACGTCTTGGGGTCCAAGCTCGCCGACGTGGTAGAGGCCAAGCGCGCTGGTCAGCAGCTGCAGTTCGAGCGACAGGCACTCGACCAGGTTGACCAGCCCGTCGCAGGCATCGGCGTCCACCGCGATCAGCGCGGCCCGGCCCAGGCCGACAGCGTTGGCCCCCAGCGCCAGGCACTTGGCGACCCTGGCCCCCTCCCACATCCGGCCGGACACGAGCAGGCACGACGGATGCTCCCCTATCCGGCGCAAGCACTCACCGAGCGGCAGCCCGACATGGCAGAGGAACGCCACCGGCGCCCAGCCGGTGCCGCCCTCGGCGCCGTCCACGGTCACCGCGTCAGCGCCCGCCTCCCACGCCACCAACGCCGCCTCGCCTAGATCCCGGGCCGGCGGCAGCTTCACCCACACCCGGGCCCGGGGGAAATTGTTGCGCATCAGCCGGATCTGCTGGCGCAGGATCTCATCGGTGAACGTGCCCGGGCTGCTTGAGCGCAGCACCCTGGTGCTGCCGCCGAAGACCGGGTCGATGGTGAACCTGTCCGCCAGCCGCGCCGCCGCGGCCGCGTCAAGCACCGTCATCCCGCCCAGCCCCGGCTTGGCCCCCTGGCCCACCTTGAGCTCGAAAGCCAGCCGGCCCGACTCGAGCAACGGCTGGACGTTCGGGTCGCTATAGACGAGATTCCAGACTTCGGCGTCGGCGTCCTCGGTGCTCTGCTGCACGACCACACCGCCGCGTCCGTCCAGCGCGTGCTCGGTGTAGGCCTCGATCCGGCCAAGCAGCGACCGTTCGGCATCCTTCTCGATCCGGCCGTACCCGTTGACCGGCATCACGTTCTCGCCCACCACCATCGGGATGCCGCACCGGCCGGCCTGCCGGCTGGCCGCCAGCCCGAGGCGCAGGCCGGCCGCCTCGGTCGAGCCGAACGCGGACACATACAGCGGCACGGTGGAGCGGAAACCGCCCACCATCGTGTCGAGCTCCACGTCCCGGTAGACGGGCTCCCGGCCCAGGTCGACGAGCTTGTCCAGCCGTCTCGGCACGAAGACGGGCGGTACCAGCCTGAGCCGGTCGATCGGGTCGCCCGTTGCGGCGCCCCGGGCCGGATCGGCGCCGAACAGCGCGTGCCCGTACTCCTCCGGATCGCCGAACGCGCCGGCCGCGCCCGATCGCGCCCGGGCCCGTACCGCCGACTCGGGAAACCCCTCGGCTCGCAGGGTGCTCACGGTGACGCCACCCCCGGGACCTTGGGGTACGCGCTGGCCTGCCACACCGAGTCCAGGCCGGCGATGTACCTGGTGAGGCGCTCAACCCCGATGCCGAAGCCGGCACTGCCCGCGATGCCGTCCCGCACCATCCGCAGGTACCACCCGTACTTGGCGGGGTTCTCTCCCGTCTCCCGCATCCGCGCGATGATCGTGGCGTAGTCGTTCTCGCGCTCACTGCCGCTGCACAGCTCACCGTAGCCTTCCGGGGCGATCAGGTCGAAGTTCTGCAAGAACCCAGGCCGCTCGCGGTTCTCCCTGTCGTAGAAACCGCGCGAGCCCTTGGGGTAGTCGGTGATGAAGAACGGGCTGCTGGCACGGCGGGATAGCATCGCCTCCCCCGCCCAGTCGATCTCGGCATCGGGGTTCTGGGCGTGGCCCATGCCGTGCAGGTCCGCCACCGCCTCGGCATGGGTCCGCCGCCCGAACGGCTCAGCCAGCAGGGGGCCGAACGCGCCGGCGTCCCGCCCGAGGCCGTCGAGCTCACCGCGCTGCCGGGCGACCACCTCAGCCACGATGTGGCCGACCAGCCCCTCGGCAAGCTGCATGACGTCGGCCCGGGACGCATGCGCCACCTCGACGTCGATCTGGTGGAACTCGACCAGGTGCCGGTGAGTCGTCGCGGTCTCGATCGGCTCCAGGCGCACGTTCGGGGCGATGCAGAAGATCTTGTCGAACGCGGTCAGCGACGCCTGCTTATACAAGATCGCGCTGGTCATCAGCTTGTAGCGGTGGCCGTAGTAGTCCACGTCTACTTGCTTGGCCCCGCGTGCGCCCGGATCGGTGACCGGACCCACGATCGGCGGCAGGAGCTCGGTGAAGCCCTGCCCGGACAGGAAATCCCGGGCCGCGGTCAGCATGCGGTGCTGGATCGTCAGCACCGACCGGGTGACAGGTGAGGACAGGTGCTCACGCGGGTCAGCGGGCGGCAGGCGCTCGGCGCCGCGGATGGTTAGTAGCTGGGTCATCTGGCTTGCTCCTTGGCTCTCGTTAACCGGCCACGGCGGCGGCCTGGACCGGCAGGGCCAGGTTTTCCTCGAGGCTGGCGTTGTCGTACTTTCGCTCGACGTAGGACAGTGAGGCGAGCAGGCCGTCCGAGGTCAGCTCGCCGGATCCGGTGGGGGTGACCACCTTGCGTATCGGCAGCGACCCGATGCCTGACCACTGCAGCCGACCGGTGCCGTCGATGTAGCTGCGGGTCCGGCCCGCGTTATCCGGGTGCAGGCAGTAGGGGACGTCGAGGTAGCCGGACCTGAACGCGTCCGCCAGCGCCCGGCCGATGTCCGACCTCAGGTTGACCACCGCCTCGATCAGCGCACTGGCCTCCGCGTAGACGCCGGTGTCGCCCGGGCCGGTGTCGCCCGGGCCGTGAACCGACGGCCCGCATTGCTCGGCGGCCGCGGCCGCCGTCTCAAGCGCGTCCACGTTGTCGGCGATCGAGGGGATCCGGTAGGCCTCGGCGATCGTCTTCACGATCAACCTGGCCGCCCCGGTCCTGACCGCCAGCCGGGCGGCGTCCGACAGCAGCCTGGTGGCACCGCCGTCCGTACGCGGGTACACGCCCATATAGGCGTAGAGGACGACATGGGAGTCGACGTCGGGCAGCCACTCGGCGGCCAGCCGCCGCAACGCCAGCACGGCCTCGGCGTCTTGGGCCGGGTGAGTCTGCTGGGCGTAGCTCAGCGAGACGCTGCGCAGGCCGTGCTGGCGGAAGAACAGGCACTCGAGCACGCTCATCGCGACCAGCAGGCCCGGCGGGCACAGCTGTCCCATCAGGCAGCCGCCGAAGGTTTCCAGATGCGGCTGGACACCGGTCTGCGCCAGGTCGGCCAGCAGTTCGCACGATCGGACCCAGCTCCGGATCGAGGCGTCCAGCGGTGCGCGGCTGTACGGAAGGCAGTAGGAGACCGGGCCGCCCTCGGTGGCGTGCAGCCCCGCGTCGACCAGCGCGCCGACGATGTCCTGCGGGCAGGGCGAGCCGTGCCGGATCTGGACCGGGAAATCGGGGCCCGCCACGCCGTCGAGCACGCCGCGGGTGATGGCCGCATCGTGCGCGACGATGGGATACCCGTTCAGCTCGGCCCCGGCTGCGACCGCCGCCCGCGCCCGGTCGTGGTCCCCCATCCGGGTGTAACTGTCCAGCGTGATCGTCCCCACCGTGGTCGCGCTCGCGCCCTTGGTGGCCAGCAGGCCGGCCCGCATAAGACGGGGGCTGCTCATCCCCATCCGGGGCTGGACGACGAGGCGGCCGGCCTGGTGCGCACGGGCCACGAACCCGCCGAAGGACCCGGCCGGGGCGCCCCCGGCGGTCACGTGCTCACCCGTGTCGTCAGCCGTTCGGTAAAGCGGCGGAACGCGGCCATGCCCGAGTCATCCTCGAAGACCGCATCAAAGCCCGCCGACCTGAGACGATCGCGACTCAGCTGGCCGGCCGGCCCGGCGATGCCCAGCTTCCCGCCGATGACCACCGGGGTGCCGGCTAGTTCCGGGCACGCCCTGATGAGGCCGATCAGCGTGATGCCGTCGATGAGCCCGTGCCCGTTGACGCTGCTGACCACGACCAGGTCGGGCCTGACCCGCAGGCACTCGGAGACAAGCAGTTCCTCTGGCACGCACGGGCCTAGGTTGAGCACCCGGTGCCCGAGTTCGGTGAGGACCAGCTCTAGGTAGACCAGGTTCCAGTTGTGCGAGTCCGACGCCACGCTGGTCACCACCACGGACAGGCCGCTCGCGGCGGCCGGCGACACAGGCTCGGCCGCGACCGGCTCACGCAGTTCCAGCGTGCAGCACTTGACGCCGCCGCCGGCCCGCAGCAGTTCCGATACCTCGACTTCTACCGGCTCGAAACCGCGCTCGCGCAGCTGCCCGACCAGGTGGGTGGCCCCGGCGGGCAACACCACGTGGCGGCCGTCGGACACGACGTTGAGCCCGAACGCCCTGGCGTCCGCGTCGGTGGCGATGATCGCGTCAGGGAAGAGCGCCTGCAAGACCTCCTGACTGCCGGGATCGAACGCAGCCGGGTAGTACGCGACCGTCTGCTCGTCGAGCACCGCTAGCGCGGTGTCCAGGTGGTAGTAGTGGTCGTCGACCAGGGTCAGGCCGATCACCGGGCGACCGAAGTACTCCTCGCTCTCGGCGTGCGAGCGGCGCTCGGTCCGGAACCCGCGGCCGGCCAGCAGCCAGCCACCGGCGACCAGGAAGTCACCTTCGCCCTCGTTCGTCCACTCCGCCTGCCGGGCCTGGTATCCCCGCGCGGCGAACCAGTCCAGGTAGGCGGCCGATTCGGCGGCGCGCTCGTGGTAACGGAAGCGCGCCACCAGGGCGCGGCCGTCCATGACGGTGGCGCCATTGGCGGCGAACACCATGTCGGGCAGCCCTGGGACCGGCGAGATGAGCTCCACGGCGTGTCCCAGTCCGACGAAGGTGTCGTGGATCCGCTGCCACTGCCGGAGCGCCAGCCGCGGGTCGACGGGCTGGCCGGGATCCATCCACGGGTTGATGGAGTAGACGACGTCGAAGTACGTCGGCGGGCACATCAGGTAACGGTGGTGGGTGGCGGTGCGGCTAGCGACCGCACCGACCTCGGGGTTCGGAGCCGTCGGGTCGGCGGCTGTGAGTCGGGGCGCGCCCCCTGCGCTGAGCTTCATGCTTTTCAAGAGCGCAGGAACGAGGCTGGCAGATACACGGGAACCTCTTTATCGGCGGCCTGGGCGGCTTGTGGGCGTCATGCATAACGGGTCGCGAGTGCAGGCCTTCTGGGCCTGCGCGAGCGATCGATCGGTGCAGGTAGCGCCCTCATCAACCACCGCTTGCCCGGCGTGCCGCGAGCTCGCCCGGATGCCCCGTGACCGGCTCCTTGACCGGCTCCACGGGCAGTGCGGCGAAGCGGGGTGCGCGAAGCGGGGTGCGCGAGCCGTGCCGCGACAAGAGGCCGACCTTGGGGGCCAGTAGCGACGCCGGCCTTCCCCGTGAGCCCCGCCCGCCCCGCCCGGCACACCCATTTCGGCCCATGCCCGCCCGCCACCCACAACGATGGACCATAGGTGTGGCTGGAACAACTACGATGGACCATCGTCGTGGTCAGATCGAGGGGCTTAGCACCGCGGAACCTGCTGGAAACGGGGCGAACGTTCCTTGCCGCCGCCCTATCACGAGCATCAGCCTCAGCGGGTTCTTTGCATAACATGACTTTACATAAGACACTGTGCTTTTGCATGCGGATAAGCTGTCTGGGAGATACCCGCTGAACGGGTTCTCGCCGGGCAGCTCATCCAGGATTATCGGCTCCTTAGCCGACCATCATGACGTTGCTGCCGGCGGCATAATCGGCGTCGACGATCCGCCCGTCGCCGGGACGGTCGGCGCTACTGCGCGACAAGTCGCGGGTGATAAAGGTGCGCAGCAGCCACCTATTGTCGCCGCCGGGGTGGAACCTGAACGGCGTCCGGCCGTGAAAAGCATCGTGATTGTCGATCAGCAGCAGGTCCCCGGCATCCAGGCGTACCTCGATGAGGGTCGCGCACGCGGCCTCGTACAAGGCGTCAAGCGCCGCCTGCGCCTCATCGTCGAGCCCTCTGGTCTCGGCGAAGTCGCAGCGCAGCCGCGGCCGCGTGGTGCCGCCGTCGAGAACACGGATCGGTCCGACCGTGATGGCATGATCGATTCCCCCGCCGCGCAGGAAGGATCCGTCGACGGTGGTGGAAAACCGCGGCTGGTACAAGATGCCGATGGTTCTCTCGTCCAGCCGCGGCAGGAACATCGAGGTCGAGGTCAGCACGGTGCCCGCGACGCGTTCCGGGTCGGGGCGCAGGCACAGTAGGCCGATCACGTCGGCCCGGTGCTCAGTAAAGACCGTCTCACAGTGCAGCTCGAGCGGGGCCCGGCTGGAGATCGACTGCTGGGTGTCCTCGAAGCCCGCGACCGGCAGGATGTCCTGCACGATACGGCCCGCCAGCTCGGCCCGGAATCCGTACTGCTCGCCGAACAGGGCCGCGGCCACGGCGAACACGCGGGCCGCGGGCAGCCCGGACCCCACCGCGTAGTCCGCGTGATCGGGCGTAGGGGGCAGCGGGTCGACGGGCAGCCCGCGGATGAGGAAGCCGCCCGCACTGTCGCCCTTGCGGCGAAACCGGGCCGCGGCGCGGCGCACTCGCACCGGCAGCTTGGCGCACTGCAGGTGCGCGGCCAGGACAAATTCGTCCGCTTCGGCCACCGGGTCGTAATCTGCCAGCGGCTGGGCCAGACGCCGGAAAGCGTCTTGTTCGGCGCGGGTAAGGCAGATCTGGGATGGAGTGATGGTACTCATTGGCTGCTCCAGGAGAAAAGGTGATGCGGGTCAGGGGTGAGAGACCGGGGTAATGAACACGGGCAGGGCGACCAGGCTGCGCAGCAGGGCGCTGTTCTCCCACCGGATCTCGCTGGGTTCGACCGCCAGCCGGAGATCCGGGTACCTGGTCAGCAGCCGGGTCAGCGCGATCTCGATCTGCATTTTGGCCAGCGGTACACCGATGCAGCGGTGCAAGCCGTACCCGAAGGACATGATCCCCGCCGGGTGCCGGTTCAGGTCGAGCCGGTCCGCGTCAGGGAAACGCGCGCTGTCGCGGTTCCCCGAGCTCCAAGACAGGACCAAGAGCTGATCGGGCGGGATGATCACCTCGCCCACCTGTATCGGTGCCGTGGTGAACCGGAATGTCCCCACCTGGGCGGCGGAATCGAACCGCATCAGCTCATCGACCGCGGCCGGCATGAGCGACAGGTCGGCGCGCAACGTGGCCAGTTCGCCCGGGTGGGTCAGCAGGGTGTACACCGCGTTCCCGATCGAGCAGATCGTGGTGATGTGGCCCGCGACCGCCAGGAAATAGATCATCGACACCAGCTCGCCCTGGGACAGGCCTTCGCCGTCGTCGCGGACTCGGACCAGCGCGCTGATCATGTCATCGCCGGGGCGGGCGCGCTTGGCATCGACGAGCGCGCTGACGTAGGCAACCATCTTGTCCCCCGCGTCGGCCACCTCGGCGGGATCCTGGCCGGCGCCGACCAGCTTGGTTCCCCACAGCCGGAATTGCTCACGGTCCTGCGCTGGTATTCCGAACAGGTCGCAGATGGTGGTGATCGGCAGCTTCACCGCGAAGGCGCTGACCAGGTCAACGCGGGAGTGGCCGTCCATAGCGTCCAGGCATTCATCGGCCACCTGCTCGACGCGAGTCCGCAGCCGCTCGACCCGGTGCGCGGCGAACGCCTTGCTGACCAGCGAACGTAGCCGGGTATGCCGCGGCGGATCGCTGTTGAGCAT
>JBEKGC010000192.1:0-11742 GCA_050013055.1 Streptosporangiaceae bacterium
GCGTGGTCCCGCGCGGCGGTGAGCCGGGCGACCTTGGCGAGGTAACCCTCACCTGGCGGGTCGTCACCGGCCAGATGGTCGGCGAGTTCATCGATCCTCTGCGCGATCACCTCGCCGAGCACGGCGAAGAACACGCCAGGATTTCTGATCTGCTGGTAGACATCTGGGAGGCAGCCTTGCCACTGCCGGCGTACGAGTTCGCCGTAGTAGTTCAGCGCGCTGTGGCTGCTGCTGGCCGCATCCGGTCGCGGCAGGTCTGGGTTCCCGGTCACAGCGAGCGCCCCCTGCGCACTACCGGCGCAGTGGTCCTGCGCACGGCCGGGGTGGCATCGACGCGCGGCGCCAGCACGCTGGGCCCGGGCACCGCCGGCGCGGGCCGGCGGATCTCGCTGGAGTCCCGGAAGCACATCGGGTAGTACAGGTTCCGGGATGCTGTGTTACGCGGGGCGGGGCGGCCATCGCGCAGCACGGCGACGCCGCGGTCCTCGACGCACACCCGCCACTCATCCGGCCCGCACTGTTCCACGATGCTTCCCGGCAGCCACGGCCACGCCGCCCGGTCACCGCGACCGCCCCCTGCGCACCGTCGGCGCTGTGGTCCTGCGCACGGCCGGGGTGGCGTCCAGGCGCAGTACCGGCATGCTGGGCTGTACCGTCGGCGCGGGCCGGCGGATCTCGCTGGAGTCCCGGAAGCACATCGGGTAGTAGAGGTTCCGCGATGCTGTGTTCCGCGGGGCGGGGCGGCCATCGCGCAGCACGGCGACGCCGCGGTCCTCGACGCACACCCGCCACTCGTCCGGCCCGCACTGTTCCACGATGCTTCCTGGCAGCCACGGCCACGCCGCCCGGTCACCGTGTTCTTCCTGCCTGGTGCGGGGGTAACGGACCTCGACCCGACTGTCGTCGGGGAACCGGCCGTCGTTGTCGTTGTCGTCGTATGCCATCGGGTTCCTCCTTGCCTATACCGCGTCCGCCGGACGGCCGGCGAGATGAGCCTGGACCTGCTGGGCCTTGCCCTGCCCGATGCGCAGTGCACGCTGGATCTCCCGCAGTGACGGGACGTTGCCCGCCCCGGCAGCCGGGAACGCCCGCCCGGCCGCGTCCAGCAGCGCGGGCGTGCCGGAGTGGCGGCGGCGAGCCAGTTCATCGGGTGCATCCGCTGCCGCATCCGCAGATGCGGGCTGCGCCTTCGGGTGTATCCCGGTGTTGCGCCGCATCCAGGTGAGCAGTTCCATGCAGCCGATATAGGCGGCCACTGGCCACACCGACAGCAGCGCACCGGTGAGACCGGCGTGGAGCCCGTAGCCGACGTTCGCGGCGATGGTGGCGCCGATCCCGGCCAGCAGCATGACCCGGGCCAGCACCGGCACGTCGCGGCCCTGACGGGAGGTGACCAGCATGGCCGACGACGCGGCGGCGATCAGCCCGTCACCGGCCAGCGGCAGCAGCGCCGCCGAGGCCAAGCCCTGACCGTTGTCACGGGCGAGGGTGTAGATGTGAGAGTAGGAGTCGCTGCCGGCGAACAGCCCTACAGCCAGCACGATCCCGGTGGTCACCCGCCTGGTGGCGGTGTCGTTCGCGGTCATGGTCACATGTCCGTCCCGGTTAACGCGGGACCTTAAAACATGAGTCCTTGCCCGAGGGCAAGACGGTGAAGAACCGCGTGCACCTGGACCTGCGGCCGGCGGATCGCACGCGCGAGCAGGAGACCGAGCGGATCCTCGCACTCGGGGCCTCGCAGCTGGCCGACCACCGGCGCCCCGATGGCAGCGGCTGGATAACGCTCGCCGATCCGGAAGGCAACGAATTCTGCATCTTGTCCAAGGAACCAGCCGGCTCTGGAGCCACGACCTGACAGCGGTACACCCATATTGTTTCGCGGCCTGCTCTCCCGAGCTCCTCCAGATCCTTTCCGCGGACCCGGAGGTCATGCGGGAGTTCCGGGACCGATCGCCCAGCTCTCCTGACGTCGATGTGCTGCCCGGGGTGGTATGGATCCGCCTGTTGCGCGACCTCGAGCCCTATCTGGCCGAACGTGACCGGCCCGGGGGCACCACCCTCAGCGTGTTCCACCGCCAGGTCGGCACCGCTATCGAGCATCGATGGCTCACCGGGCCGGTCCGGCAGCGATGCCACCGCCGGCTGGCCGCCTACTTCGCCACCCAGCCGACCTGGCTCGACCCTGACGGGGCACGGGTGCCAAACCGTCGCAAGCTCGCCGAACTGCCTTATCAGCACACGATGGCAGCCGACCGCGCCGCCGTGGAGGAATTGCTCACCGAGCCTGACAGCCTGCGCGCGCTCGTGGCGGGCCTTGGCCCGTGGGAGCTCGCCGATGACCTGGAGCGCGCGGCGAGTATGGCGCCGGATAGCGCCCTTTCGTATCTACGGGATGCCGCCCGGGCAGCGGCACCAGTCGTCGCCGCCGATCCCAGGCTGCTGCCCTCACAGCTACTCGGCCGGCTCCCCGAGACCGAGACCGCGTTTCGTGCCCGGCTGAGCACCGGACGGTGGCAATCAGCCTGGCTTCAACCATTGACTCCCACCCTGGGTACAGACGAGCGGTTCGTGCTTCGCGGCCATGCTGGCCCGGTGCGCACCCTTGCTGTCTCCAACGATGGGCGGTGGTGCGCTACGGCCGGCAACTCCAGCGGTGACCGGACCGTGCGGATCTGGTCGCTGGTGACGGGCGAGAACGTGCGGGTTTTCGCCGACCTGGCCCAGGAGGGCGGCACGCCTCTCGCCTTTGACCACCAGGGATATGTCCTGGTGGGTGTCGGGCAGAGCGTCCTGTCGATCGCACCGCTGTCCTGGGAACCCCGGAAGCTACTGGATGCCGGGCACAAGATCGTGTGCCTCGCGGCCGCAGCAGCGGCACCGGTCATCGCCGTCGGCACCATGGGCCGGGCCCTGCACGTGCTGGGTACCCGGCGGCAGAGCCGGATCGTTGACCCTGGGCGTGAGCCGGTTGCGGTCGCCGTGTCCGCGGCCGGCCGCCGTATAGCCGTTCTCGGCAAAGACGGCCTCACCGTGCTAGACGGCCAGGGCACAGTGCAGGCGCGACTGGCGACCGCGGTCGAGGTGGATTCCGGCGCAGAGCCATGGGATCGGGTCCCGTTGGCCGTCTCCGATGATGACACCGTCCGCTTCGGGCGCCAGCTGCGGGAATGGCGTGCCGGCCAGCGCAAGCTGCGGGACTGGCGGCCGGGGAGGCGCGCCACCGCCGATTTGCTTGCCCCGGCCCAAGGGAATGTGCGGGCCGTACTCGCGCTCTCACCTGACGGGACCAAGGCGCTTGTCTCACCACTGGATGAAGAGATGCGCGACTCGGCCATCGGGCCGGACAGAATCGCCTGGCGGCCGGGTGGACCGTCGGCACCGACAACACGACTTTCTTCATGCCGGACCCTGGGTCACTGGTGTCAGCTACCGGCGTCACAGCAGACGGCCGGACGGGGGTCGTCGCCTACCTTGACCATGACCTCCGCGTATGGGACTTCTCTCAGGCGACTCCGCCGGGGCGCCGTCATGACAACCCAATCGCCAGCGTTGACATACGGGACGGTGCCGCCTACGTCATGGATGCGGGGAACGTCCCGAGCGTCTGGGACCTGCGCACCGGGGCGCGCGATGACGATCGGGTGCCCACGGGCGATGACCTGATGGCCTGGATGGCCGCCAGTACGACCGGGCCACCGTCGGACGGGCAGCGCGGCCGGCTCGAGGGACACACCAGGCCGGTACGGGACATTGACATAATCGACGGAACGGACGTAGCGGTCAGCGGCTCGGAAGACTCCTCCGTTCGGCTATGGGACCTGCCGGGTGGCTCCCAGATCGCCTCATTCCAGGGCGAAAGCCCGATTCGTGCCGTCCGCGGCACCGTCATAGACGGCGCAATAATGGTGGTTGCGGGCGAAATATCTGGCCGGGTTCATATCCTGAGACTCCGAGAGTGGCCGGACAGCGCAGGCTGATCTTCGTCGCCGGTGAGAGGCCGGCCACGTTGCAGCGGCTGGCGGCGAGAGAATCGGTCTAGGGTCATTGACGTGGAAGAGACGCTGGCCGACCTGACGCGGCGCATCACGGTATTGCGCGACATGATGCTCGACGCGCACGCGCGGCACGGCCTGGAGTTGCTGGAGCGAGGCGTCGGCGAGGACGACGGTGCGGCTGTTGACGCGGGCATCGAGACGATCCGCTCGGTACTGGCCGAATCGGGCGAACGCCTTGCGATCGGGAACGACTGCCGTGTCCGGCTCTCGATAGGACTCTGGCGCCGTTACCAGGACACCGGCAACGTCGGTGACCTAGAAGAAGCCATCAGCGTCGGAACTGAGGTCGCGGGCCGCCGCTGGGCCGCCGATGAGCGCGCGGGGTAAGCGCCGCGCCGAGCTGCTTTCGGCGCAGGCCGACGCACTCCACGTCCGTTCCGAACGCGGATCAACGTCGGACCGCGACGAAGCCATCAGGCTCCGCCGTCTCGCCGCTGATGAGTTCGGCAGCGGAACCCAGTGGCTGATGACCTTGCTGACCCTGCGCGACCAGCTGATGGAACGATGGCAGGCCGACAAACGATCGGCGGACCTCGACGAAGTGCTCGATGTCGATGCGGCGCTGATGCCCGATCTCGAAGACCACGAGCGGGTCATGCTGCTACGGAGCCAGATCAGGCAGTTGTGGGACCGGCTGAATCGGAGTGGCCCGCTTGAGGATCTGGACAGGATCATCGAAGCCGCGCGGAAGGTTGGACGGCTGGCCAGGCCGCCCGCTCACCAGGATCTTTCTGACCTTTGCTACTTCCTCCAGCTTCGGTACGCGCGAACGCGCGACGTCGCCGACCTGGACGAGGCGGCCGCCGCCGGGCGCAGGGCCGTCGGGGATCCGTCCGCCCACCCCGGCCAGCAGGCGGTGCATTTGTCCAACCTGTTCGGCGCCGTCATCAAGCTCGCCGAGGCGAACGAATCGTCGCAGGCCTTCACCGAGGCGGTCCAGGTCGCTGAGCGAGCGGTCGGCCTGTTCCCGCCGGACAGCCCGGCGCGCACGATGTATCTGGCTAATCTCTCGACCGCCCTGTGCGCACGCTTTCAGGCGGCCGGCGACCAGGACGACCTTGACCGTTCGGTTGCCTGCGGGCAACGAGCGTTCGACGCCAGCCGGCCGGACGATCCGGGATTCAGCGAACTCCGGGCGAGCCTGCTCATGGCGTGGACGCTGAAATTCGACCGATGCCACGACGACACCGCTCTGGACCAGGCGCTGGCCGTGCTCCGGCGAGGAGACATGGATCCCAGTGCGGGCTGGCTACAGAGCCTGAAGGCGCTCATCGATGCGCTGACGCAGCGCATCGGGACCGGGCGTGAGCCGGGCCCAGGCCAGGACGTCCCGATCTGGCCCCGGCAGGTCCGCGATGGCCTGCTCAGGGTCTACGAAGAGGGCCTAATGCTCATGAGCACGCAGCTGATGGGGACCGGGGCGGCTGTGGCGGACCTGGGACTGGTCGACGATGCGCTTGAGGTGCTCCGCGAGGCGGCTGGGCTCGGCGGTGAACTCCGGCGGACTATGTACCGCAGCTTGCGCGGTGAGGTGCTGATCCGCCGCTGGCAGATCACCAAGGCCCGGAACGACCTCGACACGGCGATCGACCTGCTGATCGAGGCCGCGGCGGATTTCGCTGCTGCCGGAGACTCCCGCGAGCTGGCCGTCCAGAGCGGCATGTCCGCGGCGAACGCCCTTGTCCGGCGATTCCGGCGGCGACGGCACGCGCAAGATCTCCGGGAGGCGGAACGCCAGCTGGAGCGGGCGATGACCCTGCTGCCGGCCTCTCAAACCGAATGGCACGACGAAATGCGCGCGCTGCAGAAGTACATCCGCAGCATTACCGCGAGGCCGCCATTGATGCTCAACTACACCGAACTCGGCGAGTCCGACCGGGAGGACCTCAGCTCACCCCTTTCGCCGACCAACCGGCTGGCCTGGAGCGAGGGCCGTCCCAGATTTTCCGGGCTGACCTGGGTTCACACCCGGGAGGACGAGGCTGGCCTTGACGCAAGGCCCGGCGGTGACCGGCGGGCCGGCCGCCGGGTACTGTTCCTGCGCACCTTCCTGGACGACGACAGCAACTTCGTCATCCTCAACAGCCTGGCGCTGTCGCTTGATAACCGGGACCGCATCGAAATCGTCGGTGATGCTTCGGATCGGCCCCTGGTCGAGAAGTATTGGCAGCTGGCATTCGGGCCCGGCGCCCGGCCGGAGAGTCGGCTCGACTTCATCACGTCCACGGACGACGGCTGGCGGCGCGCCGTCCTCGACCGGATCTGCCGCGCCGACGCGATCGTCCTGTTCATCAGCCCCAAAGACGCGGATTTCCCGGATTTCGCTTTCCCGCCGACCACGAACCAGATCGGAGCCAGCGAGTGGGAGCGTTTCATGGACGCGCCGCTGGCGCAGCCCCTGACTGGCCCCGGTCTGCTCCGTGAGATCTGCTACCTCAACCGCTTGCGGCGACTGCCGGACACCGTGGTCGTGTGCGACTCGAAATACCAGCCGGCGCTCGAGGACCTGATCGCACTCGGCGGCATGATGGGCGACTCGACCGACGTGGCCGGCAACCTGGTCACACCGAGGCTGGCCGCCGCGGACAAACAGCTGGGGCATCTGCGTAAGGCGTTCCGCGGCATTACCTATGGCCGGCCGGAGAACAGCGTGATCATGCCGAATCTGGCCCAGGCCGTCCGGCAGGCATTGCGGGACATCGTTACCGACGGGCCAGCCCGCCGCGCCGCGCCGTGGGCGCCGGCGGACCTGTGTGGTACCTCACCGCATCCCAGGCGGCTGCCACCGGACAACGAACTCAAGGTCATAGCGTGCACCGACGTAGAAAACATCTTCTTCCTCCCGGTGGGCGAAATCATCGAGATCGACCACCCGGAGATGCTCGGGACCTTGAGCCGGGCGGCGGTCCGGAAGGGCTGTCCGTACTGCCGCGCACCCATCGACCAGATGTTCTTTTACCGCCGTGGCCTGGAAAGGCACAGATCCGGCAGCGAGCCGCGCCGGGCGAGTTGCCAGGTGTGCGGCCGCAGGTCCAGCCTGCAGGATGACTGGCTTGAACCGATGTAGGGCTTCTGGGGCTCGGCGTGCCCCGATCGGCGTCGTCACGGAACCGCGGCGAGGGCCGCACGTCGATTGCCAGCCAGGGTCAATGATGGAGGATCTGGGTGTGAGCTAGGGGGCAAGGGGGCCTGATCGTCCATGCCGGGGCAGGCGGAGGCCATTTGCGTCTGATGGCTGTAGACGTGGTGGGATTTAGCCATCGCGACCGCACCGAGTCTATACAGGTCCGGATTCGTGCTGCCTTGTACGGAATGCTGGAGCACGCTCTCGGGACCTCCGGGATCCCGTGGGAAGAATGGCTCGTGCCTGGATCGGGGTGCCTGGCCAGCGCCTGGTCGGCAGCGTGGGTCGGCTGGAGTTCGTACCGCTGGCCGCCGGACCGGGCGAAGACCCCTGGCCCGGAATTGATCCGCTGGTCCGGGAGATAGTCGGGCTGGCGGCACAGAGCGTGACTCCGTTTCAGCTTCCGGCGGGGATCGATGACTTCACCGGGCGCGCGGTGTACTGCGCGGGCAGGCTCAAGTCCTGTTCAATCTCGGCACCATCGCCAGACGGCTCACCAGGCCGGGCGAAGCCCGGCAACTCCTGACCTCGAGCATGGACCTCTTCGAGTGGGTAGGCGACCAGGAATCCGCTCAACGTGCCCGTGACGAACTGGCGGCCGCCGCTGGCTGACAGCTGGTCAGGTCCCCCCAGGCCTTGCTGGCGGCACAGGACATCGTCGGTGCGTTCGCATGCACCGGTTCCTTACTGCGGGAGGCGTTTCTTCGCCTCTTCGTAGAGGTCGGCATCCAGGGGCCCCTTCTCGGCCGTTGCGATGTTGGTGGCCAGGTGCGCCGGGTTCGCGGTGCCGACGATGGTGGTCGACAGGCCCGGGTGGCTGAGGGTGAACCGAAGGACGAACTCCATCGTGGACATGCCCACGTCCGCGAGCAGGTCCTCGATGCCCGAGGTCTCCCAGTTCCGCTGGCCGAGGCCCGGCTTCTGGGTGAGCGGGCTGATCCGCCAGTTCTTCTCCTCCGACGCCGCGCCCCGGGCCGCGCCGCCCCGGATCAGCGTTCCCGCGCCCGCCTCCGCCGCCTCGGCGATGAGGTCCTCGTGGTCGCGCTGGATGGCCGAGTAGGGGATCTGGAAGGTGTCGAACACGTTCATGGCGAGGTGGTCGGGCAGGTCAGGCAGGATGCCTGAGATGCCGATGAACCGGACCTTGCCCTCGTCCCGCAGCTCCTGGAGCGTCTGGACCGTGTGGTTCTCCTCCAGCGTGGCCCGGCTCGGGGACATGTGCACCTGGACGAGATCCAGGCGATCCGTACCGAGCCGCCGCAGCGACCGCTCGACCACCGCGCGGACGTTGCCCGGGCTGTAGTCGTGCGGGTACGGCGGCGGCGAGTCCGCCGGCACCTCCATGAGGCAGCCGCATTTGGAGGCGAGGAAGAACTCATCGCGCCTGTGCCCCAGGTAACGCCCGATGAGCTCCTCGCTGCGGCCGTAGTCGGGTGAGGTGTCGATCAGGTTGATGCCGCCGTCCAGGACCGCGTTGAGCAGGCGTCCGGCGTCCTCGCCCGCTAGCTTAGGTTCCCTCGGCGCGCCGCTCAGTTCCATGGCGCCATACCCGAGGATGGTCACGTCCGTCTGCGTCCGGCCCAGGGGCCGCGTGATGAGCGCCATGCGGTTTACGCTATCCCAGCGGCGGCATGGCTCAGTCGCTGGCCTGGCGGGCGGCGTCGAACGGCGCGCGGTCGAAGATGAACCGGTTGTAAGTGATCTTGCCGTCAGTCACGGTGATGCACTCGGCGGCGGGCGCGGTGGCGACCGGGACGGTCTCGGTGTCGTACACCACGACCGCAGTCGTGTCGTCGCCAAAGGCGGCGATCAGCGCGGAGCCGGTAAGGATCTGCACGAACGGACGCATGAATCCCAGGTACGCCTCCCGGCCGTCCAGGCGGCCCGCGGGCGCGTCGCAGACGATGTCGTCGGCAATGTACTGCATGGCCGCGTCCAGGTCGTGGCTGGTCCAGGCATGGTAGTAGGCCAGCGCGGTCCGCAGCGCGGGGCTAGTGGTCTCGGTCATGTCGGAGTCCCTTCGGTTGTCTGTTCCGTCCTCATCGAGATAGACACCGCGAACCGCGGGAACGGAACGCTCCCGGCCCGGTTTCCCGAAATGACATGCTGGGACGGTGGATCAGGCCATCCTGGAGCGCGCCAGGGCCGGGGAGGAGCGGGCGTTCGGCGCGCTCGTCGAGCCGTACCAGCGGGAACTGCGGGTGCACTGCTATCGGCTGACCGGCTCGCTGACCGACGCCGAGGACATGCTGCAGGAGACGTTGCTGGCAGCCTGGCGGGGACTGCCCGGCTTCGAGCAGCGGTCGTCGCTGCGCTCGTGGCTATACCGCATCGCGACCAACCAGTGCCTCAACGCGCTGCGCGCGGCTGGCCGGCGTGTACCGACCAGCCCGGTACCGCCGTTCCAGCCCCCCGAACCGACCCGACGCGGCGAGGTCAGCTGGCTGCAGCCCTTCCCGGACACGCTTCTTGAGGGTATCGCCGACACCGCGCCGGGCCCGGAGGCCCGCTACCAGGCGACCGAGGCGATCGAGCTGGCCTTCGTGGCCGGGTTGCAGCGCATGCCACCGCGCCAGGCGGCCACGCTCGTGCTCCGTGACGTGCTCGGCTACCCGGCTGAGGAGGTGGCGGCCATGCTGAGGGTCAGCCCGGCCGCCGTCAAGGGGACTCTGCAGCGGGCCCGCGCCGCCATGGACAGGCATCGCGGCGAAACCGGCCTCGGGGGGCCGCGGCCGTCGTCGGACCAGGAGCGCGCCGTAGCGCAGCGGTTCGCCGACGCCTACGTCTCCGCTGATATCGACGGCGTGATCGCGCTTCTCACCGACGACGCCTGGCTGACTATGCCCCCGGCGCCGCACCAGTATCGCGGCCTCGTCGCGATCCGGTCGTTCCTGCAGGCCAGCTTCGCCTTCCGCGGCGACCGCCGGGTGTGCCTTGTGCCCACCACCGCCAACACCCAGCCCGCGCTGGCCAGCTACATCAGCGACCCAGGGCGGGCGGCCGCGCTCCCCGGCGGCCTGTTCGTGCTCACCGCGGCTGGCGCGCGGATTTGCGCCCTCACCCGGTTCCACGTCGACGAGCTGTATCCGCGTTTCGGCCTCCCGGAGGCGCTGCCCGGGTCAGCCACCTGATCCCGCTAGGTCGGCGCCGCCAGCGGATCCTGCGGGCACCGGCCCCGCGCGCGACCGGTGCTCTCCCGGATGGCGAGCTGGAAGAGCTCGGGCAGCGGTATCCCGGCGGCCTCGAGAGGCAGGCAGACGAGCTCGCCGGGACTCCCGCCGCTAAGCGCCGGGCGGGGCCCAGGTTCGCAGCAGCTGCCGGATCGCAGCCAGCCGTTCGTCGTCCCAGCTGATCCCGGGGTCAGGCTCGAGGACCGCCGAGGCGACCGCGCCCAGGCCAAGGGCGGGCAGTGACCATTCCTCGCTGGTGCGGGCGCCGAACGGGCTGGCCTGGACCCGCTGCGCGGCCATCTCCGGCATGGCCAGCGCCATGATCACCAGCCCGCGCATGGTGGCACTGAGCAGCGTGGCCAGGCTCTCGAACGTTACCCCGTGACCGGGCTTGAGACGGTAGCCGAACAGCCCGGTCAGCTCCTTCCAGGTGCGCGCGATCTCGGCGTTGTGGGCCCGCTCGGACTCGGCCAGCGCGGCCTGGACCTGGTCGCGCAGCGCTCCGCTGGCCAGGCTCATAAAGGTCGCGTGCAGGGCGACGTAGGTGCGCCAGCCGGGCGAGTCGTACATGGTCTGGAAGTCCAGCAGCGAGAGCCGGCGGAACAGCTCGATGACCAGGTGATGACGGCCCTCGGGCGTGCCGATCTGGTCCAGGTGCTCGGACACGGTCAGCCGCATCAGCTTGAGTTCGTCCTCGACGATCCCCGGGGTGGCGTCCGCGGCCAGCTGCTTGACCAGGTCGCTGAAGAACAGGTCCTTGTAGGGCCAGCGCCGGTAGACCGCGCTGCGGGACACGTCAGCCTCGCGGATGACGTCCTCGAAGCTGATGTGGTCCAGGCTGACGGTCAGCCCGGTGGACCGCACCATGGCCATGGCGGCCCGCAGCATCCGCTGCTCGGTCTCCAGGTCGGATAGGCGGCGGCCCCTGCGGGCCAGGCCCGTGGGCGCCTGCACGTCGCCTTTCATAGCCCGCCTGCCACGCTCAAAGCGACCCCTCTATGAGGACTTTGGACTCTATGTCTCAAGTTTGGTATTTCCTATTCTACCACTGACGGCCCAGACGGAACGGCCCAGTGGCACGGCCACCTGGGACATCAGAAGGACATATGACGAACGGTCCCGGGCCGGCGCGCCCGTCTTCCTGGTTGGCCCATCCCGGCCGGCCTTGAGAAAGGCATGACATGAACGACGAGGTGACCCGCATCCGGACCCTGCGTACCGGACCACGCGGCCCTGACCGCAGGCGCCGCTGGACCCGCCGGGTCCTGATGGGCCTGGCCGCGCTGCTCGTGCTCGTGGTGCTTGGCGCCTGGGCCCTGATCACGTTCTCGTCGGTCCCGGCCGCGCTGGCGCTGCCGGCCCGGGTAAGCACGCCGGCCGGACCGCTCGACGG
>JBEKGC010000193.1:0-11675 GCA_050013055.1 Streptosporangiaceae bacterium
GTGTGGCAGGTGTTGGGTTCGAACCAACGTAGGCTGAGCCGACGGTTTTACAGACCGCTCCCTTTGGCCACTCGGGCAACCTGCCTCGTGCCGCAAGCGCTGGCGGCACAGAGAAGGATAGCTCAACACGCGACCAGACCGCGACCAGAAGGTAAGCCGGCTGGGTTTCGCGGCGTAACGACTTGGGTTCGCGCCTGTGGTCTAGCCTGGACCCGTGGCATCTCAAGAATCTTCCTTCGACATTGTGTCCAAGCTTGACCGCCAGGAAGTTGACAACGCGCTCAACCAGGCGGCCAAGGAGATCGGCACGCGGTTCGACTTCCGCGGCGTCGGCGCGTCCATCAGCTGGTCAGGCGAGCACGCCGTCGACATCCGCGCCAACAGCGAGGAGCGCGCCCTGGCGGTTCTCGACGTGTTCAAGGACAAGCTGGTCAAACGCGGCGTATCGCTGAAGACCCTGGACGCCGACGACCCCAAGCCGTCGGGCCGGGAGTACAAGATGGCGGTGAGCCTCAAGGAAGGCATCACCCAGGACAACGCCAAGAAGATCTCCAAGCTCATCAGGGATGAGGGCCCGAAGGGCGTCCGGGCCCAGGTCCAGGGCGAGGAACTGCGGGTTTCCGCGAAGAAGAAAGACGACCTGCAGGCGGTCATCTCGCTGCTGAAGGGTCAGGAGTTCGACTTCGCCGTGCAGTTCGTCAACTACCGGTGACGGGTCAGCGGCGGTAGCCGGCCAGGGCTTCCAGCCTGCGGACCCGCTCCCTGGCGGGCGGCTGGGCCGGGAAGATCCTGGCCAGGCCCGCGGCCCGGAACGGGGAGACGATCATCAGGTGGCCGACCGGGCTGCGCCGGCCGTCGGCGGCCAGCGCCAGCTCCGCCGACCCGCTAACCCCGGCTTCGACCTTGCGCAGCGCGCTGGCCAGGGCCAGCGGGTCGCCGGTCAGCCGGGCGCTGGTCGCGTCGGCCCGGTACTCGCGCTCCGGGCTCACCGCCAGCCGGATGAGGACCGCGGCGACGGGCCCGAGCGCCAGCAGCATCGACGCTTCCAGCACGCCCGGCCCGGAACCCGCCCGGGCCGGCGCCAGGCCGGGCCGCGCGAACCTGGCCAGGGCGGCCGGGAACGTGACGACGGCGGCCAGGCCCGCGGACATCGAGCCGGCCAGGATGTCGTGACCGGACACGTGAGCCAGCTCGTGTCCGAGCACGCCGCGGAGCTCGGCCTGGTCAAGCAGCCGAAGCAAACCCTGGCTGCAGCACACCCTCGCGCTGCGCGGGCTACGGCCGACCGTGAAGGAGTTGGGCTGCTCGGCCGGGGACACGTACAGCCGCGGCACCGGCTGCCTGCCCGCCGTGCTCAGCTCCCGGACCAGGCGGTAGAGCTCGGGCTGCTCCACTTCGCTGACCGGCCGGGCGTCCATCGCGGCCAGCGCCATCCGGTCACCGCGGGCGTAGCCGACCGCAGCCAGGACCGCCGCGACCGCGAGCCCGGCGACCGCACCGCCCGCGCCGGCCACGCCCACCCCGATGAGGGCGAATCCGGCCATCAGCACGATCACCGCGGTGGCCAGCCCGGCCACCGCCGCCGCCCCCTCGGCTGCCCGCAGCATGACACCGCGCACAGCCCTCCCCCTCCCAGCCGCCACGCCCGCGTTCCGGCCGTGACGTGATGACACCATCCAGCAGGCGTAAGATATGTCCCTAGGCTGGGTGCACCGAACGGGGGCGACGAGGGAAACCTGCTCACCGGGCCCCGTTTCTAAGGAATCTGCCAGAAGCGACGGCGACGGCGCTTGACGGGACAGGGGCCCGGGAATATCTCGGCACCAGTTGAACGTTCGTTTTCGTCGTTCGTTCGGCGTAAAATTTATCCCGTCTAAACTCATGCCCCCCGGCCGTGGGGTGGTGCGCGTGGAGAGTACTCGGCCGCGGCGCGCGGAGGAGGTCTTCCAACTGTGACCAAGCAGGTCCAGAAGCTCGATCACGTCATCATCAGGTTCGCCGGTGACTCTGGCGACGGCATGCAGCTCGCAGGAGACAGGTTTACCCAGGAGACAGCGGTCTTCGGTAACGACCTCTCCACCTTGCCGAACTTCCCGGCCGAGATCCGGGCCCCGGCCGGCACCCTCCCCGGCGTATCGAGCTTCCAGCTGCATTTCGCTGACCATGACATCCTCACGCCAGGTGACGCGCCGGACGTGCTCATCGCGATGAACCCGGCCGCGTTGAAGGCCAACATCAAGGACCTGCCGCGGGGCGGTGACCTGATCGTCAACACCGACGAGTTCACCAAGCGGAATCTGACCAAGGTCGGTTATCCGGTCAGCCCGCTGGAGGACGCCTCGCTCGAGCAGTACAACCTGCACCCGGTGCCGATCACCTCGATGACCGTCAAGGCGCTCGAAGCCTTCGACATCACCAGGAAGGACGCCGAGCGGGCGAAGAACATGTTCGCGCTCGGGATGCTGTCCTGGCTGTACGACCGGCCCGCCGACGGCACCCTCGGCTTCCTCAAGGCCAAGTTCGCCGCCAAGCCCGAGATCATGCAGGCCAACCTGGCCGCCTTCCGCGCGGGCTGGAACTTCGGCGAGACCACCGAGGCCTTCTCGGTCAGGTACGAGGTCAAGCCCGCGCCGCTGACGGCGGGCACCTACCGGAACATCATCGGCAACACGGCCCTGGCCTACGGGCTCATCGCGGCCTCTCAGCTGGCCGGGCTGCCGCTGTTCCTCGGCTCCTACCCCATCACGCCGGCCTCCGACATCCTGCACGAGCTGGCCAAGCACAAGCGCTTCGGGGTCCGCACGTTCCAGGCCGAAGACGAGATCGCCGCGGTCGGCGCGGCGCTCGGCGCCTCGTTCGGCGGCTCGCTGAGCGTCACCACCACGTCAGGGCCCGGCATCTTGCTGAAGGCCGAGACCATCGGCCTGGCCGTATCGGTCGAGTTGCCGCTGCTCGTCTGCAACATCCAGCGGGCCGGACCGTCCACCGGGATGCCGACGAAGACCGAGCAGGCCGACCTGCTGCAGTCGATGTTCGGCCGGAACGGGGAGTCGCCCATCCCGATCGTCGCCGCCGCCAGCCCGTCGGACTGCTTCAACGTGGCGATCGAGGCCGCCAGGATCGCGGTCAAGTACCGCACCCCGGTGATCCTGCTCTCCGACGGCTACCTGGCCAACGGCTCGGAGCCGTGGCGCATCCCGGACACCGCGACGCTGCCCGACCTGAGCCGGGAGTTCGCGTTCGCGACGGCCCCCGCCGAGGGTGACGGGGAATTCGAGCCGTTCCGGCGGGACCCGGTCACCCTGGCCCGGCCGTGGGCCGTGCCGGGCACCCCCGGGCTCGAGCACCGGATCGGCGGCATCGAGAAGGCCGACGTCACCGGGACGATCTCCTACGACCCGGACAACCACGACCGGATGGTCCGGCTGCGCCAGGCCAAGATCGACGGGATCGCCGCCGACATCCCGCCGCTTGAGGTCGACGACCCGGACGGCGACGCCCGCGTCCTGGTGCTCGGCTGGGGCTCGACCTACGGCGCCATCGGCGCCGGGGTCCGGCGGGTGCGCAACGCCGGCGGCTCGGTGGCCCAGGCCCATCTGCGGCACCTCAACCCGTTCCCGTCAAACCTGGCCGACGTGCTGCGCCGCTACGACAAGGTGCTCGTGCCCGAGATCAACCTCGGCCAGCTCGCCCTGCTGCTGCGCGGCCGGTTCCTGGTCGACGTGATCTCCTACAACCAGGTCCGCGGCCTGCCCTTCCAGTCGGCCGAGCTCGCGGGCGTCATAGAGGATGTGATCGGGCATGCCTGAGACGAACGGTCACGGCCCAGCCGGCGGTGATGAGGGCATGCGGGGGCACGAAGGCCACCGGCTCGCGTCGCTGACCATGGTGCCTAAAGCCACGGCTCGTTCGGCGGCTAAAGATTTTAAATCCGACCAGGAGGTGCGCTGGTGCCCGGGCTGCGGGGACTACGCCATCCTGGCCGCCTTCCAGGCGTTCCTGCCCGAGCTCGAGGTGCCGCGGGAAAACGTCGTCGTCGTCTCGGGGATCGGCTGCTCGTCCCGGTTGCCGTACTACGTGAACAGCTACGGGATGCACTCCATCCACGGCCGCGCGCCCGCGATCGCCACCGGGCTCGCCTCCTCCCGGCCTGACCTGTCCGTCTGGGTCATCACCGGCGACGGCGACGCGCTGTCCATCGGCGGCAACCACCTGATCCACGCGCTGCGACGCAACGTCAACATCAAGATCCTGCTGTTCAACAACCGGATCTACGGGCTGACCAAGGGCCAGTACTCGCCGACGTCGGAGCAGGGCAAGGTCACCAAGTCCACCCCGTTCGGTTCGCTGGACCACCCGTTCAACCCGATCTCCCTCGCGCTCGGCGCCGACGCCAGCTTCGCGGCCCGGACCATCGACTCGGACCGCAGGCACCTGACCTCGGTGCTGCGGGCCGCCGCCGATCACCAGGGCGCCGCGTTCATCGAGATCTACCAGAACTGCCCGATCTTCAACGACGACGCGTTCGCCCCGCTGAAGGACGCCGCAGCGACCAACGACCGGCTGATCAAGCTTGAGGACGGGCAGCCGGTCCGCTTCGCCGGCGGCTCCCGCGGGCTGCGGTTCGGCCACCACGGTCAGCTCGAAGCGGTCGAGGTGGCCGGCGCGGACCCGGACACGCTGATCACGCACGACGCGCGGCGGCCCGATCCGTCCTACGCGTTCGCGCTGTCCCGGCTGGACACCACGGATTTCCGGCACACCCCGGTTGGCGTGTTCCGCAACGTCGAGCAGCCGAGCTACGACCAGCTGATGGCCGATCAGATCGCCGCCGCCCGCCGCCAGAGCGGCCCCGGCGACCTGGCCGCCCTGCTGGCCGGCAACGACACCTGGGAAGTCAGCTAACCCGGGCGCCTTTCCTTGTGCGTTCATCCGGCCGAAAGGTCTCTTGGCGTTCCTTTGACCCCCGCGACGGGTAAGGTTTGCAGTCGACGAGGGGGAGATGAATCATGATCAGAAAGTTCGCGGCTGAATTCCTCGGCACGGCGATCCTGGTGTTCTTTGCCGTCGGCGTAGCCACCCTGATGTTCGGCTTCAAGTTCGACGGAGGCAGCGTGGCCGCCGGAGTCGTGGCCACCGCGCTGGCCTTCGGGCTGACGTTGCTCTCGCTGGTGTACCTGATCGGCCCGGTATCGGGCTGCCACGTCAACCCGGCGGTGACGGTCGGGGCCCTGCTGGCCGGCCGCATCCCGCTGACCGAGGCTATCGTCTACTGGATCGCCCAGTTCGCCGGCGGGATCGCGGGCGCGCTGGCGCTGTGGGGAACCTTCAGCACCTCACCCATGTACAGCCGGACGGTCACCGGGCTCGGTACCGACGGCTGGGGCAGCGCATCGCTGATCCACATCGGGGCAGGCGGGGCGTTCGTTTTCGAGGTCGTCCTGACCGCCATCTTCGTCTTCGTCATCCTCAGGGTGACCTCCGCGACCGGGAACGCGGCGACGGCGGCCATCGCCATCGGGCTGACCCTGACGGTGGTCCATCTCGTCGGCATCCCCATCACCGGCACCTCGGTGAACCCGGCCCGTAGCCTCGGCCCGGCCCTCGTGGTCGGCGGTAAGGCGCTGAGCCAGGTGTGGCTCTTCATCGTGGCGCCCCTGATTGGCGGCGCGCTCGCGGCCGGGCTGCACCGGGCGTTTTACCAGGAGGAAGACGCCGGGCTGGCCGCCGAGGCGCAGCAGCCAAGCTGAGCGCCGGCACCTGCTGGCCTCAGCCGGTACGCTTCTCCACGAAGTCGCACAACGCCAGGAAGGCCGCCCGGGCCGGCACGTCGGGCAGCGTCATGAGTTCGGAGCGGGCGCCGAGCACCCAGTGCAGCACGTCGGCGCGGGACTCCTTCATGGCGTGGTGACCGCGCAGCAGCCTCAGCGCCTCGTCCAGCAGGACCTCATCGGTCAGGTCGGCCTCGGTCAGCAGCCAGCGCAGCCGGGCGTCCGCCGGAGACTGCACCACAGAACCAAGCGCGTAAAGCACCGGCAGGGTCCGCACGCCCTGGCGGAGATCGGTGCCCGGCGTCTTGCCCGACTGGTCCGGGTCGCTGGCGATGTCGATCACGTCATCGGACAGCTGCCAGGCCACGCCCAGCTGCTCACAGGCGACCGCGATCCGGTCCGCGAGCGGTCCGGGGGCACCGGAAAACAAGGCGCCGAACTGGCCGGAGGTGGCGATCAGCGAGCCGGTCTTCTCCGTGATCACCCGCATGTAGAAGGCCAGCGGGTCCTGATCGGGATGCGGGCCGACGGTCTCGGCCATCTGCCCGCTGACCAGCCGGCTGAACGTCTTCGCCTGCATCCTGACCGCCTCCGGCCCCAGGTCGGCGAGAATCTGCGAGGCCTGCGCGAACAGGAAGTCCCCGGTGAGGATCGCGACCGAGTTGCCCCAGCGGGAATTGACCGACGCCGAACCCCGGCGGACCAGCGCCTCGTCCATCACGTCGTCGTGGAACAAGGTGGCCAGGTGGGTGAGCTCGATCGCCACCGCCGCCTGGATGACCCGCGGATCGGCCGGATCACCGAACCGCGCGGCCAGCAGCACCAGCATGGCCCGGAATCTCTTGCCCCCGGCCGCGATGAGGTGCCTGGAGGCCTCGGTCAGCAGTTCGTCGTCGGGGTGGGCCGTGCTGGTCAGCACCTCTTCGACCCGGGCCAGGTCGTCCACCACCTCCGCCGCGAGGGCGGGCTCAAGAAAATCTACCGGAACTGCGGTGATCACATGCTCTCCACGTCATCGGCACGCGCAAACGCCTCGAACTCCCGAGTATGCCCGCTGCGCGGCGAACCAACCAGTGTCCTGCGCCACGCTCGGCCCAGGAACCCCGGCTCGACCTGCGGCTTAGCCAACGAACAGCTGATTCGCCGCGTGACTGGCCAGGCTCAGGACCGGCTCGGGCACGATGCCGAGCACCAGGGTGGCCACGACGCCGAGCCCCACCGCGGTGCCGGTGAACAGGCTGGGCACGACGACCTCAGGGCCGTCCGGGATCGGGTCGCTGAAGAACATCAGCACGATCACCCGGACGTAGAAGAAGGCCGCGACCGCGCTGCTCAGCACGCCGATGATCACCAGCGGGGTCTCGCCCGCCGCGATCGCCGCCTGGAAGACCGCGAATTTCCCGGTGAAGCCGCTGGTCAGCGGGATACCGGCGAAGGCCAGCAGGAACAGCGCGAAGATGCCCGCCACCACAGGCGACCTGCGGCCCAGGCCCGCCCACCGGGACAGGTGCCCGGCTTCGCCGCCCGGATCCCGCACCAGCGTGATCACCGCGAACGCGCCGATCGTGGTCAGCCCGTACGAGGCCAGGTAGAACAGGCTGCCCGCCAGCCCGGCCACGCTGGTCGCGATGACCGCCGTGAGCACGAACCCGGCGTGCGCGATCGAGGAGTAGGCCAGCAGCCGCTTGACGTCCGTCTGGGTGATGGCGACGACGGCGCCCACCACCATGGTGAGGACGGCGATCACCCACAGCGCCGGGCGCCAGTCCCAGCCCAGGTTGCCGAACGCCACGTAGAAGACCCGCAGCAGCGCGCCGAAGCCAGAGACCACCGTGCAGGACGCCATCATCGCGGTCACCGGGGTCGGTGCGCCCTGGTACACGTCCGGCTTCCAGCCCTGGAAGGGCACCGCCCCGATCTTGAACAGCAGCCCGAGCCCGACCAGCGCGATGCCCGCGTACAGCAGGGTCGCGTTGGAGGTGTTGCTGGCCGCCGCCGACGCGATCGCCGACAGCCGCACCGAGCCGGAGAAGCCGTACAGCATCGCGACGCCGAACAGGAAGAACGCCGAGGAGAAGGCACCGAGCAGGAAGTACTTCATGGCCGCCTCGTGCGACAGGAGGCGGCGGCGCCGGGCCAGCCCGCACAGCAGGTACAGCGGCAGCGACAGCACTTCGAGCGCGACGAACATGGTGAGCAGGTCGTTGGCCGCCGGGAACAGCAGCATCCCGCCGATCGCGAACAGCGTCAGCGGGAAGATCTCGGTGTGCATGATCCCCGCGCCGAGGGCCTCGCGTTCCTCCGCGCTGCCCGGGGTCGCGGCCGCCTGGGCGGCGAACGGGCTGTTGCTCGAGTCGCCGATGAGCAGCACGCTGGCGAAGGCCAGCACCAGGATCGTGCCCTGGATGAACAGGGTCGGCCGGTCCACCGCGACCGCGCCCATCGCGGCCACGTGGCCCGGGCTGCCGCCGGCGTAGATGGCGTGCGAGGCGGCCACCACGATCGTCATGATGAACGCGGCCACCAGCGAGCCGAGCGCGAGCACCAGGTGCACGGCCCGCCGGAACGGCCGGGGCACGAACGCCTCGACCAGGACGCCGACGACCGCGGCGGTGAAGACGATCAGCATCGGCGCGAGCTGGCCGTACTCGATGCTCGGCGGGCTGATCGCACCGCTGACGCTGGCCGCGGGGACGGCGAGGACACCGGTCACGGTGCGGTTCCCTTCTGCAGGGGAGAATAGGCGTACCAGCCGGTCGCGGGATGCGCGGGCACCGGGTCGGTGATGTGCACCTGCGCCATCGTGACCCGCACCGCGGGATTGATGATGTCGAGCACCGGCTTGGGGTAGACCCCCACCCCGATGAGCAGCACGATCAGCGGCGCCACCGCGAGCACCTCGCGCGCCTTGAGGTCCTTGAAGCCCGCGACCTCCTCGCGGACCGGGCCGTTCATGGTGCGCTGGTACATCCACAAGATGTAGATCGCGGCCAGCACGATCCCCGCGGTGGCGATGACGGCAGGCAGCTTGTAGCGGGAGAACGTGCCGATCAGCACGAGGAACTCGCTGACGAAGGTGGACAGCCCGGGCAGCGACAGCCCGGCCAGGCCGGAGATGAGGAAGAGCCCGGCCAGCACAGGCGCGACCTTCTGCACCCCGCCGAAGTCCGCGATCCGGTCCGAGCCGCGCCGGGTGATCAGGAACCCGGCCAAGATGAACAGCGCGCCGGTGGCGAACCCGTGGTTGACCATGTACAACGTCGCCCCGGACACGCCCTGGCTGGTCATCGCGAAGATACCGAGCGCGATAAAGCCGAAGTGCGAGACCGAGGTGTAGGCGATCAGCCGCTTCATGTCGGCCTGCCCGATCGCCACCACGGCCCCGTACAAGATCCCGATCACCGCCAGCGTGATGACCAGCGGGGTGAAGTACTTGGCCCCCGCCGGGAAAAGCTCGAAGCAGAACCGCAGCATGCCGTAGGTGCCGACCTTGTCCAGCACGCCGACCAGCAGCACCGCCGCCCCGGGCGGCGCCGACGCGGCGGCGTCGGGCAGCCAGGTGTGGAACGGCCACAGCGGCGCCTTGATCGCGAACGCGATGAAGAACCCGAGGAACAGCCACTTCTGCACGGTCGCGCTCAGCGAGATCTGGGTCAGCTCACTGAACAGGAAAGACCCGTGGTGGCCGGTGACGGCGCTGTGCGTGGAGTACACGTAAAGCGCGATGACCGCGACCAGCATCAGCAGCCCGCCGAGCAGGCTGTAGAGCAGGAACTTGACCGCCGCGTACTGCCGGCGCCCCACCCCGAAGCTGCCGATCATGAAGTACATCGGCACCAGCATGGCCTCGAAGAACACGTAGAACAAGAACACGTCGGTGGCCGCGAAGACGCCGATCATCATCGTCTCGAGCACCATCATCAACGCGAAGTACGTCTTGGTGCTGTGTCCAGGGGGGGACGGGGGGGCGGGCAGCCCCCCCGACAGTGCTGGTCCCTGGGGGGGTTGTCCCCCCGAGGCAACAGGTGTCCCGTCGGCGTCGTGCCACGACGCCAGGATCACCACCGGCATCAGCACCACCGACATGCCGATGAGGACAAGCGCGATGCCGTCCACGCCCAGCGCGTAGTGCACCCCGAAGGCCGGGATCCAGGAGTAGCTCTCGGTGAACTGGTAGTTCGGCCCGCCGACCTGGAACCTGACCGCGATGATGATCACCACGACCAGCGTCACCAGGGAGAACGCGAGCGCCAGCCATTTGGCCATGGCGTCCCGCGCGCGCCGGTCGGCGGCCGCGGCGTCGGCAGGCAGGCCGGGGATCAGCGCGATCACCAGGGCTCCGGCCAGCGGCACCGCGCCGGCCACGGTCAGCCAGGGAAAGCCGTTCATTTAGAGCCTCACCACTAGGAGCAAGGTGACTAGCACCGCGGCGCCGAAGAACATAGACAGGGCGTAGGAGCGCACGTAACCGGTCTGCAGCCGGCGCACCCGGCCCGAAGTTCCGCCCACCGCCGCGGCGAGCGTGTTGACCAGCCCGTCGAGGCCGCGGTTGTCAAAGTAGACCGACAGCCGGGTCAGCCACTGGCCGGGCCGCATCAGGACCGACTCGTTGAACGCGTCGCCGTAGAGGTCTTTCCTGGCCGCGACGACGGGAAACCGTCCCTTGGGCGCGGTCGCGGGGACCGGGACCCGGCCGTACATCATCCAGGCCAGGCCCCCGGCGGCGACGACAAGCACCAGGGTCACGATGCCCGGCACGCTCCAAAAGCCGTGCGCGGTCGGCGGCAGCCCGGTGACCGGGCCGAGGAAGTTCTCGAACCGCTGCCCGGTGATCAGGAACCCGCCCGCGGCGACCGAACCCACCGCGAGCAAGATCATCGGCCAGGTCATCGTGCCGGGTGATTCGTGCGGATGGGCAGACTCTTCCCGCCCCGACCCTCCCTCCCAGCGGCGTTTGCCGAACCAGGTCATCAGCATCACCCGGGTCATGTAGAACGCGGTGATGGCTGCGCCGATCACCGCGCAGGTGCCGAGGATCGCCCCGGAGGTGCCGCCCTTGTCGAAGGCCGCCTCGATGATGCCGTCCTTGGTGAAGAACCCGGAGAACGGCGGGATGCCGATGATGGCCAGGTAACCCAGGCCGAACGTGGCGAAGGTGACCGGCATGACCCGGGCCAGCCCGCCGTACCTCCGCATGTTCACCTCGTCGTTCATCCCGTGCATGACCGACCCGGCGCCCAGGAACAGCCCGGCCTTGAAGAACCCGTGCGCGATCAGGTGCGCGATCGCGAACACGTAACCCGCCGGGCCCAGGCCGGCCGCGAGGATCATGTAGCCGATCTGGCTCATGGTGGACCCGGCCAGCGCCTTCTTGATGTCGTCCTTGGCGCAGCCGATGATCGCGCCGAACAGCAGCGTGACCGCGCCCACCACGGTGATCCCCAGCCGGGCGGTCGGCGACAGGGCCAGGATCGGGTTGGACCGCACCAGCAGGTACACACCCGCGGTGACCATGGTGGCCGCGTGGATCAGCGCCGACACCGGGGTCGGGCCTTCCATCGCGTCGAGCAGCCAGGACTGCAGCGGCACCTGCGCGGACTTCCCGCACGCGCCGAGCAGCAGCAGCAGCCCGAGCGCGGTGGCCACGCCGCTGCCGCCACCCCGCACCGAGCCGAAGACCCCGGTGAACTGCACGGTGCCGAACTCGCTGAACATCAAGAAGATGGCCAGGGCCAGCCCGGCGTCGCCGACCCGGTTGACGATGAACGCCTTCTTCGCCGCCACCGCCGCCGAGGGCTTGAACTGCCAGAACCCGATGAGCAGGTAAGACGCCAGGCCGACGCCTTCCCAGCCGACGTACAGGCCCAGGTAGTTGTCGGACAGCACGAGCAGCAGCATCGCGGC
>JBEKGC010000194.1:0-18156 GCA_050013055.1 Streptosporangiaceae bacterium
TTCAGCGCGCCGGGGAGCATGATCACGATCGTGCCCGAAGGCTACACCGACAACCCGGAAGAGCAGGTCAAGGCGGGGGTCATCCTGATCAAGTTCCGTCCGGGCGAGCTGCAGATTCCGACCAGGACGCAGGGAAGTACGCTAATAGGCACGATGAACTGGACCGTGGATAACATCGTGGCCTACTCCAAGATCTGCACGCACATCGGTTGCCCGGTGGCGCTGTACGAGCAGACCACGCACCACATCCTGTGCCCCTGCCACCAGTCCACGTTCGACGCGGCCACGGGTGCGACCGTGATCTTCGGCCCGGCGGCGCGGCCGCTGCCGCAACTGCCGCTGACCACCGACGCGGAGGGTTACCTGGTCGCCAAGAGCGACTTCACCCAGCCGGTCGGTCCAAGCTTCTGGGAGCGCGGATGAGCACTACGGATAATTTTCAGGTTCCGAAGGCGCTGAACGGCACCGGTGGCTGGCTAGACGACAGGTTCCACGGGGCGCGCGGCTTCCGCGTGCTCATGCGCAAGGTCTTTCCTGACCACTGGTCGTTCATGCTCGGCGAGATCGCGCTGTGGTCGTTCGTCATCCTGCTGCTGACCGGGGTCTTCCTGTCGCTGTTCTTCGTCCCCTCGATGAACGAAGTGGTCTACCACGGCTCGTACACCAAGCTCAACGGCATCCAGATGAGCGAGGCGTACCAGTCGACGCTGAACATCAGCTTCGACGTCCGGGGCGGTCTGCTGATGCGGCAGATCCACCACTGGGCCGCGGACCTGTTCATGGCCTCGCTCATCATCCACATGCTGCGGATCTTCTTCACCGGCGCCTACCGCAAGCCGCGCGAGGTCAACTGGCTGATCGGCGTCGTGCTGTTCACGCTGGGGCTGCTCGAGGGCCTGTTCGGCTACTCGCTGCCCGACGACCAGCTGTCCGGGGCCGGCCTGCGGATCCTCGAGGGCGTCCTGCAGGGCATCCCCATCGTCGGCACTTACCTGGCGTTCTTCCTGTTCGGCGGGCCGTTCCCCGGTCATGACATCGTGCCGAGGCTGTACATCCTGCACGTGCTGCTGATCCCGGGCATCCTGCTGGGACTGATCACCGCGCACTTGTTCATCATGTTCCACCAGAAGCACACCCAGATGCCGGCCAAGGGGAACACCGAGAAGAACGTCGTCGGGCAGCCGTTCTTCCCGTACTTCCTGGCCAAGGGCGGGGCGTGGTTCTTCTTCATCTTCGGCGCGCTTGTTATACTTTCGACCTTCGCCGAGATCAACCCGGTGTGGCTGTACGGGCCGTACACGCCGCTGGCGATCTCGTCGGCGTCGCAGCCCGACTTCTACATGGGCCTGCTGGAAGGCTCGCTGCGCATCATGCCCGCATGGGAGATCAACGGCTTCGGGCACACGCTGACGCTGAGCGTGCTGATCCCGGCCCTGCTGCCGCTTGGCCTCGTGCTTGGCGGCGCGGCGTTCTGGCCGTTCTTCGAGCAGTGGGCGACCGGGGACAAGGCGTACCACAACATCAACGACCGGCCGAGGAACGCTCCGGTGCGCACCGCGACCGGGATCGCGGTCATCACGTTCTACGGCGTCATGTGGGCCGAGGGCGCCAACGACGTCATCGCCGACAAGCTGCAGATACCGCTGTACACGATTACCTGGATCGCGCGGGTCCTGGTCTTCGTCGGACCCGCGATCGCCTTCTTCGCCACCAAACGCATCTGCCTGGGCCTGCAGCGCAAGGACAAGCAGATGCTGCTGCACGGCTACGAGTCTGGCATCATCCGGCAAATGCCCGACGGCGAGTTCATCGAGGTCCACAAGCCGCTGTCCGAGGAAGCCCGGGCGGTGCTCGAGTCCAAGACGCTGCCCGCGCTGCTGCCGGGGGCGGACTCCGAGGACACGAACGGTATCCCCGCGCCGAGCGCACGCGGCGTTCTCGGCAAGGCCAGGGCACGGGCTAACCGGGCGTTCGCCGAGACCATCGTGGTCGAAGGCGACGGCCACGGCAACGGGCACAGTGTCGGCAACGGGCACAGTGTCGGCAACGGGCACGGCGACGGCCACAGTGTCGGCAACGGGCACGCGGCCGCGGTCGAGGCCGGCGAGCAGGCCGCGGTGGGGTCCTCCGATGAGTCCCTCGGCTCGTAGGTCCCCGCTGCCTGGCTAGGCGGGGTCGCCCTTGAGGGTGAAGGACGACAGCAGGTTGACCGCCACGGCCAGCGCCACCACGGTCACGATGACGCCCATCACCACCGACGTGGCCACGCTCAGGCCCGCGTTCAGGCCGGGGTCGTTCGCGATCCCGTTGGCGATGCCGAGCCCGTAGTGGCTCACCGACAGCAGCCGGGCCCCGCTGACAAAGTTGGCCAGCAGGGTCTCCCAGATCAGCACGTACAGCAGGCCCACCGCGATGGCCCGGGTGGTCGCCACCGAGACCATCACGAAGATCGCGTTGTAGATGAGCGAGCCGACCAGCGCCCCGACGAACAAGCCGAGCGCGAACCGGCCGCCGTTGATCGCGGCCCCCTGGGTCGCCAGGGTCAGGCCGGGACCGGCGTGAACCAGGTTCGGGGGGGCGTTCCCGCCGCCTGATATCAGCGCGGCGATGAGCTCGGGGACCGCCGCGAAGATCATCGTCAGCCCCGTCGCGACGACGAACTTCGTCATGATCACGGACGACCTGCGGACCGGGGTGGCCAGCAAGTGGATGATGCTGCCGTCGTCGATCTCGGCGCCGAGCACGCTGGTGCCGATGATCAGCGCGGTGAGCGGCAGCAGCACGGAGAAGCCGAACGTGCCGAGCACATGCGATGGCCAGGGCCTCGACGGCGGCCGCGAGGCCTTGAGCGCGACCGTGAACAAGATCAGGATCAGGGCGGGGAGCCCGAAAAGCAGCGCCCGCTTACGGCCCAGGGTGGCACGCAGCGTGACCCCGGCCACCGTCGGGTTGAACAAGCCAGACATGTCATGCGCTCCTCAGCTGGAGGCTTCGTTGGAGACCAGGTAAGCGAAGACGCTTTCCAGGGATTCGTCGGTCGGCAGCACCTCACGCAGCCGGATGTCGCGGTCGCGGGCGAGCACGGCGATATCACGGCAGAACGCGCCGTAGTCCGAGGTCCGCACCTGCAGGCCGTGGCCGGTCAGTTCCACCGCCGTCACGGCCGGGCGGCCGATCAAGGTGCTGCCGAGCAGCCGGTCGTCGGAGGAGCGCACGGTGAACACGTGCGGCCTGCTCGTCATCAGCCGCCTGATCGCGCGGAAATCGCCTGAGGCGGCCAGCCGGCCGGCCACCACCACCTGGATGGTGCCGGACAACCGCTCGACTTCCTCCAGGATGTGCGAGCTGAACAGGATCGTCCGGCCCTCGCTGCCGAGCTTGTCGAGCAGGTCCATCATGTGCAGACGCTGGCGCGGATCCATCCCGTTGAACGGCTCGTCGAGCAGCAGCACCTCCGGGTCGTGCACCATCGCCGCCGCTACCTTGATCCGCTGGCGCATGCCCTTGGAGTAAGTGGCAATCTTGCGGTCGGCCGCGTCGGCCATGTCGAGCATGCCGATCGCCCGCGCCGTCGCGGCGCCGGAGTCCGGAAGCTCGTGCAGCTTGGCGGTGGCCATGATGAACTGCCTGCCGGTCAGGAAGGAATACACCGAGTCACGTTCCGGGACCAGGCCGATGACGCGGTAGATGGCCGCGTTGCGCCAGCTCGGCCGGTCAGCGACGGTGAGCTCACCGCGGGACGGCGGCAGGAAGCCGGCGATCATGTGCAGGAGGGTCGACTTACCCGCGCCGTTGGGTCCGAGCAGGCCGGTCACCCCCGACCCGATGGACATGGTGACGTCGTTGACCGCCACCACGTTGCCGTACCAGCGGGAGACGTTGCGCAATTCGATGCTCATGACTGGCTCACCTTCCGGTACCTCGCGGCCAGGCCCCCGAGGCAGGCCGCGAGCACGATCAACGCGAGGATCCCGTAGAGCGGGCCGAAACGACCGGGATCGGCGTCGGTCCCCGGCGAGGTGCCGCCGAGCCAGATCCGCACCCCGTCCAGGATGGTGAACGGGCTGAACAGCCCGGCGATTCGCGCCCCGGTCGAGGTGGCGGTCGTCCCCCCTTCTGACTGAATCAGCAGCAGGGACAGCACGAAGGTGAGGACGCAGGTGATCGCGACGATCCCGGTGGAGTACGCGCGCCGCCCGGTGAGGGACGCGAGGACCAGGCCGATCGCCGCCATCAGCACGGCCCACATCAGGCCCACGCCGAGGCCGGGGACCAGCGCCCTGGTCTCGTTCCAGATGACGTGGCCGCCCTTGGCCGAGGCAATCGTGCCGACGTACAGGATGAGCAGCGGTATCTCGATCAGGACAAGCAGCGCCGCGGTGAGCGCGAGGTACTTGGCCAGCGGGTAATCCCCGCGCCGCAGCGGCCGGCAGAAATACAGGGGCAGGACGCGGTTCCGCAGGTCACGGGAGACAAGCTCGGGTGCCTGGGCGGCGATGAAGATGGTGACCAGGGCGACCCGCAGGCCCGGCACGTAGACGTCGTAACCGAAGAGCCGCGCGTTGCCGCGGGCCACCGCGAACGCGTTCACCAGGGCCGGCAGGCACATGGCGATCAGCGCGAGCACCGGGATGATCTTGCCTTTGGCGCCCCGGCCGATGCCGAACGACGAACGGAAGCTGTGCCAGGTCAGCGCTCTGACGATCTGGGCGCGGCCCAGCCTGGGGCCGTCGTAGCCGCGATAGCCGAGATCGTGGATGACGCTGGCCTGCCCCGCGGGGGCTGATGAGGTGGGGACCTGATCAGGCATGAGACACCTCATCTTCGTCGCGGAACAGCTCCTCCACCTGATGCCGCCGTTGCTCAAGCCGGCACAGCGGCAAGGCGAGCGTCGCCACGCAGTCGCGGACGACGTCGTAGGTATCGTCACCGCCGAGCGGGACCAGCAAGGTCCTGGCCTGGACGGTGGACGTCAGGCCGTGCCCCGCCAGCTCCGCCTGCAGCTGGGCCAGGCCCTCCTCCACCTCGACCGCGAGGACCTGGCTCATCTGGGTGAAGCTGGTGATCGTGTCGGCGCGCAGCAGCCGCCCGGCCTCGATGGCGACCAGGTGGTCACAGATACGCTCGATTTCGCCGAGCAGGTGCGAGGCCACCACGATCGAGATGCCGAACTCCACCCCGATCCTGGCGATCAGCTCGAGCATCGCGGTGCGGCCGGCCGGGTCCAGCCCCCGACCAGCGCCTGGGCCAGCTTCACCCGCTGTTTCATGCCGGTCGAGTAGGTGCCGATCTGACGGTACCGCTCCTCGTGCAGCCCGACGTGACGCAACGATTCGGCGGCGCGTTCCTTGGCTACCGTGGGCGGCAGGCCCGACATCCGGCCCAGATGGGTCACGAACTCGGTGGCGGTGACATCGGATGGCAGGCAGTCATGTTCCGGCATGTAGCCCAGCAGCGTCCTGATCGTCTCGCCGTCGGTTTTGCAGTCGTGGCCGAGCACCTTGGCCTGGCCTTGGGTGGGCGGCAGGAGTCCGAGCAATATTTTGATCAGCGTGGACTTACCCGCGCCATTGGCGCCGACGAGGCCGGTGACACCGGGCGCGACGTCGACGGACAGACCGTCGAGCGCGGTCACGTTCCCCGGGTACACCTTGGTCAGCCCCCGGGTCTCGATGACGGCGCCAGCCTCGGTCTGCGGAGCTTGGATGGGTGGCATGGTGCCTAACCATGTCAGCGCGCGGCCCCTACGTCATCACCCGCCAGAGTGAAGTGCCGGCCGGGCCGGATCCGCCCCGGATCCGCGGCGTACGCCTGCAGGATGACGCCCCGGACGGCGAACACGGTTACGGTAGGGTCGTGCGCACCATCTCGGACGTCCCGGCCGCACGTCAGCGGCCGCCGCTGACGATGCGGCTCAGTCCCCGGCACTGGACCGCACTGGACTACGTGGTCGGCGCGGTGTTCGGCGTGATCCTGTTCACCTCGATCAGGCGCAGCGTCGCGATGGCCGTGGGGGGCCCGTACGGCGGGCTGCCCTATCGTCCGCTCGCGCTGGCCTGGCCGCTCGCCGTGTTCCTGGTGTTCATGGCGGTCATGGCGGTGGCGCTGCGCCGCCGCCAGCCCGCCCTCATGCTCGGCGTGCTGCTGGCAGGTTCGCTGGTCGTCACCATGCTGACCGGACCGGACAACGGCGGCCTGACCTACTTCCTGCCCGTTGCCTACGTGCTCTACCTGGTCGCGGCGACCTACGAGCGCAGGCGGGACGCGGTGCGGGTGCTGGCCGCCGTGTTCGCCACCCTGGTCGCCGACGCGGCGATCATGTCCCTGACCGGAGGCGGATACTTCCTGCGCGGCGGACTGGTGTCCGTCGCGCTGTGCGTGATCATCGCCTGGTTCACCGGCTTCATCGTCCGGCAGCGGCGCCAGTACGCGGTCCGGCTGCGAGACGAGGCGGCGAGCAAGGCGGTCACGGAGGAGCGCCTGCGGATCGCGCGGGAACTGCACGACGTGGTGGCCCACAGCATGAGCGTCATCGCCGTCCAGGCAGGCTACGGGCAGTACGTCATCGACACCCAGCCCGCCGACGCGCGTGACGCCCTCGGCGCCATCCAGGCGACCAGCCGGGAGGCGCTGGACGAGATGCGCCGGATGCTCGGGGCCTTGCGCCAGGCGGACCAGGCCGACTGGCCTGACCTGGCCGGGCAAAACGGGTCCGGCGAGTCGGGCGGGTCCGGCGAGTCGGGCGGGTCCGGCGAGTCGGGCGGGGCAGGCGAGTCGGGCGGACCCGCCGCGACGGCCCGCAGGCCGGGTCACCGGACCGGGGACGCCGAGGGCGCACCGCTGTTCCCCGCCCCCGGACTGGCCGACCTGGACCGGCTGCTTTCGCGGACCGCCAGCGCAGGCCTCCAGGTGGACATGACGTGCTGCGGGCAGCCCAGAGAGCTGCCCGCCAGCATCGACCTGTCCGCCTACCGGATCGTGCAGGAAGCGCTGACGAACGTGGTCAAGCACGCGCAGACGAGCTCGTGCCGGGTCCTCATCGGCTACGGCCGCGACGAGCTGGTCCTGGAGATCACAGACAACGGCGCCGGCGTGCCGGCCATGGCCGGCGCCGCCCGGCCGGCGATGGCCATGGCCGGATCGGTCAGCCCGGGCCCCGACGGAGCCAGCGCGGCCGGCCTGAGCGGAAGCGCCCTGGCGGCGGGCCGCCACGGGCTGACCTCGGGCGGCCACGGCATCATCGGGATGCGCGAGCGGGTGATGCTGCTCGGCGGTGAGTTCAGCGCCGGGCCGCGGCCCGGCTACGGCTTCCATGTGGCCGCGCATATTCCCTTGACCACAGGCGACTCCTGATGGCGCGGCCCGTACCGGAAACCGGCCGGGCCGAGGCGGGCGCACTGCGAGTAGTGGTCGCCGACGATCAGGCCCTGGTCCGGGTGGGGTTCTGCGGGATCATCGCCGCGACACCTGGCTTCGTCGTGGTGGGCGAGGCCGGTAACGGCGCGGAGGCGGTGGAAACGGCGCGGCGCGCCAAGCCCGATGTCATCTTGATGGACGTGCGGATGCCGGTAATGGACGGCATCGAGGCCACCCGGCGGATCACCGAGAGCACCGACGTGCGCGCGCTCATCTTGACCACCTTCGACCTCGACGAGTACGTCTTCGCCGCGCTGCGGGCCGGAGCCAGCGGTTTCCTGCTCAAGGACACCGTGCCCGCCGAGTTGCTCACCGCCATCCGGGTGGTGGCCGCGGGCGACGCGCTGCTCGCGCCGAGTGTCACCCGCCGCCTGATCGGCGAGTTCGCCCGCACCCGCGGCGCGGGCACCTGGCCGGTCGCGGGCCAGGACCCGACGACCCAGGCCGGCCCGGCTGGCCGCGACGGCGGCCAGTCCGGTGCCGCCGGCGGCAAGCTGCTGAGAGGGCTCACGGACCGCGAACTCGAGGTCCTCACGATGGTCGCCCGGGGCCTGTCCAACGCCGAGATCGCCGAAGAGCTGACGATCAGCCCGGCCACGGCCAAGACCCACGTGGCTCACCTGCTGACCAAGCTCGACGCCCGGGACCGGATCCAGCTGGTCATCATCGCCTACCAGTCCGGGTTGGCCAGGTGTTAGCCGTGTTGGCGATGCTAGCCGTTCTAGCCGTGTTGGCCTTGTTGGCCGTGTTGGCCTGAGGGGCTAGTGGGAGAAGTGGCCGCGGTAGTACTCGAAGACGAAGCCGATCGAGGCGAACACCGTGAACAGCATCCCCATCAGGAACAGCCACCAGCCGATCGCCAGTCCTGCCGCCGTCACCGCGGCGGCCGCCCCGACCCACAGCGGCCACCAGCTGTGCGGGCTGAAGAAGCCGATCTCGCCGGTGCCCTGCGCGATCTCACCTTGGTGGTCGTCCTCCGGCCGCCTGGGCAGCCGACGACCGGTGAACAGCACGTAGAAGCCGGTGAGAACCGCGAGCCCGACGGAGAGCGCGAGCGCGGTAGTCCCCGTCGGGTCCTTCGACAGATACCAGTAGACCACGTCCGCGGCGCCGAAAAAGATTCCGCAGCCGAGGAACAGCCAGCCTTCCACCTTCATGGCAAAATCCTACTTCCGCGCATCGGACAGAGCCGGGATCTCTTGCTCGATTCCATGGGATTCACGGCCCCACTTGATGTGCGGGTAGTGCGCCTCAAAGGCGGGCCGTTCGGACCTGATCCGCGGAATCCGGTAGAAATTGTGCCGCGGCGGCGGGCACGACGTGGCCCATTCAAGTGAGCTAGCGAAACCCCACGGGTCTTCTTCGGTAACCCTTTCCCCGTAGCGCCACGTGATGTACACGTTCCAGAAGAACATGAGCACGGACAGGGCAAGCAGCCACGACCCGACAGTCGAGATGACATTGAGCGTGGTCACGTTCCCCGGCAGGTCAGGGTAGTTGGCGACACGCCGGGGCATGCCCTCGACGCCCATCCAGTGCTGGACGAGGAACGTCATGTTGAACCCGATGAACATAACCCAGAACTGGACCTTGCCGAGCCGGCTGTTCAGCATCTTGCCGGTCATCTTCGGCCACCAGAAGTAGAAGCCGGCGAACATCTCAAAGAGCACGGTGCCGGCCAGCACGTAGTGGAAGTGCGCGACCACGAAATACGAGTCGGAAACGGCGAAGTCGATCGGCGGTGAGGCCAGCATGATCCCGGTGAGGCCGCCGAACAGGAATACGACCAGGAACCCCACCGTATACAGCATAGGGGGCTCAAAGGTGAGCTGGCCTTTCCACATCGTGCCGACCCAGTTGAAGAACTTCACCCCGGTAGGCACCGCGATCAGGAACGTCATGAACGAGAAGAACGGCAGCAGCACGGCGCCGGTGGTGAACATGTGATGCGCCCACACGGTCATCGACAGGCCCGCGATGGAGATGGTCGCGGCGATCAGCGTCTTGTAGCCGAACAGCGGCTTGCGGCTGAACACCGGGATGATCTCGGTGGCGATGCCGAAGAAGGGCAGCGCCAGGATATAGACCTCGGGATGACCGAAGAACCAGAACAGGTTCTGCCACAAGATGGCCCCGCCGCTGGCGGCGTCGAAGACGTGCGCGCCCAGCCTGCGGTCGATCTCGAGCACGAGCAGCGCCGCGGCCAGCACCGGGAACGCCATCAGGACCAGCATCGAGGTCAGCAGCGCGTTCCAGGTGAACATCGGCATCCGGAACATCGTCATACCCGGCGCCCGCATGCAGAAGATCGTGGTGACGAAGTTGACCCCGCCGAGGATGGTGCCGAAACCGGACAGCGCCAGACCCATGATCCACATGTCGGCGCCGATGCCTGGCGAGTAAAGCGCGCTGGTCAGCGGGGAGTATGCGTACCAGCCGAACGAGGCGGACCCGCCCGGGGTGAGGAAGCTGGCGAGCAGGATCAGGCCACCAAAGGTGAACAGGTAGTAACTCAGCAGGTTGAGCCGGGGAAACGCCACGTCCGGCGCGCCAATCTGCAGCGGCACGAGTTCGTTCGCGAACCCGACGAAGAGCGGGGTGGCGAACATCAGCAGCATCAGCGTCCCGTGCATGGTGAACAGCTCGTTGTACTGCTGGTCAGACACGATGTGCTCGGTCGGGCCGATGAGCTGGATCCGCATGATCAGCGCCATGACCCCGGCGAAGAGGAAGAAGATGAACGCGGTGATCAGGTACATGTGCCCGATGATCTTGTGATCAGTCGAGGACAGCCAGTCCGCGAGGATCGACCCCTTGCGTGCCGTCTTGGGCGTCTCGTACCCGACGACGGCCGACTGCTCGATCGTGCTCACTGCGCTTCCTCCAGATATTCGCCCCGTCCGGATGCCCTTCGGGCCACCGGGCGCTCGCACGGGCCCCAAAGGCCCGTGCTCGCTAGCCGATACCGGACGGCGCTCACTGCGTGCTCCCGGATGAACTTTGTGCTGCCTGCTGGGCAGCCATGTACGCCTGGAATTGCTGCGGTGTCACGACCTTTACGGTAAACAACATCCGGCTGTGGTACAGGCCGCACAGCTCACTGCAGTGCCCGATGAAGGTCCCCGTCTGCGTGGCGGTGACCGTGAAGTGGTTGGGGTGGCCGGGGATGACGTCGCGCTTGAACAAGAACTCGGGTATCCAGAACGCGTGGATGACGTCCGTTGAGGTCAGGTCGAACTCGACCGTTTCGCCGGTCGGGATCTCCAGCACCGGCAGCGGCCCTTCGCCCCACATGTTGCCGCGATTGGTCACGCCGTACTGGGGATAACTGAACGCCCAGCTCCACTGGAACCCCAGCACCTCCACCCTCACGGCAGGCTTGGCCGGCAGGGCGTCGATGTAGTTCTCGTCCTTGGCGGTGAAGTAGAAGAGCACCGCGATCAGCACGAACGGCACCGCCGTGTACATGATCTCGATCGGCATGTTGTAGCGCGCCTGCTCCGGCAGCCGGTTGCCGCGCTTGCGGTGGAAAATCACCGCCCACAAGATCATCCCCCAGACCAGCGCGCCGACGAGCAGGCCCGCGATCCAGGAACCTTGCCACAGGCTGAGGGCGACCTTGCCCTGGTCGGTGATCGGGTTGGGGAAGCCGAGCCGGGTGAACGTGTCGTTTGTGCAGCCGGTAAGACCAAGGATTCCGAAGGTCAGCGCGACCGTCAGGCCCGCCGCGCGCGCGACGCGCGGCCGACGGGGCGCGGGGGTGTCACCAGGGGCACCGGGTCGGAGCCCTTGCGGGTCCTGGTCGGCGGTGTCGGTCGTCAAGGCGAGGGCCTTCCTCGGTTCTGCTACAACGTGTCGTGCAAACAGTATCGCGCGCCACCCGGAAGCCTTCTACGACCCCACATGTTTGTGTCATCTTTGCGCCCGGGCACGCGTGGCGGTACCAGCGGCGGGCATGATGGAAACAGGAGGTGCGCATGACCGGGCGTCGCAGGAGCTTGTTCGGGCGCGGATCCGCGTCCGACCGCACCGGCCAGCCCCGCCGACCGGAGCACCCAGGCGCCGACGCCGGCTCCGCTCTCACCCTCCAGGCCGAACGGACCGTGGTATCACCGCCGGTCCCGGCGGCCGCGCTGACCATCGACGCCCTGGGCCGCAAGTGCCCCATCCCCATCATCATGCTGGCCGAGCAGATCAGGGACGTCCCGCTCGGCGCGGTGGTAGCGGTCCTGGCCGACGACCCGGCGGCCTATACCGACATACCGTCCTGGTGCGCCATGAAGGCCCAGGAGTTCGTCGGCTCCGCCGAACTGCCGAGCGGCTGGGCGCTGTATATCCGCCGCAGGCTCTAACCCGAATTTACTCCCGATGGCCCTAGTTGGCCTTGAACCGGCCGGTGAAGCGGGGATCGTTTTCCCACCATGGCTTCGGCTCCTGGCGCTCGTCCGCGTCGCCCTCGACCGCCGCAGGGGGTTCGGGCTGGGCCCTCTCGAGCTGGGCCTCCTGAGCGTCCAGGTCGGCGTCGATCCTCGCCGCGTCGGATTCGTCCTCGCGCATCATCTGAATCAGCTGCGCGGCCAGGAACGGCAGGCCGACCAGGTCCCCGAGCACCCAGAGCACTCCCCCGGCGATGACCTCGTCGGTGGCCAGCGTGGGCCCCCAGGGCCGGGCCAGCGCGTGATAGTAGGCCGCACCGATCAGGTTCTGGTTGGCGATGACGGCGATCCCGAGGAACGCGTCGCCGATCACTTCCGCGCCGGTAATCCACATGGAGACCGCGTAGGAGTACTTCTTCGGCACCGGGTCCACCCGCAGCAAGGTCCAGAAGAACACGAACCCGGGCGCCATCAGCGCCAGGTACGTCAGTTCCCGCACCGTGGTGCTGTCGAACACCGCCGTGTACCACGACGTGAAGTACATAACGAACGGCACGGCCACCAGCGTGAACGTGGTGATGGCGGGGAAGGTGAGGAGCCGGGCCAAGCGGGAGCCGATGACTGCCTCGATACGCCGGCCCGCGCCAGGGAGCACCGCGATGGCCAGCGAGATCGGACGCCCGAGGGCCAGGAACAGCGGGACCACCAGGACGAGCAGCACGGTCTGCACCGCCCGCGCGTACATCAGCACCGGCTGGTAGACGCCCGTCCAGGACATCGTCGCGATCACCAGGAAGCCAAGGCCCAGACCGAGGAACCAGATCCGCCGGGCCAGCGGCCAGTCCGGCCGGCCGCGCACCCCGGCCAGGTAGCCGCCGCCGAGGATGACGACCAGCGCCGCCATCGGTGGATCGAACGTCCACTCGGTGAACGCCCGGGTCAGCGTCAGCGCAGGCGGCCCGTGGTACCCCGACGCCAGGGCCAGCCCGCCGAACGCGAGTGCGGTTCCCATGCCCGCCACGCTACCGCCGCCGCGGTCCGCCGAGCCGAGCGCCCCGCTCAGCCAAGCCCGTCACCCCCCCGTCACCCGCCCGGCCGCCCCCCCGTCACCCGCCCGGCTTCCCGGCAGCGGCCCGCCCGCCGCCCGCCCGGCCTCCCGGCAGCCCAACCGCAGCCCGATTGTGCGCTCCACGCGATGGCCTGGTCCCGCGATGATGCTGGTGTTGTACGTGGCGCGTCAGTGCTTAATGTCACGTCGAATCTAGAGGAAATCGTGGAAGATTCGGCTTCTACGGTAGGTTTGGTACCCTATAGGGTACTTTTTTCTCCACTAAGGCCGAATCTTCCGTGAGAATTTCTCTACTTGTCGTACTGGGGATCGATTTATGATTTTAGTGGGACAGGACGGGCTGGTGGGAAGCGCAAGGCGCGGGCTCATCAGGTCCAGCGGCTCCCGTTACCTAACGCTCGGCGAGAGGCTCTAGGCGGAACCGCCCGAGCCGGCTTGGACGGGGCCGATGTTCATGATCGCGACAGGCTTGGCGCAGCCGGTGGTCCCGGTGCTGGCGAGGTAGACCGGGGCGGTCTGGTTCGGCGGGTAGACCTTCAGGGCGGTGGCCTTGGTGGGTCCGCAGGTGGCGGGGGGATAGTTCAGCGCGTCGACGATCTGCAGCAGGGCGTTCGCGGTCGCACCGGGGGCCAGCTTGATCTGCTTGACCGTACCCGTGGTCCGCTTGGCGGCCAGGCCGACCTGGCTGTAGGGCGCCCCGGTGACCAGCGAGACGCCGGGGTAGCCGTACAGCGTGCAGGTGGCGGTTGAGATGTTGGTGAAGTCGATGACCTCGTACACGCCGCCGGCGTAACCCTGCGCCAGCCCCTGCTTGACGTGCAGCGAACTGGTCGCGCACGGCGCGGGGCCGGCCGCGGCCGGGGAGGACGAGGAGGTCGCGGCGGGCGTGTTGCCGCTGCTCGAAGAGGCCACGGCGGCCGGGGTCGTGGAGCCGGCCGCCGTCGAGCCGGATGTCGCTGGCTGACTACTCGAGGACGACGACGAACAGCCGGCCACCATCGCCAGGCCGGCCAGAGCCGCGGCGGCGAAGGTCACCCGGCCGGCGCCTTTGCGGCCCTTCCCGAAGCGCCCAGAGGCGGAGGGGCCGGGGGCGGAGGGGCCGGGGGCGGATGAGGCGGGGTTGGAGAAAGTTGTGCGTGGGGACACTGGGTGGCCCTTCGGATGGGGCGCCTGGGGCGCCGGCGGGTTACGCGTGCGCCGGCGGGTTCTCCAGGCGCCGGCGGGTTGCACCGGCGGGTTCCGCGTTGGCGGCGGGTTGCGCCAGCGGGTTCCGCGTTGGCGGCGGGTTGCGCCAGCGGGTTCCGCGTTGGCGGCGGGTTGCGCCGGCGGGTTCCGCAGGCACCGGCGGGTTACACGTTGGCGGCGGGTCGCGCGTGCGGCGACAGGGCCGCGGGCGAGGTCAGCAGGTTGCTGGTCTGGGTTACAGGTGCGGTCACCCACTTGTGGGTGAGGTAGTTGTAGTAGCGCGGGCGGGTACCGGTGAGGATGAGCGTCAGCTTGACGTAACTGCGCTCACCGGAATGGGTTTTCACCACGGCGCTGCCCCAGAGGACGACGACCGCGGGGTAGGCGTGGAAGTGCCCGGCCGCGCAGTACGGCGTGCAGTCGTTTTCCTCGAGCGTGCCGACGGCGCTGGCCAGGCCGGGCGTCCAGCTGCTCCAGGAGAGCTTGCTGACGGCCACGTTCCCGTCGGCACAGGTGAGGATGAATGTCCTGGGCCGGACCAGCGGAGTCGTCTGGCCGGGGCAGTCGAAGACGACCGCCCGGACCGGGGCCGGGTGCGCGGGGGCGGCGCCGGCCGACTCGGTCAAGCCGAAGGCCAAGCCGGCCATCAGGAACATCGAGGCCACTGAGGCAAGCACCACGACGGACAAGGGACGCAGGCGTGTACGTTTCATGGATGACCTCCGGGAGCCGACTTTAACTCATGAGACGGCATCCGGGGGTCGCTGGTTGCCTTCGTGTTATCACACTTAGGTAGCGGGGACCTTTTCAGGTGGGCAGGTGAGCGGCGACCTCGGCGGCCGCGCTTTCGCCGTAGGCGACCGCGAAACGGTCGGCCAGCGGACCGGGCTTGATGTCATACTCCTGCGGCCCTGTGGTTTCCAGCGCGTGGACCGCCAGCAGGTTGCCGAGCTGGGCGGCACGCTCAAGCGGTAGCCCCCAGGCCACCGCGGCGAGAAAGCCTGAGCGGAACGCGTCACCGGAACCCGTCGGGTCCACGGATTGCGCGTCGGGGATCGCGGAGACCAGGATCGGCGGCTGGCCGGCCTGCTCGATCCGGGCGCCGTCGGCACCGAGCGTGGTGATCCGGACCTTCACCCGGTTCAGCATCTCCGCCGTGCCCCAGCCGGACTTGCGCTCGATCAGCGCTTCCTCATACTCGTTGCCGAATAGGTAGTCGGCGCCGTCGACCATCGCGCGGACCTGCTCGTCACCGAGAAACCTGGCCAGCTGCTGGGACGGGTCGGCGGCGAACGGCAGCCCGGCCCGCCGGCACTGCCCGGATTGCGACACCATCGCGCCGGGATCTCCGGCCCCGATCAGGACCAGGTCGGCTCCGCCCTGCTCGGCGACCACGGTGGCGACGTTGGTTTCGCCGTCCTCGCTCATCGCGCCCGCGTAGAACGAGCCGATCTGGTTCCCGTCGGTGTCGGTGGTGCAGACGAAGCGGGCGGTATGGTGCAGCAGCGACTGCCGGACCGCCGCGGTGCTCACCCCGTGGTCCTCCAGCCAGCGCCGGTAGTCCTCGAAGTCGGCTCCGACCGTGCCGACAAGCAGCGGGCGCAGGCCGAGCAGGCCGAGCCCGAAGGCGATATTGGCCGCTACCCCGCCCCGCCGGATGGCCAGGTCGTCAACGAGAAACGACAACGAGACCTTGTCCAGCTTGTCGGCAATGAGCTGATCGGTGAACTTGCCGGGAAACGTCATCAAATGGTCGGTCGCGATGGAACCTGTGACCGCTATGCGCACGGTGGCTACCCCGGCTCGGTGTTAGTGGAACCCGGTGTTAGTGGAACTTGGCGTCAGCGAAACCCGGCGTCAGTGGAAGGAATCGCCGCAGGCGCACGAACCCGTCGCGTTCGGGTTGTCGATGGTGAAACCCTGCTTCTCGATCGTGTCGACGAAGTCGATGGTCGCACCCATCAGGTACGGCGCGCTCATCTTGTCGGTCACGACCTGGACCCCGTCGAAGTCGCTGACGATGTCGCCGTCGATGTCACGCTCGTCGAAGTAGAGCTGGTACTTCAGCCCGGAGCAACCGCCCGGCTGAACCGCGATACGCAGCCGCAGGTCGGTCCGACCCTCCTGGGCGAGCAGAGTGCTCACCTTGGTGGCCGCGCCGTCGGTCAGGACGATTCCCTGGGTGGCCTCTTGCCCCTGAGCGGCCTCTTGCTGAACAGTCACCTTTGGCTCCCGCCTTAACTCGTGTATGCGGCGTGGGAGTTTGCTCCCACGTGCACTCCCAACGATATTCGGTGCGGCCGCATTCCAGCCACCCCTGACAAAACCTACAGACCGGGTGCGCCCCAGACGGGGAACCAGCGGCCCAGATCAGGCTCGAACTTCAGGTCGCTGCCGATCACGCCCTTGACCTGCAGTTCTAGCGCGTTGTCGCGGCGCTCCCCGGACAGCGGCGCGAACGGATAAAACGTGCCGCGCTTGAACAGGTAGACCAGGCCAAGCCTGCGTTCTGAATCATCTTTGAAGGCGACCAGCGTGCACAGCAACTGCGGGCCGAAACCGTTGTCCACCAGCGAGGAGTTGACCGCGTGCAGGTCGGTGACCAGCGCCTCGATCTCGTCGGACATGTGCGAGCTGACCAGCCAGTTGAACCCGAAGGAGTCCTTGGGAGCTGACGTCAAGCAGTTCCTGCACGTCCTTCTGCACGTCGGAGAACGACCGGCCCTCGACCGGGCGAAAGCACACCGAGCCGGAACCGGTGGGCCTGAAGCCGGCCCCGGCATCGAGCGTGACCGCCGCCGACGGCAGCGCGAACAGGTCATCAAGCTTGGGCTGGACCGGTTTGGTCCGGCCCAGCAGGGTGTCGAGGAAGCCCACGAGCCGCCTTACCCGGCCCGGTTGAGCTGCTGCTGGACCTTGTCGAGCTCGGCCAGCCTGCGCTCCAGGCTCGGGTGGGTGGAGAAGATGTTCGCCAGGCTCCCGTTGGGAGCCAGGCGCATCGCGGGGGCGAAGAAGAACGCGTTCATGGGCTGCGCGGCGCGCAAGTCCTGGTTCGGGATCCTGGACATCTGACCGCTGACCTTGACCAGCGCGCTTGCCAGCGCGCTTGGCTGGCCGGTGAGTAGGGCGCCGCTGCGGTCCGCGGACAGCTCGCGGTACCTGGAGAGCATCCGGATCAGCAGGAAACTGACCGCGTAGACGACGATGCTCACCGCCATCAGCGCGAACATGATGATGGCGGTGTTCTGGTTGTTGCCGCGGCCGCGGCCGCCACCGCCGAACAGCTCCCCGTAGAAGGCGACCCTGATCAGCAGCGCGGCGATGATGGCCAGGAACGAGGCGGCCGTCATGACCTGGACGTCCTTGTGGGCCACGTGCGACATCTCATGCGCGATGACGCCCTCGAGCTCCTCCGGCGTCAGCCGGCGCATGATGTCCGTGGTCACGCAGAGCACCGCATTGTCGGCGTTACGGCCGGTCGCGAAGGCGTTCGGGATGTTGGACTGGGCGATGGCCACCCGCGGCTTGGGCATGTCCGCCAGCGCGCAGAGCCGGTCCACGATGCCGTGCAGCTCGGGCGCCTCCTGCGGGGTGACCTCTCGGGCCCCGGCCGTCCGCAGCGCGATCTTGTCTGAGTAGAACAGCGACCCGATGGCGAAACCGCCACCCAGGACCACCGCGAAGAGCACGATCGCGGCACTCGAAGCGTGATATGCGTAACCGATGCCGATGATCGCGGCTACGAACGCGACGAACACCAGCCCAAGCAGGAACATGGTCGCGGTCATCCGGACCGTTAGCCCCCGGTCGGGCGCATACCTGGTACGCGCCGCCATGGCGCCACCTCCGTTCGGCCCGGGCTGGTGTGTGCCCGCCCGGAGCCAGCTGCATTATGTAGCTGAAATCTACCTGTACAACGCTGGATCCCAGCCGAACGTTACCCGCAAGTAAGCTCCGGCTTCAGCCCGGGATAAGGCCTTCCTCGGTGAGCAGCTTGCGGACCTCGTCCATGCTCGAGTCCTGGTGAGGAAGGATCAGGTCTGACGCTTCCAGCGTATCCGGGGGCAGCGGTGAACCCTGCGCGCGCACCTGGGCCAGCAGCCCGGTCAG
>JBEKGC010000195.1:0-13151 GCA_050013055.1 Streptosporangiaceae bacterium
ACCGGTCTTACTCGACTTCGGCCTGACCTGCTGCGCAGTGGAACGGAGGGCGGACGACACCTTGGGCGCGACCGTGGTGGTCACCGCCTCGGCGACGTCCTCCAGTCGCGGCGCGGCCCATTCCCGCGCCCCCTGAACGGCGTCTTCGATGCGCGGTGCGGCCCACTCCTTGGCGGTCTGGACGCCCTGGCGGACACCTTGAACGGCGGTGGTACCCGCGGTCGTGACCGCATCCGTGACCACGTCCGTGGCGTCTTCGAGCCGCGGCGCGGCCCATTCCCGCGCACCTTGAACGCCCTGGCGGGCACCCTGAGCCGCTGTCGTTCCCGCGCGCTTTCCCAGCGGGACGGCCTGCGCGGCGACGCTCTTCGCGCGCTCGCTGATCACGGCCGCGCCGTCGGTGGTGCGTTTGGTGTTCATAAGGGACACAGTAAACCTCCCGAGCGTAATCCCGTCCTCACAGGCTTCCCGGCTTTGCTTGGTTCAATCATGGCGCGCTGCCGGTACGGTTAGGACTGGACGAAATTAACAACGACGAAATGTCTGGCCAGTTAGATGGCGGGACGAGGAGTCAAGAGTATGACAGACACGCTGACCGCGACACTGCACACCAACCACGGGCCCGTTGTTATCCGGCTTTTCCCTGATCACGCACCGAAGACCGTGCGGAACTTCGTGGAACTGGCGGAGGGCGGCAAGCAGTGGACTGACCCGCGTACCGGGCGGGCGACCACCGACAAGCTGTACGACGGAACCGTGTTTCACCGGGTCATCCCCAACTTCATGATTCAGGGCGGGGACCCGCTCGGCTCCGGCCGGGGCGGACCTGGCTACGAGTTCGCCGACGAGATCCACCCGGACCTCGGGTTCGACCGGCCGTACCTGCTGGCAATGGCGAACGCCGGGCCTGGCACCAACGGCTCGCAGTTCTTCGTCACCGTCGGTCCCACGCCTTGGCTCAACGGCAAGCACACCATCTTCGGCGAAGTCATCGAGGGCGCCGACGTGGTTGACCTGATCAGCCGGGTGAAGACCGGCAGCCAGGACCGGCCGGTCGACGACGTGACCATCGAGTCGGTCACCGTGGACCGTGGCCCGGCCAACTGAGCGGCCCGGCCAGGTGAGCGGCACTGTCAACTGATGGGACGAAGCCGTGAGCACGTCCAGCGATGACGGACCGAGCGGTCCGGCCCGGCCGGGCGCAGACGTGCCCGGCCAGCCGGACGTGCCCACCTGTTACCGCCATCCGGGCCGGGAAACGTACGTTTCCTGCGTCCGGTGCGGCCGTCACGCGTGCCCCGACTGCATGCGCTCGGCCTCGGTGGGCCAGCAGTGCGTGGAGTGCGTAGGCGAGGGCGCGCGCAGTACCCGCCAGGCCAAGACCGCGTTCGGCGGCCGTCCGGCCGCGACCCCGGTGGTCACCTGGACGCTGGTCGCGATCAACGTCGCGATCTTCCTGGTGACGTGGGTCCGGCCGGGCATCGTCACCCACCTGGAGCTGTTCGGATCCGCGTCGTACACCTACGGCGGCGCTGCGCACGGAGTCGCCGCGGGTGAGTGGTACCGGCTGATCACGTCCGCGTTCCTGGCCCCGGCCACCGGCTTGAGCGGCCTCGGGTTTATGGACATCTTGTTCAACATGTGGGCGCTCGTGTTCGTGGGCCCCTCCCTCGAGGGCCTGCTCGGCCGGGTTCGCTTCCTTGCCTTGTACCTGCTCAGCGCCGTCGGCGGCGGGGTGATGTACTACTTCCTGGCCCCGCCGAGCGACGCGGCGGTGGGTGCCTCCGGTGCCATCTTCGGGCTGTTCGGGGCCTGGTTCGTCGTGTCGAAGCGGCTGCGTCTGGACACCCGCGGGATCGTCATCCTGATCGCCATCAACCTGGCCCTCAGCTTTTTCTTGCACAACATCATCGCCTGGCAGGATCACATCGGCGGCCTGCTCACCGGGGCGCTGATCACGGCGGCCTACGCCTACGCGCCGCGCAAGAACCGCACCGCGCTGCAAGTGCTCGCCACCGTCGTGGTGGTGGCCTTGATCGTGGTCGCCGTCGCGGTCAGGAACGGCCAGCTGACCAGCGGCGGCCTGTAAGCCCAGCTAAGCCCAGCCCAGATCAGCTAAGACCACCCCAGCCGCGGGTCAGCCCAGCCGCGGGTCAGCGCCACCTGGTCGACAGCGTCACGCCTGCGATGATGAACGCGAAGCCTATGACCAGATTCCACGCGCCAAGCGCGCTCATGCCGGGGATCGAACCCTGGGTGAAGTAATAAGCCACGATCCAGGCGAGGCCGATGATCAGGCAGGCCACGATGGTCGGGCCGACCCAGGGCGCACTGACCTTCCGCCGTGCCGTCTTCGACGGCGGAGGCGTGTAGACGGTCTTCTTCCGGACACGCGACTTGGGCACAACGGCCTCCTGCGTAGCAAACCTGCGAAGCAAAAGCTGCGGAGCGAATCTGTGGCTGACCCGGTGATGCGGACCTAAGCGTAGCCGGTTCCCGGGGCGGTAAGGCTGCGGGCGGGTCAGCCCGCCCGTACTCAAAACCCCGGAACGCCGCCGCTGCCGGTCGGGGTGGGCGTCTGGCTGGGCGTGGCGGAGGGCGTGGCCGCGGCCTGCTGCACGAAGATGGTGACCTTGGATCCCTTCGTCGCGTTGCCGCTGGCAGGCTGCTGGGCAAAGACCGTACCGGCCGCGTACTGGCTCGGACCCGACCCTGGCTGGACCACGACCTGGAATCCGGCGGTGGTCAGGATATTGCTCGCCGTCGCCTGGGAATCACCGACGACAGGAGGCACCGCGACCGCTCCGCCCGAGACGGTGATGGTGACCGTAGACTGCGGCTTAGCCGTAGTGCCGCCGCTTGGGTTCTGGCTGAGTACCGTCCCGGCCGGTGAGGTGGAGCTGGGATTCGGCGTGACGATGACCTTGAAGCCCGCATTCTGCAGCTGTGTCTCGGCCTGCGTCTCCTGCTCGTTGACCACGTTGGGCACCTGGACAGGAGCCGCGCCGCTTGACACGTACAGCGTCACCACGGTGTTAGCGGGCTCGTTGTTGCCCTCCGGCGGATTGGAGCTGATCACATAGCCCTTCCGGACGGTGGCACTGGCCTGGTCGACCGGCGTGGACCGCAGATGCACGGCCTTGATCTGCGCCTGCGCCTGGGCCAGCGGCTCGCCGTTCACCAGGGGCACGGCGTACGTCTTGCCCCCGCCGGCGAGCAGGTAATACGCCACCCCCGCGACCACGCCGATCACCAGGACCAAGCCGAGGACCCACGGGATCCAGCGGCGGCCGCCGCCGCCCCCTTCGCGCCGGCCGTAGTCGCCGCCCGCGTAGTCGTAGTCGCCGACGGCGGGGATCTGCGAGGTCCCCGCCATCATCGCGCTGTTACCCATCCGCTGGGTGTGCGGGTAGTTCTCGAGCCGGGTCGGCGGGGCGGCGGACACCGGCATGCCGGAGGCGGCCCGCTGCAGGTCAGCACGCATGTCGGCGGCCGTCTGGTACCTGTCGTCCGGCGATTTGGCCATGGCCTTCAGCACGATCGCGTCGGCCCAGGATGGCACGTCGGGGTCGACCCGCGACGGCGGCACCGGGTTCTCCCTGACGTGCTGGTAGGCGATCGCGACCGGCGAGTCACCGGTGAACGGGGGCCTGCCGGTCAGCAGCTCGTACAGCAGGCAGCCGGCCGAGTACAGGTCGCTGCGCGCGTCGACCCGCTCGCCTCGCGCCTGCTCGGGCGACAGGTACTGCGCGGTGCCTATCACCTGGGCGGTCTGGGTCATGGTGGCCTGGGCATCGCTCATCGCCCGGGCGATGCCGAAGTCCATCACCTTGATGTCACCGTTGCGGGTCACCATGACGTTGCCTGGCTTGATGTCCCGGTGCACGATGCCAGCCTGATGGCTGTATTCCAGCGCCCGCAGCACGCCGTCGATGATCTCGAGCGACCGCTCGGGCAGCAGCCGGTGGCCCCCTTCTTGCAGCAGGTCCCTGACCGTGCGGCCGTCGACGTACTCCATCACGATGTACGGCACGGGAACGCCGGTGGCCATGTCCTCGCCTGTGTCGTAGACCGCGACGATGGACGGGTGGTTCAGCGAGGCCGCCGACTGGGACTCGCGGTGGAACCTGGCCTGGAAAATCGGGTCCCTGGCCAGGTCGGCACGGAGAGTCTTGATCGCGACGATCCGGTCGAGCCGGATATCGCGCGCCCGGTAGACCTCCGCCATCCCGCCGCGGCCTACGACGCCGTCAAGCTCGTAGCGGCCGCCGAGGAGACGGGGCTGTGTCATATCTCGCACTGTGCCAAACCACCCTGCGCTATTTCTAGTTCTCTAGGGAGTCGCCGTCGGCGACGTTGTCGCCGTCGGAGAGGTGCTTGTCGTCGGTGAACTCGTGGCCGTCGGCGAGGTGCTTGCCGACGCCGACGCGCTCGCTGTCGGCGACGCCGTCTTGGTCGGTGTCGGTTTCGGGGATTTCACGGGCTGCGGACTGTAGCTGGGACTGAGGGACGGTGTCGGTTGTGTAGCTACCACCCTAGGACTCGGTGAGGACCGGGGCAGCTGGCTCGCGATGGGCGACGGCCGGGCGCTCGGCGAGTTGAGGTGCTGTGCGGTGCTATTGCCAGGTTGCCCGTTGGCCTGGCCCGCGATGTGACCGGTGAGATACAGGCCGATCCCGATGGCCATCGCGCACAGGGCCGCCGTCGCGCTGGCGGTCAGCAGCCGGCGCCGGCGGCGGCCGGCCCGCGCGCTGCCGCCGCCCATCCGGCCGGAGGCCCCGGTCGGCAACTGGCCGGCCCAGGGGTCGCCCGGGCCCAGCAGGGTGCCGGTCGCCGCCGCGGGCACGTCGGCCCGGGTCGCACCCGCATAGTCGTCCGGGTAGCCTCCCGGCGGGGCGGGGTGGCCAAGGACCAGGGCGTCGCGCAGCATGTCGGCCCGGTCGGCGACCACCTGGACGTTGGCCGGGCGCTCTTCCGGGGTCTTGGCCAGCATGTGGTACACCAGGTCGCTGACCGGCGGCGGCACGTCGGGCGGCAGCGCGGGCACCGGCTCGTGCTTGTGCGCGAACGCGATGGCCAGCGGCTCCCGGGCGGTGAACGGCGGCCGGCCGGCCAGGCACTCGTAGGCGACCACGCCGAGCGAGTAGATGTCCGAGGCGTTGTTCACCGGCGCGCCGGTGGCCTGCTCGGGTGAGACGTACATGGCCGTGCCCATCACCATGCCGGTCTCGGTCAGGTGCGACGCCTGCGCGGCCCGCACCGCGGTCGCGATGCCGAAGTCAGTGATCTTCACCGTACCGCCCGTGGCCACGAGCAGGTTGCCCGGCTTGATGTCGCGGTGCACGATGCCGGCCTGATGCGCCGCGTCGAGCGCGCGCGCCGCCTGGCTGACGATGTCCAGGGTGGCGTCGGGGGACAGCCTGCCCTCCCGGGCCAAGATCGCGGACAGCGGATCGCCTTCGACCAGCTCCATGATCAGGTAGGCGCCGCCGAACTCCGATGACTCACCGTAGTCATAGACCCGCGCGATGCCCGGATGGGACAGGCTGGCCGCGTACCTGGCCTCGGCCCGGAACCTGGCCAGGAACGACTCGTCGCCGGCCCGCCCGGTGGGCAGCAGCTTGACCGCCACGGCCCGGTTGAGCAGCTGATCCTCGCCGCGCCACACCTCACCCATGCCGCCGGCCGCGATACGGCCGGTCAGCCGGTACCGGCCGGCCAGCAGATAATCGCTCACTGATTCCCCAGGGATGCCAGGTATGCCTTGATGACCTGCACGGCAATCGGTGCAGCCGCGGTGGCCCCGTAACCGCCACCCTGGATTATGACGCCGACGGCTATCTTCGGGTTGGCGTACGGCGCGAAGCAGGTGAAGGCCGCGTCGTCAAGCCCGGTGACCGTGCCGGTCTCGGCCGTCCCGGTCTTGCCCGCGATGACCAGGCCGCCCTCAGCCGCGGAGTTGAAACCGAACGCGGTGCCCTCGGGCTGCTGCACCACCGCGAGCATCATCTTCCCCACCTCACTGGCCACGGTCGAGGAGACCGGCTGGCTCAGCACCGTAGCCGGCGTCGTCTGCACCGTGGACAGATCGCTGGCGGTGACCTGCTGGACCAGGTAGGGCTTCATCAGTGTGCCGCCGTTGGCGATGGCCGCGGCGAACATGGCTTCCTGCAGCGGCGTGACGGTGTCACTGTACTGGCCGATGGCCGAGTAGGCCGTCAGCGCCAGGCTCGGCGGGATCACGTAGTTGCTCTGCGCCACGGGCAGCGGGATGGCCAGGTTGGGGTTGTTCATGCCGAACTTGGTGGCCATGGCGTTGAGCGCGGCGGGGCCGAGGGTCTCACCGATCTTGCCGAAGGTGGTGTCGCAGGACTTGGCGAACGCGTAGATCAGCGGAGCCTGACCGGTGGGGCTGCAGACCTCGCCCAGGTCGTTGGTGAGCGCGTGGCTGGTCTGCGGCAAGGTGAGCGTGGTCGGCGAGTCGACGTTGGTGTTGATCGTGGTGCTGGGATTCTGGGTCAGCAGCGCGGAGCTCGTCACGATCTTGAAGGTCGACCCGGGCGGGTACGTCCCCTCCAGCGCCCGGTTGAGCAGCGGCTGCGTCTTGTCGGCCAGCAGCTGGTTGTCGTTCTTGATGAGCTGCTTGCCGTCGTGAGTGGCCAGCAGGGCCGGGTCGTAGCTCGGGTAGCTGGCCATGGCCAGGATCTTCCCGGTCGACGGGTCGATCGCCACCACCGCGCCCGGCTTGCCGCCCGCCGCGAGCGCGCTGTAGGCCGCGTTCTGCGCCTTGGAGTTGATCGTGACCGTGACGGTGGCGCCCTTGGTCGTCTTGCCGGTGATCAGGTCGACGATCTTCCTGACGTCAAGCGCGGAGTCGTTCCCTGACAGCAGCGAGTTCTCCGCCCCCTCGATACCGGTCTGGCTGTAGAGCGTCTCGTAGCCGGTGACAGGCGCGTACTCCGGGCCAAGCGGATAGTAGCGCTGGTACTTGATGGCGTCATTGGCGCCGGTGCTCGGCTTGGAGGCCGCGATCGTCACGCTGTCGGAGGTGACGATGCTGCCGCGCTCGTACTGGTTCTGCGCCGCGTAGAACGCACGGGAGTTGCCTGGTTCCCCGGCCAGGCTGGCGGGCTCGAAGCCCTGCAGGTAGTTGACGTTGACGAGCAGCAGCAGAAACATCACCAGGACCGCGATCGAGATCCGGCGCAAGGCCCGGTTCACTTGAGCGTCACCACCTGGGTCAGCCCCTCTTCCTGGATCGGCCGGGGCGGCGGACGCCGCGCGGTGTCGCTGAGCCGGGCCAGCAAGGCGATCAGGATCCAGCTGGCGACCAGCGAGGACCCGCCCTGGGACAGGAACGGCGTGGTGATGCCGGTCAGCGGGATGAGCCGGGTCACACCGCCGACGATGACGAACACCTGCAGGGCGAGCATGAAGGAAAGCCCGCCGGCCAGCAGCTTGGAGAACGGGTCCTTGACCAGCATCGCGGTCCGCAGCCCGCGCTGCACGATCAGGCCGTAGACCAGCAAGATGGCCATCACCCCGGCCAGCCCGAGCTCCTCGCCGAACGCGCTGATCACCATGTCGCTCTGGACCAGCGGGGTGATGTACGGCTGGCCGCCGCCCAGGCCCTTGCCGAGCAGGCCGCCGCTCGCCATCCCGTACAGCCCCTGGACCGGCTGGTAGGCGTTGCCCTCCGGGTTACTGCCCGCGAACGGGTGCAGCCAGACGTCGAACCGCTCGCCGACGTGGGCGAACAGCTTGCTCGCCGCGAACGCGCCGGCCACGAACATGATGAAGCCGAGCAGCAGCCAGGAACCCCGCGAGGTGGCGATGTACAGCATCGCCACGAACAGGCCCATGAACACCGCGCTGGTGCCCACGTCGCTCTCGAACACGAGCAGCAGCAGGCTGGCCGCCCAGGCCACCAGGATCGGGCCGAGATCGCGGGCCCGGGGCAGGTCGATGCCGAGCACCCGGCGGCCGGCCAGCGCCAGCACGTCCCGCTTGGCCACCAGGTAGCCGGCGAAGGAGATCGCCAGCGCGATCTTGGCGAACTCCTCCGGCTGGATGGTGAACGAGCCGAGCCTGATCTGGATCTTGGCCCCGGCCACCTCGCTGATCGAGCTGGGCAGCAGCGCGGGCAGCGCCACCAGCAGGATCCCGAGGGCGCCGAGCGTGTAGGTGTACCGCTGCAGCACCCGCGTCTCGCGGATGAAGGCGAGCACCGCGACGAGGCAGCCGACGCCGAGGGCCGTGTAGATGACCTGGATCAGGGTCGCCGACGAGGCCAGCGGGGCGGTGAGCAGGTTCCCCTGCGCCGCCAGCCGGTAGGTCATGACCACGCCCAGGCCGTTGAGCAGGGCCGCGAGCGGCAGCAGCAAGGGATCCGCCCACGGCGCGAACCTCCGCATGGCCAGGTGGGCGACCACCACCATGACGACGTACGGCGTCATGTACTCGACCAGCCCGGACGGCACCTTGCCGTTGAGGCTGAAACCCACGTTCGCGAAGGCGAACGTGATGAGCGCGACGGCGAAGACGAGCATGATCAGCTCGGTGCGCCGCCTGCTCGGGACGACCCCGGGGCCGTCCGGATCAACCACCGGCGACGGCGCGGTCATGCTACTCACGAGTGTCCTGCGGTCGGCGGGACGAGGACGGCGCTGGCGGCGATACCGAATTTCTCGGCGGGCGGGCAGGTGGCGCCCGCCTTCGGCGGCGGCGGGCCCGGCTTGGGGATCTTGTTCACCGGCTTGTGGTTTTTCCTGGCCAAGGCCACCGCCGCCTGGTAATCGTTCGCCTGCGTGACCCACGACTGCAGCGCGGCGTACTGCGCCTTGCACGTGTTGACGGCCTCGCGGACGGTCAGCACGATGGCCTGGGCGTTACTGAAGCTGCTGGCGGCGTCGGTGGCCTTGAGCGTCTGCTGATCGGGCAGCGGGACCTGGTCGAGCATGATCCCGGTCTGCTGGTAGGGCTTGGACAAGCTGAGCCCGGCGATGCGCTGGTTGACTCCGCGGTAGATGACGACCTCACCCTTGCTGTCGGCGCCGACGTAGTACTGATCCTGGCTCCACCGCCAGGCTACGTAACCGCCGCCGATGATGACCGCGAGCAGCACCACGAGCGAGGTGGTGACGATCGGCCAGCGGCGGCGGCTTGTCCTGGCCACGCGCTTCGGCTTGGCCCGGTGGCTGCCTCGCGGCGCGGCGTTCGGGCCGGTGCCGTTTTCGCTGGCCGGCGGCATGGAGCCCAGGTCCAGGCCGTCGGCGCCGAGGGCCGGAGGAGCGGCCAGCGGAGGCGCCCCGCGCTCGCTGACGTGATTGCCTGAGTGGTCGTCGATAACGTCGAACGGGCCGGTGCCGCCGACCGGCACCAGGGGGTCGCCGACGCTGGCCGCGGCCCCGGCCAGCACCGGGGTCATCGTCGGCGGCAGCCTGGTGGTGCCGGAGTCCACCACGTCCGCCACGATGCAGGTGATGTTGTCCGGGCCGCCGCCGTGCAGGGCGAGGTCGATGAGCTGGCGGGTGACGGCCTCAGGCTCGGCGATCGTGGCCAGGGCCTCGCGCAGCGCCTCGTCGCTGACCACCCCGGACAAGCCGTCCGAGCAGAGCAGGTAGCGGTCGCCCGGCTGGCCTTCGTGCACCGAGAGGTCCGGCTCGGCGACGGACCGGCCGTCGAGGGCCCGGAGCAGCAGCGAGCGCTGCGGGTGGGTGGAGACGTCGTCGGCGCTGATCCGGCCCTCGTCCACCAGCGACTGCACCAGCGTGTGGTCGTGGGTGATCTGGTAGAGCTCGTGCTCGCGCAGCAGGTACCCGCGCGAATCGCCGATGTGGCACACGGCCGCCTGCCCGTCCGACCAGAACAACGCGGTCAGCGTGGTGCCCATGCCCTCGACCGCCGGGTTGGCGATGATCATTTCCTGCAGCCGCGTGTTGGCCTCGGCCACCGCCGAGGCCAGCTCGGCCAGCATGTCACCGTCGGGCGGCTCGGTGCCGAGCTCCGCCATCGAGGCGATGGTCACCGAGCTGGCCACCTCGCCGGCGGCGTGACCGCCCATGCCGTCCGCGACCGCGAGCAGGCGTGGTCCCGCGTACGCCGAGTCCTCGTTTCCTTCGCGGAGGAGGCCGACGTCGGAACGTACCGCGTAGCGGAGTACAAGTGTCATCTGCGCAGTTCCAGAACGGTCTTGCCGATGCGAATCGGCACGCCCGCAGGTACTGGCATCGGTCGCGTCACCTTCTGCCGGTCCAGGTAGGTGCCGTTGGTCGAGCCAAGATCCTCGACGATCCACTGACCGTCCTGCGGGAAAATCCGGGCATGTCGGCTTGAAGCGTAGTCGTCGTTAAGCACTAGCGTGGCATCATTGGCCCGGCCCAGCGTGATCTGCTGCTGAGCGAGGTCCAGGGTGGTGCCCTTAAGCGCTCCGGCCGTCACCACCAGCAGGCGCGGCGAGCCGCGGCCGGCCCGGGCCGGCTTGGCCGGGCGGGCCTGGCGCGGCGGCTGGGGCTGGCGCGCCTTGCCCCGCTTGCTGGTGCCAGGGCCGCCGAGCAGGTCCGTGCGGACGACCCCGATGGCCGCGATGACGAATAGCCAGAGCACGGCCAGGAACGCCACCCTGATGATGGTGAGGGACAGCTCGTTCATTTGTGGCCACGCCCTTGGACCCTAGTAGCTGCTGCCTGAGTAACCACTGCCCTGACCATCCTGGCGGTCTTGGCGGAAGACCAGCGTGGTGCGGCCCAGCGAGACGTGAGTGCCGTCGGTCAGCGCCACCCGTCTGACTGGCTGGCCGTTGACAAAGGTACCGTTCGTCGAGCTCAGGTCGACCAGAACCACCTGATCGTTCTCCACCCGCAGCTCGGCGTGGTGCCGGGATACGCCCGGGTCCACCAGCCGCAGGTCGCAGTCCGTGCCCCGGCCGAGCAGCGTCACCGGGGTGACCAGGTCATAGGTGTGCTGCTCGCCGGCCGAGCCGCCCGGGCTGCCCGGCGCGCCCGGGCCTGAGACCAGCAGCCGGGGATGACCGGGGAATCCCCGTCCCGCCGGTCGCGGCAGGTCGCTGGCCGGCAGCCGGATCTCGCCGCCTTCGATGGTCGAGCCCCGGATGACACCGGACCGGATCCGGAACGTGCCCGTGGTCATGTCCGGCACTCCCTCGAACCGCATCCGCACCGGGCCCACGAACGAGTAGCCCTGCTCCTTGGCGTAGTCCCTGGCCAGGTTGGCCAGCTCGACGCCCAGGCTCTCGGCGTACACGTCGAGACGCTCGTGGTCGCTCTCGGCCAGCTCGACCACGAAGTCGTTCGGCACCAGGGTGCGGCCCTTAGCCACGATGGCGGCCCGGTCGTCCATTTCGCGCTGCACCGCGCTGGCCACTTCGACTGGCTGCAATTCGGATCTGAAGGCGCGAGCGAAAGCACCCTCGACCATGCCTTCAAGCCGGCGCTCGAAGCGCTGCAGAACTCCCAACGTGCCACCTCCCTTCGCGTCACCTGTCCCCGATCGTATCCGGGGCGCGGGAGCGCTCGCGGTCGTGCTAACCTACTCGTTGCCCAGGGCGGGTGGCGGAACGGCAGACGCGCACGGTTCAGGTCCGTGTGTCCGAAAGGACGTGAGGGGCTGTCCTTCAGGTCCTGGTGCTCCAACGGCCGGGCCATGATCAGGGCACGACGATGACGGGGCACCGGGCATGCCGGGCCAGCCAGCCGGACACCGAGCCAGCCACCCGATGCCAGATGTGCCTGGGCGCCCCGATCACCAGCGCGTCGGCGCTGAATTCGTCGGCGGCCGCGGCCAGTTCCCTGGCCGGGCTACCCCGGCGGGTGCGGACGTGCACCTCCACCTCGGTGTGCCCGGTGATCTGGTCTAGCTCGGTGAGCAGCCATCGCTCCAGCGCCTCGGCGTCCCGCGGCGCCCCCACGATCTGCCCGGTGAGGGGCTCGCAGTAAATCCCTGACGAGCACACGTACACCACGAGCAGCGGCCGGCCGAGCCGCCTGGATACCCCGGCCGCGTAGGCCAGGGCGTTGCGGCTTGACGCCGAACCGTCGTATCCGGCGATGACCGGATGATGGAGCCGGAGCGCCGCCGCCGCGGGCTCAGCGGCCGGCGCTGTCCCGGCCACGTCCGGGGCTGGCGGGTCAGGGGTTGGCGGGTCCGGGGTTGACGGGTCAGGGACAGCGGCCTCGCGGGGCCGCCGGGCTGGCCTGGGGGCGGGCTGTCCCGGCCGGGCCGGCTGCTGCCGTCTGGGTTGACCCGGTGATGAGCTTGACTCTGCCTGGTCCATGATCCGCGTCCTAGCGGGTGACCGTTTCCTGGACAGCCATACCGTTATGGATGCCCCGGATGAGCGGCCTTACTCGATTATTTGACAGCACTATAGATCAGCGCGGGACCTTATGGTGAGGACTCCCGGACGCGCTGTGCACTCTGGCCATGCTGAGGAAGGTGACGTGGCACGATGTTGCTGTGATCGCAGGGAAGGCGGGGACGATCAGCAACAAGGCGGATGCGATGGCGCGCACCGTGATCGAGTGCGCGGCCGATGCGATCGTGGCCTTCGGTACCGATCAGACGGTGATGCTGTGGAATCCGGCCGCCGAGCGGCTATTCGGCTGGGCCGCCGCCGAGGTCGTCGGCCGCGAGCCGCCGGTAATCCCCGAGGAGCTGAAGGCCGAGCACAACGCGGTCCTGGAGCGGGTCAGGAGCGGCGGCCAGATTTCCTTCGCCACCCGCCGGATCCGCCGGGACGGCACGGTCATCGACCTGCGCATCGACACCAGCGTGCTGGTCGACCCGGACGGCCAGCTGACCGGCTGGGTCAACGTCTGCCACCAGGCCGGCGAAGACGACGTCGTCAGGCACTACATGGCCGAGCGGGCCCGGGTGGTGCGCCGGCTCGGCGACGTGGTCGCGGACATGAGCGCCCAGCGCGACCTGGGCTCTGTCCTGAACCGCATCGCCGCCAGCCTGCGCGAGCTGACCAGTGCCGACGCCGGCGGCTTCGTGCTCATCGAGGATGACACGCTCAGGCTGGTGAGCACGGCCGGGCTGCCGCACTCGCTGCGCGGCCGGACCGCGGCCCTGGCCCGGAGCCTGGTCGGTGAGCTGATGGAGTCGGGCAAGACGGTCATGATGGCGACCGG
>JBEKGC010000196.1:0-11614 GCA_050013055.1 Streptosporangiaceae bacterium
GTCCCCGGCATCGACCCGACGCCGGTCGCGCTGCCCGGTGCCCACGGAAAGCCCGGGCCGTTCTGGTCATCGCTCACATGCTGAGCTTAGGACGGCCTGGTGACAATCCTCGACCCGCACGCCGCGCACCCCGGTGCGCGGGATGCGCGGACCTGGCGGATCAGTTGTCGTCAGGAGTGTGCCACCACGGGCGCTGGCCCGGGTCCGCACCGGGTTCGTCCTCCAGATACCGGTACAGTTCGTCGTCCTCGTCCCCGTCTCGCTCTTCCGGCCGGTCCCGCTCTTCCACCTGGCCGGCCCGGCGCGCGGAGATGGCGAACACCGCGACGATACCGGCGGCGATACCGGCCAGGAAGCACCCGAGCACGATGACGGCGGCCTGGGCCACCGCGCTCACCGCAGCATGGGCACGCCGACAGGTACCCGCTCGCGGGTCGACGGCGTGACGTCGCGGAGACCGACGCCGGTCAGCCGCCGGACGCCGCGCGCCGCGATGCCGGGTGCCTGGCGGGTCAGCGAGTACTGCCTGTCCTCCCGCCGCACGGCCATCGCGACCATTGCGATGACCCCGATGGTGAGCCCCATGCCGAGACTCGCCCCGATTACCACTACTACCACCATGGGCCCCACCATGGCCTCCTACCCCTAAGCCGGCGGATCCCCGCCGGGTCCTGCTGCCTGCGACAGCGTGATGACAGCACGCTATGTCGCGGGGGTGGGCCGCACTGCGTCACCTGACGCATGTCCCCCGGCTAGTCCGAGACGCGGCCGCCGTGGACGCTGCGGGGCAGGTAGGTCCAGGCCTTGCCTCTGGTCTCCTTGGTCTGGAACCTGAAGGCGCGGAAGGCGTCCGGGTACGCCAGGCTGGGGTAGCGGCGGATGAGATTCTGGTAGACGTAGTCGGAGACGGCCATCGTCAGCTCGGCACCCGAGTCGGTCAGCTGGCGCTTGAGCGGACGGGCTTCCAGTATGCGGAACAAATGGTTGACGTCCGTCCCGATGAAACCGTAGCCGTCGTGATCCACCGGCCCGATGTGGACCGCGGCGCGGAGCTGAATGCGCGCGGCGTCGCAGCAGATGTGATTGTGACGGCGGATGAGTCCGCGTAGCTTTTCGGGAAATGGGTCGATTAGTCCCTTAACGGAGATGGTCGGGGGTATTACCGCAAATATCCCGTCGCCCCGGTCTTCGTAGCAACAACTGGCCGATGGCACACCGGAGTCGTCGCATGCCATCCGCACCATGGTGTGGAGCTGCTCATGCAGATAACGGCGAATGACATCGTCTCGCTCCGGCCGGTTGAAGCCCGCGATGTCGACCGCGAGCACCGCGCAAATCTGGCCATCCGCCGGGGGCGCGGGCGTCCGGGGCGGGAACGAGCGAGCGAGCACGCTGGCGTCGTCCCGGCCGGCCACTCGTAGGTGCGCTTCCCCGTCCAGATCCCGCCAGCGCTGCGTCACGGGCGGTCTCCCGCGCGGCGCGGCCCGGCGGTGCGGTGAGACGCCTCCGTCGCCTAGAGCCGTCCTGACCGCCGCCGCCACGCGGGCGGCTAGCTCGTCAACGAGCGAGCTCTCCAGATTCAGGTCGGCCATGACCTCCTTGGCGAGGTCGTCGAGCACGTCCGATTCCCGTCGCATGCCGGTCAGGCTGTCGAGGTCGGCGGCCGGGATGACACCGTCGAGGCCCGGGACGGTGTCCGGGCTCATTCGCATGGCGGGTGAGCCTGCAGGAGAGATACCACCTCGGCCGCGCTCGCCGAAGAGCTGCGGTCCTGGCTTCCGCCACGGCCGCCTGGGCCGCAGGCTGGGAATACGGGCCAGGCCGTACTGCATAGGCTGCGGACGCACGGGGGGTTCGCCTTCATCGTGTTCTCACTTCCTGGCCGGTCAGGCCCCGGTGGCGGCCGGAGCGACCAACCACCGTCGGTATGGCCCAAGTCTGCGTTTTATCCTCTCAGCTGACATCAAAGTACAGGATTCAAAGCAGGTAAGCAACAGTATCAGAGCAGCTTTTTGCTGCTCGGATACTGTTGGAGAATGGCCGATATCGCGAGAACGTGCAGTTCAGGCGCTGATGGAGGATATCCGCCGAAGGGCGTGACCATCGGTGGCCGGGGGCTCGGCGGCGGGCGGGGCCCACCGGGGCTCAGCGGCCAGGGGGGGCTCAGCGGCCAGGGGGCAGGGGGCTCAGGGGCCAGGGACCCCGGCGGGGCGGGGCTCAAGCGCAGCAAACGGCCCCTCCCATCACGGAAGAGAGCCGCATACGGATCAAAGTACGGTCTGACCAGGGACACCCTACAGAAGGTGGACGCGCTGCGTCTCACTCTCCTCTGGGTCCCTAATGAGTACTTCCTTACCCTCCCGAATCAGCTTGTCGATGAACTCGTAAAGCGAGATGGCCCGGTTGGTGAGGTCAGTTTTCGACAAACCCGTGCGCTCCTGGAGGCTTTGAAGATCCCCGACCGCCTTCGGGATCAAGGCGACAGTGATTCGCTCTGATGCCGGCGGCGGTGGCGCCTGCTTCGGCGACGATGGCCGCTTCTGCCGTGTTACCTTCTTCCCCTCCATCGTGTTACCGCCCGAGTTTGCAGGCATTTCGCAAGATCCTCCTCGATGCGACTCTTCCCCAGGAAGTCAGGCGGGAGCACCCGGATCAGCCGAAGACCGGGTTCCAGACTCCCCCCTCTCTCGCGAAAGGCTAGCGCATCTGTCGCGGTGCCAGCACAGCGGCGCTGCAGAGCAGGACTGGCGCTTTGTCCAGATAAGACACAAGGTTAGCTTAGATTTTCATGCTTTTCAACAGGCAATCACCTGCTGTTGCCGCAGCTGAAGAGTTTTGCAGCGCGCCAATCAGCCAAGATCTACTCCGGCAAACAAAGACCGCAACCTTGAAGAACTGCTTTCCGCCGTCCGCCTGGGGCGCGACGCCCCGGCGGCGCGTCATGGCGTCCGGCATCTTGGCCGTTGACTGCCCGCTACTTGGTGGCGGCATCACTACTTTGAGCGTTCGAATATGCCCGGAAAGTGACATCAGGCAGGTGACGGCCTCGGCGGTTGCCCGGTCGCGGATCCCCGGCGACGCCCGCGAGCGGCGCGGTTTACCTGCCGCCGAAGGACTAAGAAGGACTTAAAGCGCCTTTCCCGACTTATTAGACATCGAGGGTTTATGGCGTCATCGCCTAGGTATTCATGCATTGTGCAGGCTTGGGATGAGCCGTATTGTTATCGGTAAGCCGGGAGGGGCGGATCCCGGGGGGAGCAGGACGAATGCTATACATAGTGGTGCTCGGGCCGGCCGCAACGAGGATTATACAGAGCCTGAATCATTTTGACCAGCGGGAACTTAAACGGGTACTGAACGATGAACTCGCCGACGGGCCGAATGCAGACAAGGAAGTCAGGTTCGATTCCCACGGCCATGCCCAGCGGGGCGGTGACCGCGCCCGCCCCGGCCGGCTTTACTACACGGCAACGCCGCTCAGCCATAGAGCGTATACCGCCATCCATCGGCCGATGAGCACAGCGGAGCTGAGCATGGCGACGCGGGCCCGACGTGATCAGGCGACCGACCTCGGCTTTTACGTCCTCGACATCCTCGTCGCCGATTCGGCCTTCACCCCCGGCCTCGGCGGCCCGGCGGCCGGGCCCGGCCCCTGACATCTCCCGGCCGCCGGAACCGGCCACGGCCATTCTCGCGCCGGACGACACGAGTATACGAAAAACACGGCCGACGCAATCCCCGGATCCCGAGATGGGGCGGCGAGGGCGAAGTGCCTGTTAAATCCGGCAGCTTCTCGGGTCCCGGCCAGATCGAGCTGCGGTGGCCTAGTCGAGTAAAACGGCGTCTTTGAGCTTCTTTTCGCCGGACCAGATGTTGTCAAGCACGCTGGTCATATTCTGCTCAATCAGGAACTGCACGAGGTCTTGTGTGACGGGTATCAGAATCCCGATCAGCTTACGGTCATGGGTGATGGCGAGGGTCTCGCGGCCAGCCCCCGCCTTCTCGATCTGCGCGGCCGACAGGTCACCGATGCGGATGGGACGTACCACCGCTGACGCCGTCGGGCGGTTCTCCGAAGCCGCGGCCGGGTTGAAGACCGCATGCAGCTGGTCGAGGATGCTCTTGCTCTCCGGAGTCTGCACCACGGCGTCGCCGACCATGGCCGCGGCGAGCGGCGCGGGCCGTCGGCCGGGCGCCCTGGTCCGACCGGGCGGATCGCTCGCCGTGCCGCCTTCTTCCGTCCTTGCACCGTCCGACCAGGCCATGGCGTCGGTCATGGCCCGCTCGCCTTCCGCGATGCTCTGACCGACACGTGACCAGTTGTGGACCACGAGCTGCTCCACCCAAGCCGGTGACACGGGGATGATGACGCCGATCAGGACCCGGTAATTGGTGACGGCCAGCGGCTCACCCGCCTGGGCTTTCTCCTGAAGATCGCCCCCGCGCAGATCGCGGATGCTCACTGTGTCCATGGCTGTACTGCTCTTCCTGCATCCCCGCCCGGACCCGCGGGCATCCCAGAGATGCGTTCTCGGCTCAATGATGACGGCGGCGTGGGCGGGAGGGAGAAATTATGCATCTCGGCCCCACCATGGAAACGAAGGCCCTGTTGGGCGCGCTGACCCGGCCGTCCTGGCTACGCAGCGGCATCAAGATAATACACAAAGCCGCAGCCTCGCTTGGCTCCTCGACCGGGGCGGACACAACCGTCCCAGGCTCATCTTCTCGCACTATCACTCCCTCAAGTCGTAGGTAACGCTGAGGCAAGTCCCAACGGGGACGGGAAACTTGAGCAGCCGGAAAGCATCGTGTCCTTTCGCCAGGCCCAGCTATTCATCATCACATCCGGTTCATGACCATAGGCAGGCCGTCTACGGGCGTCGACAACCGTAGACAGTGAAGCATACTCAGGTGTGGCAGACCGGGCAAATGTCACGGAAGGGATGAGTGTCGTAAGCCAGAGTGATTGCTGAAACGCCAGGAAAGGTACGTGCCGATGGCCGCCTCAGCGGTCGTCCGGGGGTGCCCGCAGAGCGCTCCCGGACGGCCGGGGTGCCCCGCAGAGCGCTCCCGGACGGCCGGGGTGCCCCGCAGAACGCTCCCGGACGGCCGGGGTGCCCGCAGAGCGCCCCGGTCGACCAGGGCCGACGGCTCAGTGCACGAACTCCCTGGCCGGGCGGACGAGCTCGGTGTCGAGGTCACGGCAGGCGACGCCGTTGAGCCTGCGGGCACTCCGCGACATCCGGTTGGGGGCCTCTGTCCCGAGGGTGCCACCCCGGTCTTCGCGGCGGACCGCCACGGCGACCATGGCGAGCACGCCGGTCACCAGCCCGCAAAGGAACAGGGCGATGGTCATGATGATGATGACGCTGGCCATGACAGCCTCCCCACGTTTCCGGCCTACGGACCTTGGCGCCGCAAGCTCTGCTGCCTAGACGGCCAGGCGATCAGACTGATGCCAGATAGCCAGTTCAGACTAACCATTCGGGTAAGGCCAACTACTCCAGCCATACCCCAGATAGGGGTGCAATGAAACAGCCCAACTGCTAGTCTGTCCCCCATGTACCCGACCATCCTAGCCATCCCAACCTCTTGCAGGCGAGTTACCACCATCGGGCGGGATCTAAACCCACTGATGCCAAATATTCCAGTCGGCCGGGGCAGGGATGGCCGGGACGGCTCTGCGTGACGGCCATCCGGTAGGAGGGACGATGTCCAACCCGATGTACCGGCAGATCGCCGAGGATCTGCGCGACCAGATCGAGTCAGGTCTGATAAAGCCGGGCGCGAAGCTGCCGACCGAGCTTGAACTGCGCGAGCACTACGACGCGTCACGGAACACGGTCCGGGACGCGATCAAGTGGCTGACCACTCGCGGGCTCGTCGAGACACGCCCCGGTCAGGGCTCGTTCGTGCCGAAGACGATCCAGCCGTACGTCACCACCTTGACGACCGACTCCCCGCGCGCCCTGGGCCAGGTGGTCATCGCCGGGGAAGGCGAGGCCTACGCCACCGAGGTGACGGGGAACAAGAGAACCCCGTCGTCATCCAAGCCTCAGGTCGAAATTCAGGAGGCCGACGGCGCGATGTCGGCGCAGTTGCGGATTCCGGAAGGCACCCAGGTAGTCAGCCGGCATCAGCGGCGCTTTATCGACGGGACTCCCTGGTCGCTGCAGACGTCGTTCTATCCGTGGACCCTGGCCGAGCGAGCACCCGAACTCACCAGCGTAAACGACATCGACGGCGGAGCCGTCAGATATCTCGAGAAAGTCCTCAGCATAAAACAGGCCGGGTACAGCGATTGGATTATCGTCCGGGCTCCGGATATAGCAGAAGCACTATTCTTCGGCCTGCCGCAGGACGGCCGCGTCGCGGTATTCGAAATATCCAGGACCGCGTTCGATCAGGCCGGCAATCCCATGCGGGTCACGGTCACCGTGTTTCCGACCGATCGTAATCAGTTCATCGTCAATGTAGGAAAACTCCCGCCGTCTCGAGTCCAGCCAGATGAGACATATCAGGAAACATAAGCGAACGTAACTCTATCGGCTCTGAGCCAAACGGTCAGGGGGGGATAAGTGAGTGGGATCTATCCTCTCCCGGCTCATCGTGGGGGCGTTATCAGTGGCATGTCGCATGCGGAAGGAGGGACGCAGTGACGGAGCAGCCAAGGATCCAGCCAGTCACCCAGAACCCGCCGTCGGGGACCGAGACTGCATCGGTACCCGCCCAGGACCAGGCGGCACCCGCCGCCCAGGACCTGGTGATACCGGTCAGCGAGCAGGCGGAAGCGAGCGAAGAGGAGGAGCCCACTTGTTGGGCTCACCTCAAGATCGAGCTCCAGACCGTGTACCTCTCCGATTTCTAGTCAAGTTAAGAATCTACAGGAAGAGTCGACCGGCTCCCCCTATGTTACGGGTGCCCCGATGAGGTTGCCGACCCAGCACCAGCCTCACCGGTCCGTCGCGTTGATAACCGCGACCGGTTAACGTCACTGACTAGCCGTATCACATCACCCATATCGCAATTCTCCTCAGCTGCTCGCTGCGCGACGAAGCGCGGCGGGCAGACGAGGTAGATCACACCATAGATGGAACCATGACCACTGCAACGATGCGGATCGAGCGCGCGAATGCCTCGCGCAGGAACCGGAAAGCCGTCCTCTGCCTCATAGACGAGGCCAGTTCCTGGCTGCGTACCAAAGACACAGACCAGTGGGCCAAACCGTGGCCGAGCAGGAGGAAGCGAAACAAAAGGATACGGCTGGGCCTGAAACACGGGCAAACCTGGATCGTATGGCACGAGACCAATCCGGTGGCCACGGTAACCATTGCCGAAGAGGCCAATGACATGGTCTGGCAGGACGCCGAATGCGACCTGTCCGCACGCGCCGTCTACGTGCACCGACTGGTCACCGCGCGCAACTACGCCGGCTTGGGGCTAGGTGGGCAGCTGATCGACTGGGCGGGCCAGCGCGAGCGTGACCGCACCGGAGCACAGTGGATACGGATCGACGTCTGGTCCGAGAACACCGCGCTGCACGCGTACTACATGAAGCAGGGATTCGTGCGGTGCGGACAGTGCCCGGACCCTGCTTACCCGTCCGGCACCTTGTTTCAGAAGCCGGTCGCGGGGATCAGGGAGGTTCGCATCCCCACGTTCCCCGATCCGGCGGCCGAGTTCGACCTGATCGCCCTGAATGCCCCCGACCCGGTCAGGCGGGACGCGGGAAAGGTCGGGGCATCTGCGATGGCATAGCCGACCGGGCCGGATACTCCACGCCGTAACCGGTCTTCGTGATGACCACGGAGATACGCTTTTCTTACCTTGGGGCTGTCCTTCCGCGTTGGTTCACGGTGAAATCACCCAGGTCACCCGCTAGAGAAGCTTTCCCGGGTGGTCCTTAACTGATCTTGGTTTCCTGACCAGGGGAAATTGAAGCGTGACGAAAGGGCCCTCGTAGCCGATACTCGGCTTGAGAGGACAGCAAGGACCACCGGAAGCCACATCCCAGCACCAGATGGCCCTGTCGGGGCACATGGACCGTCGGGTTACGGCTACGGCGACAGGAGCTGTCCAGGGCAAGCGAGGAGGTTCCATGGCCAAGCGCCACAGCCGCCCTTCCGCGGCGTACCGGTACGAGCACTACGACCCCCGCGTCGCTAACTGACCGGTAGCTCGCGAAAACGGTCGATGACGTGCCCTCCGGAGCCGGATCACCGTTAACCAGGCCGCCGGTGCTGCGTGAGTCTGTCACCAGCACCGGCGGCTTTACCGGTCCCGCCGGACCGCTAGCCGCCATCCGGCGCCAGGTTTTATCCGCCAGGTCATGTCACCACCTACTTGTGTTACAGGATCAGGACGGCACGCGTCTTTCCCGTGCACGTCTCCCGGATGAGTATCTCGTGGCCGGCCCGCACCTGCTGGTCGATGAACTCATACAAGGTGATCGCCCGGTTAGCGATATCTGTCCTGGACAAGCTGGTCCGATCCTGAAGGAGCTTAAGGTCCCCCATCACCTTCGGCACCAGGGCGACGACGATGCGCTCAATGGAAAGCTTGTCCGCGGGATCTTGGCCCTCGTACTGCGGTAGTACGGCTTCACTTTCAGCAGCGGTACTGCCAGTAGCCCGGGTGCCCTCATGGGCAATCGTCATAAACGGCCCTCCCACCGAGGTAAACACCGATGCGGATCTCGCATCTGCCCTCCTCCTCGTCAGCCGCGAAGCTGCTCGGCTGCGCGCAGGACTGGCTATTCGACAGCCCCACTGTGCGTTACAGCTGCTTTCATTGCAGCGCAGCCATTTAACTCTACGTCTGTGTTGTCATGGATGCAACAGCTCGGCTACAGCTTTTTGATGCGTTCTCGCAGGTGGCGCGCTCGCGGCCGGCCACGCTGGTCAGACCCAACCCAGCAAGTAGGCCGACCCATCGGTCCGGCGAAGCAGCAGTTTCGCGCCGGCCGCATGTTCGGCGTCAAGGAATTCGTAGAGCGAGATCGCCCTGTTCACGACGTCGGTCCGGCTGAGCTTAGCCCGCTCGCAGGCACTGGTCAGGTCCTTCACCGCCTCCGGGATCAGCGTTACAGTGAGCGGCTGTCCAAGCTGACGGCCGGTCTTGCGGCCGACATCCATCGCCGGTGTCTCCAATATGCACCTCCCGGGTCGCCTGTTACGTCCACCCCACCCGCCGACTCGCGGTGCGCCCGCGTTCATAAGGACAATCCGTTCTGAGTATGCCCCAAAGTCAGCAAATATACGTGTAGTACTGTGTTATTTGCTGTTTAAACACGAGCAAAAGACCGCAGCTGATGCGTGGACCTGAGATGTCCTACGCTAGTCCGCTGATCTCGGGCGCTGGCCGATGTTACCCAAACGCCACATCCACGATGACGGCGCCGACGCCGAGCCGCTCCGGCACAAGGCGCTGCGCCAGGCACGACCCGCACCGGTAGACCGTGAAGATGTCACCCCTACATCACCCCCGCATCAGATTAGTGGCTTAACAGCAGAAAATCAACAGTCTTCTTGCAGCTTATCGATGATCGGTCGTAGACTGACAGTAGTCGCAGCACTGCAACGGGGACTGCACCGCTCAGGTTGCTCACATGAACGGCTTGCGGGGAGGTCATGCGCTGGCGCCGACGCCAGCCGGGTAACCCCCAGCATGATCGCAGCCGGCCAGCCATCCTCGGGGAGAAGGACGGGCCCGCAGAGATCGAGAAAGGTAGCTGTTCGTGGGAAGAACCAAGCCGCCCACACCCGAACCCGTGTCGGACGACCCGACCCCGGCGGCCAAGCTGACCATCAAGGTCGGCCCCAGCCAGCTAGCCGAGGGAATCGTCCCGCCCGAGCAGGCCCGTCACCTGATCACAACCTTCGGCATCCTGGGGTGCGTCTTCGCCGGGGTGAGCGGTGCGGTGCTCACCCTCCACATTGCCGCCAACCTCACGACCCTGGCCTTCGCCGAGCTTGTGCTGGCGCTCACCGCCTCGGTGCTCATCGCCTGGTGCGGCCGCAAGTCGAAGCGAGGATCATCATGACCGGCGTCCCGGCGCATGCTCACGGGACCCGGGCCAGCGCGGCGGCGTCCGATGCGTCAGTGACGGTAGCGCTGCCGAGCACGGTGTCACCGTCATACAGGACGGCGGCCTGTCCCCTGGCCACGCCCCGGGCCGGCCGCCGCAAGCGGATCCGAAGCGCGTCACCTTCCCGCCAGGCCGTGCAAGCGTGCGCATCACCGTGCGCCCGCAACTGCACGAGACACTCGCGCACCTCCGCCACGGGCGGCGGAGCACAGCCGGTCCAGACGGGACGAACTGCGGTGATCTCGGCGATATCCAGCTCTTCGGCAGGCCCCACCGTCACCGTCCTGGTCACCGGCTCGATATCAAGCACATACCGAGGCTTGCCATCAGCGGCGGGGGTGCCGATACGCAGGCCCTTGCGCTGGCCCACGGTGAAGGCGTAGGCGCCATCGTGCTGGCCGAGCACGGTCCCGGACGTGTCGACAATCTGACCGGGCGCCTGGCCGAGGTGCCTGGCCAAAAATCCCCTGGTGTCGCCGTCGGCGATGAAGCAGACGTCGTGGCTGTCCGGCTTGTCCGCCACCCTAAGCCCGCGTCGCGCCGCCTCCACCCGGACCTCGGGCTTCGGCGTGTCGCCGAGCGGGAAGATGGCGTGGCTGAGCTGGTCGGTGGTGAGCACGGCCAGCACGTAGGACTGGTCCTTGCCCGGGTCGGTGGCCCGGCGCAGGATCCCGTCCGAGACCCGGGCGTAGTGGCCGGTGCACACCGCGTCGAACCCCAGCGCCCGGGCCCGGTCCAGGACCGCCGCGAACTTGATCTTTTCGTTGCAGCGCAGGCAGGGGTTGGGCGTCCGGCCCGCCGCGTACTCGGCGACGAAATCCTCGACCACATCACGGTGGAACCGCTCGGCCATGTCCCAGACGTAGAACGGGATGCCGATCACGTCGGCGGCCCGCCGGGCATCCCGTGCGTCCTCCAGCGTGCAGCAGCCGCGGGCCCCGGTGCGGTACGACGACGGGTTAGACGACAGCGCCAAGTGGACGCCGGTCACCTCGTGACCCGCGTCCACCGCACGAGCCGCGGCCGTCGCGGAATCCACCCCGCCCGACATCGCCGCCAGCACCCTCAGCCCACTCATCCCCCAAACCCTATCCGCCACCAGCCACCACCACCGCCGCCGCCGCCAAGCGGGGGCCCGGCCAAAGGGGGTCGCGGGGCCCTAGCACCCCTTCTAAGGGGGTCGCGGGGCCCTAGCACCCCTTCCAAGGGGGGCGCGGGCGCGGGCGAGGGCGGGCGGCGAGGGGCGAGGGTGGGGGTGGGGGTGGGGGGTTAGCGGGAGGTGGTGGCGCGGCGGGCGCGGGTTACGGCTTCGGGGAGGACCAGGGCTAGGGCGTCGACGTCATGGCTGGTGGAGGTGTGGCCTAGGGAGAAACGCAGGGAACCGCGGGCGCGGGAGTCGCCGGCTCCCATGGCCAGCAGCACGTGACTGGGCTCGGCCACCCCGGCGGTGCAGGCTGACCCGGTGGAGCAGGCAATTCCGTTCGCATCAAGAAGCATGAGCAGTGCGTCGCCCTCGCAGCCGGGGAA
>JBEKGC010000197.1:0-11878 GCA_050013055.1 Streptosporangiaceae bacterium
TCCCACGGGTGCGGTGTCCCGTCGTACCACTGGTGGGTGCCGGGAGTGCCCTGGTAGGCGAACTGGTTACCCACCGGCGCCCAGGTCGCGCCGCCGTCGTCGGAGCGCTGGATCACCTGCCCTGACCAGCCGCTGGACTGCGACGCGTACAGCCGGCCGGGGTCAGCCGGGGAGCCTTTCACGTGGTAGATCTCCCAGCCTGCGAAGTGCGGGCCGCTGATCTCCCACTGCTTGCGCGTACCGTCCGAGGTCAGGACGAATGCGCCCTTGCGCGTGCCTGCAAGTACCCGTACACCGCTCACGACCTGCTCCCTTCGGCCCCGCCCAGCGCGACGGCCCGCTGACATCCTGACGGAAAGCAGCCGCCAAAATCATCGCGATGGCGGAAAGTGGCGTGCACGGAAACCGGGAGTTGCGCGCCGCAAATTGCCTGGTCATCGTCATGTCGCTACCCCTGAAGATGACTACCATGGCCGGGTGCTTGGTGCGGGCTGGACGGAGGTCGTGGCTCTGGCGGCGGCGTTCGCCATCGCGGTCCTGGCCACGCCCGCGGGGATATCAGGGGCGGTGCTGTTGCTCCCGTTTCAGGTCAGCGTGCTCGGCACGCCAAGTCCGGCGGTCACCCCGACCAACTTGCTCTACAACGTGGTGGCTACCCCGGGTGCGCTATACCGGTACTGGCGGCAGGAGCAGACCGGCGGCAAGCTCGCTCTGGTCCTCATCGCCGGCACGCTGCCCGGGGTGATCGCCGGATCGGTCATCCGGGTGGAGCTGCTGCCCGGCGCCCGCGTCTTCGACCTCGTGGTCGCGGCGGTGCTCGTGCCGCTCGGCGTCTGGCTGGCCCTGACCAGGACAGCCCGGCCTGGAACCGAACCCCGGCCGGTACACACGGTTCCCATGCCCGCGCTGATCCTGCTCGCGGCGGTGGTGGGCTGTATGGGCGGGATCTACGGCATCGGCGGCGGCTCGATCCTGGCTCCCATCCTCATCGGGACCGGACGGCTACCCCGCGAAGTTGCCCCGGCCGCGCTGGCGTCTACCTTCGTGACCTCGGTAGCAGGAGTGATCACCTTCCTGATTCTCTCGGTCCATCACCATGGGCCGGTCGCCCCGGACTGGCCGACCGGAATCGCGCTGGGCATCGGCGGCCTGGCCGGCGCGTATACCGGTGCCCGGATCCAGCAGCGGCTTCCCGACACGCTCATCCGCCGGACGGTGGGGGTCCTGGTGATAGCTATCGGTGCCCGCTACCTGTGGTCAGGCCTTGGCTGAGCTCAGGACTAGGCGCGTGGCCGTCGTCGGGTCCCGCACGACTTCCTCCCCTGCGGCACCAAGGTCTCGCTCTCAGGGGGCACTCCGCAAGCGGGGCACCGTCGTGCCGTGCCACCCGGTGGCGTCAGGCGGTGCCGCGGGTCCCGGGGACCAGTACGCGAGCAGACTCCGGTCGGTCAGCCACAGTTCCGTCAGGACGGGCTGCAGGATCTCTCTCATCACGCTCAGCATGCCGTCGCCTGAGTAGCGGGCGGCGTTAAGCAACGCGGCCACCACTGCGCTCTCCCCTCGGCTGGCCCACTCGGCGATCTCGTCGCGCACCCGGGCCTGGCTGAGATCGGGGATCACGATCAGGCAGACGATCCGGGCCAGCGCGTACTCGTCGGGGGCGTAGCAGTGCCGCCGGAAGACCGGGACGAGGCAGTTGTTGTCGCCAAACGTCTTCCGGGCGCGCCGCCGGTCCGTTCCGTCCGGCGGCAGCGGCGCCGCGATGGCCTCCCCGAGCAGCGACGCGAACTGGCCGACGTCACACGCCGACGCGAGCTGACCGATCAGCTCAGCCATAGAGAGCGGCGGGGCAATCTCGTTGTCGGCCGGCTTCTCCTCCTCCGGGACGGCAGTGATGTCAGGATCCCGAACGGAGGCTGGTTGACCGGATTCCTCCGACGGGAACTCCTGGAGGCCTGGGTCGCCGACCTCGGCTGCTTCGGGTTCGGCTGGCTCATCCGGCACCGGAGCCCACCGGGCGCTCAGCCGGTCGTAGGCGATCAGCAGCCGGGAGTCCGCTGCGGCCCCGTCGACCAGGTCGGCGATACGCCCCTGGAGCTGGTCACCGCCCAGCTCCCGGTATTCGGCCACGAGCCAGGCCGCAAGCTCGTCGTAGACAGTACTGCTCACCAGGGCGGCAGCGGTGCCGGGGAAGACCTTGAGTTCCTCGCGCGGCATAACCGGCGCAACGGACTGCACTTCCTGCGCCGAGCGGAACACGATGTCCGGCAGCGACTTCGGGTCTACGTAGCCGAGGGGCGGCTCGAAGGTGGAGAACGACCACTTGCGCCGTCTCGGGCCAAGCAGCGCATAGCCGATCCGCCACAGGCCCCACAGCAAGAGCACCTGGATGCCCTGCGCTGGCGGCTGGAAGATCTGCGGCACACCGATGCCAACCGCGAGCGGGGTGTCGGGATCGGTGAATGCCGCGGCGAGTACGGGCTGCAGATCGTCCTGCCAGGCTGCCTCCTGGTCGAGGCCGCTGGTCGTGGTATGCGCGACGGTCGCCAGGTCGGCGGCACTGATCACCGGGAGCCCCGGCGAGGGCCCGGTTTCGTCGGGCCGCGGGCCGGCCGCAGCGGGCAGCCCCGACCGGCACAAGATGACGGCCATCTCGGGCGACAGTGTTCTCGCCGCGCCGACCAGCACCCGGGACACCAGCGGCCGACCCCGGGCTCTGCCGTCCTCTTCCGTCACCTCGATATCCCGGTACCGCCAGGCGAGCGCGGCCACGCCGCCGGGCATGATCTGGTAACGGACGCTCTCCGAAGGCCCATCGGCGCTGGGATGGCGGATCCAGTTCCGAATCTGCGCGTCCCACCACATCATGAGTTCGCGCGGCATGGAACTGACCGCAGGCGACAGGTCGTAGCTGGGATGCCAGCGGTACTCGATCTGGTGAACATGGTGGATCGTCACATCGTTCAACTAGATCCCCACTTTCTCGGCTTCCGATCCGGTCAGGACCCCGGTCATCGCAAGCATGGCGGCCAGTGGGCGCATCACCCGCCGGGGCCGGACGCCGCGGGAGTAGACCGTGTTCTTCTGCGCACTGCTGCTGCCGGTCGCCGAGGCCACATGCAGTGTCGCCTTAGCGCACTTGTCGTACGGTGCCGCCAGCGCAAGCGCATTCCTGGATTCCAGGTAGCCGTATACGTCGGCGCTCTCGCGCAGGAATTGCGTCGCGTTCAGCGGCTCGAGTTCCGGCTCGTAGCGCAGCCAGCGGTCAATCGGCTCCTCGAACCGCAGCGTGTCCGCCTTGGTCAGCACGATCGCGGCGCTCACCGGTTCCGGCCGCGGCCGCCCGCGGATGATGTTCAGCACGTTGCTGAACGTGTTGTCCTCGACCCAGTTGTCCTCCAGGCGTACGGGGTCGACGGCGAAGAACAGGCCGTCGGCCATGTAGAGGAAGTCCGTCGCCTTCTTTTTCCGCAGGCTGGCTAGGTCGCCTCCGGCGATGTCGAAGAACGTGACCGGGCGCAGCTGTCCGGACTCGTCGTTCATCAGGAACGCGTCCGCGAACTCCAGTACGTCGGCCTCCCCGGTGCCCGGAAGGACCTTATCTTCCTGCAGCAGCGGGAACACGTGATTGTCGAGGAACATCTGGTGCCGGGCGTGATCGAGCGGGTCGTGGCTTACCTGGTAGCCCTTCTGGAGGTCTCCGGCGACGATCCCGGCGACCATCGCGGACAGCAAGTGAGACTTGCCCGCCATGGACAGGCCGACGAAACCGAGCACCACGGGCCGGCCGAACCGCCCGTAGTTCGCGGGCAAGAAGTGCGGTTTTTCGTCCGGCTGCCCCTGCCGGGCGGTGCAGCGCACATAGGCGTGGCGCAGGTGCGGGGCGACCTGCAGCTCGGTCAGGCCCGCGGGGATCTCGAGTTCCCGGTATACGCCGAGGGTGGGCTCCCACTCCCAGGGAGACTGCGTGTTCCAGTCCGTGATGTCGCCGAGGCAGATCGGGCACACGACAACATCCCCGGCGGCCCGCGGCGCGGGCGGGGCCGGCGTGGGCGCGGACGAGGACGGCGCGGGCGGGGCTGCGGAGGGAACGGTTGCCGGGCCGGCTGCCTCGCTGACCCCGGCGGCCGTGGAAGCGGTGGCCGAGGCAGGATCCGGAGCAGGTTTCTGGATCCACCACTCGCCGGTCCTCCTCAGCTGCGCCGTGGGGAGCAGGGCGAGCAAGCGGCTGATGCTGCCAGCCCGGTCGGCCGCCATGTCGATACCGTGCCGGGCGACCACCTGGCGTAGGGCGTCTGAGCTGTCGGCGAACCGTCCGGCCAGGAATGACGCCAGCCGGAGGAATCCCGGCTCGGGCTGCCCCGCCGGGGCGCCGGGCTGGAAGGAGACGAACGTGCCGGCCAGCGTTTCTGGGGCCAAGGAGTAGGACGCGTAGCTGAGGAACGAAAGCCGCTGCGGCTCTTTGATGATCTCCAGGATGTTGATCAGCCCCCACAGGGCCGCCTCGGGCAGCGCGGATTCCTGCCGCGGCATGTTCACGACCCGGCGGTCACGCCAGAGCACGTAAGCCAGCAGCGGGGTGAGGACTTGCGTCGCGCCCGCCGAGCGCGCCAGCGACGCGATGGACTGGTACCCGGGTCGGGGCGCGGAGACCGCGACCGCGACGGCTGGCCCGCTGGGAAGAGCGGCCGGGTCGAGGGCGGGCAACTCGAGCACCTGGGTAGCGGGCAGCTGGCCGGGCTCGCCCACGTACGCATGCACGTACTGCCAGGCCTGCGGCTGGCTGGGATCACCGGACCACCGGATGGCGGCGCAGCCGGGCCCGAAGTCCAGGAAACCGCGTCCGCCTCCCCGGCCGACCTGGAGGAACGGAGTCAGGCGCTGCTGCCAGACGCGGGCCCCCGCCGGGCTGAGGGACGTGGCGACCGTCGTGATGGCACCGAGACTGCCCTGCTGCGCCTGGAAGCTGATCTGGTGAACCGTCATTGCTCCCCCTGCCTGCGTCCGAAAAGCCTCTTACGGCGGGCCGGCGGCTGGACCGGATCCGGCGGGCCGGCCTGGTCGGGGCCGGCCTGCGGCCCAGCCGCGGGCCCGCCCGCAGCCGGTGGTTCGCCGCCGGGGGGAACGGCGAACACCGGCGGGCCGGCCGGAAGCGGCTCAGCCGCGACGCCGGCGGCTGGCGGCGGGGCACTGCTGAGGCCGAGCGCCCACTGCAGGTCATCGTTCAGGCCGGGCGGCTCCGGGGCTGGCGCCTTGCGGTGCTTGAGCCTGCGCGCGTCGAGGAACTTGTCGCGTCCCTCGAGGAGGGACGCGCCCCCGGTGAACCCTGGGGGCGACGGGTCGCGGCCGCCGAGGTGGATCATCAGCTCGCTGGCCGTCGGACGGGCCGCCACCGGCCTGAAGGCCCAGGTCAGCGCCCTGAAAAGCGGATCGTCAAGGCCGCTCGACGCTAGCTGGTCCCCAGAGCCGCACTCCTGGCCCTGAGCATGCGCGTAGAAGATCAGCTGCGCCGCGGCCCAGATGTCGTCGCGGGGTCCGGTCCAGCCGCTCACGGTGCCCGTTCGCTGCTCCTCCGGGACCCACGCCGGGAATCCACGGACCGGCGTCCGCGCCGCCCCGAACACCGCGGACGTGCTGAAATCGGTGATCAGGGCGCGGCGCCCGTCCCACCAGACGGTGTTTGGCCCGATCCCGCGGTGCGCGACGCCGACGGCGGCGAGCCAGCACAGCCCGCGCAGGAGGCTGGCCGGGAACGCCTTGTGTTCTGCCTCGTTCATCGCTTTCCAGGCCTCGCGCAGCGGCTTTCCCCGGTACTCCTCGAACAGCGCATAGGGATCGGTAGCGTTTGCGTCGTCGCCGCACAGGCGGGCCACCTCGGCCGGATAGCCGCTCCGGCCAGCGGCGGCAGCCAGACGGCGGCCGACCAGGATCTCGTTGTCCAACCGCTCGTAGCCTTCCCCCCGGCGCCGCCCGCTGGCCGCCCGATGCAGGCGCATCATCCGCCCGCCGTCGTCCAGCGTGACCGAGACCGGCCGCGCCACGAGGAACTCCCCCGCCGGCAGCTGTGTCTCGTCCCACTGCGCCTCGGCCGTGGTCTCGGTGCCGTCGGGCAGGCGGAACTTCAGCGTCTCGGTGATCACTCCGGCTCCGTCTGGCTCGGTTCCGCAGGCGGCGAATCCCCGGTGACCATCTCCTCGCGCAGCGGGACCAGGCGCAGCAGGCCCGCCCGCGATCCGGCCGAGAGCCAGAGGGTGTCCCGCGGCACTGAATTACCCAGTTCCTCCTTGTTCTGCCGAGGCGCGAAACGGATCGCCACCGGGTCCGGCCCCACATGAAGCGCGGTCAAGTCATCCTGCCCGCACAGCTGCCACATCTGGTCCCTGGGATCGGACTGAAGGGCCTCCCTGATCGCGGCCAGGTCACTCTCGGCCGTGTAACTGCCCTCGGTGACGGCGGCGGAAAGGGCGAACTTGGGCCGGGCGGCCAGCCCGTGCGCCTGTACAACGTCGGTCCATTCCTTGAGCAGACCATGGGTCCGTCGCTCCGCGGCGTCCAGGGTTTCCTGCCCGGTCGCTCCCGGGACTCCGTACTCGTCCTTGAGCACCTGGCACACCAGCGCGCGCAACACCGGCTGCAGGCTTTCGCTGAGCCGGACCCGGCGGGCAGCACCCGCCGACGGCCCCGCTGGCACATACTCGGCCAGCGCGTTCTGGATCCCGTCGAGTGCGATCCTGGCCCGGTCGAGCTCCTCTGGTTCCGCAGCCGCGGGGGACCATTCCCGGTCCGCTACGGCCCGAACGAGCGCGATAAGCCCGGCCGCGGAGCGGCCAGCCACGTCGAGCCTGAGTTCCTGCCGCACCACGTCGGCGCCGCCGCGCCGGACCGAGGCAGGGAGGTCGCCCACGCCGGCCAGTGACTCCGGCAGCGCCGCCGGGCAGGCCGTGTCCACCTGCGGGAGGTAGGCCGCGCTGCCGTAGCGCCTGGCCTTCCCGGCCGTCGCCGCCAGGCGGCCCTGGACGAACGGGAGCGTGTCGCCGCCGTCGATGGCATCGGCGATGGCCCGGAAGCCGGGCAACTCGCCCGGTTCCAGCCCCTGCTGCGACGCTGCCTGCGGTGCGGGAGAAAACTGCAGGCCGGCGTCGCGGATTGCGTCTTGCTGGCTGACGGCAAGACGGCCGGCCACGTTGGCCGCCCGGAGCAGGCGGATCACTTGCTCGCGCAGTTCGCCGAGCGCCGTGCCCGCCGCCCTGGCCCGCTCTTCGATAGCCCCGTCAGCCCGGCTGAACCGCCGGAGGAAGCCAGCCGCCTTCTCTGCCTCCGTTTCGGTGGCGGCCAGGGCGCTCGTGACCTGGTCACGGCAGCCAGCCAGTGGGCCCGGCCCGAGGACCACCGCGCCCGGATCCGGCAGCAGCGAGCGGAACGGCTCGGCGTCCCCGGTGCCGGCCGCCGTGATCCCCTCGATGGCCAGGGCCAGGGCGGCCTTGAAGGCGGCCGCCTCGTTGTCCGCTCCGACCAGCCGAAGTCCGGGACTGGCCACACGAAACGGAACCCGGTGCTCGAAGGCATCCGAGATCTCGTCAAAGACTGACTCGACATGGAGCAGCTCGACCAGCCGGGCCAGGCCGTCCGGCTGGCCGCGCTTGCGGCCCTTGATCCTCGCCCCCGGCGCGTCCCCCCAGTCGATGCCGTCCGGGTCACCCACCCACAGCACGCCCGGTCCGTGCGGGCCGGTCAGGTTGCCAGGCAGCAGCGGCGGCCGGGGGTTGCTGCCTGCTGGCCGCGGCCCGGTGGCCACGCACAGCAGGCTGTTGACCCGCCGTGCGCTGCCGATCCGGAGAAACACGGCCGCGTGGTCGGCGAGCAGGCTGGTGTCGTCGATGACGAGGAGCCGGGACAGGTCGGGCGGGCCCGTGCGCGTATCGATCAAACGCTCGGCCTCGTCCGCCGCCTCGGTACCGAGACGATCCCGGAGCCATAGGACCTCGACCGTCATCAATCGGCCTCGCTGCCCTCGGTTCCGCCGCTTTCAGGCTCGATACCGCCCGGCCGGATACCTAGGGACTGCTCAAGTGAGAGCAGGTTACGCTCCACCGGGCTGGGTACCCCGGTAAAACTGCGCTCGAGCGCGAGCGGGAGGGTTTCCTTCCAGAATGCCAGCATCTGCTCGGTCCTGGTCCGCTGCTCGCCCGACTGCCGTTCCAGCAGCTTTTCCAGCTCGATAATCTGACCCGGGGCCATCTCCCGGAATTTCAGGTACAGCTCAGCCGGGCGTTCTGGCCTGCTGTCAATCCCCTTAGGCAGGACCCGCATCAGTTCCTCGCAGAAGCCCGCGTGCAGCGGATTGTCGTCCAGCGCCCACAGTTCGTACGAGGTAAGCAGGCTGCCCCAGGACGACGCGTCGCGCAGCGGGGCGAGCGGCAGTGTCATCGTCACCTCGCCGTCGAGCTTGATGTTGAATCGCCGGGGCGATTCCTGATCACCGACGGCCACAGCGTTCCCGTTCCACATGGCGCATAGCATCCGGTGCAGGATCCGGACCCGATCCGCTTCGCGGGTGGCCAGGTAACCGAAGTCGTAGCCGGTGCGCTGCCGCCATCGTGGCAGGTCCAGGGGCTGGGGCCGGGCCAGGGCGCCGGCCCAGCCCCGCAGCACATCGCGCACCTCGCCTACCTCGGTGATGCCCATCGAGGTCCGGTGCAGTACCGCCGTGATCGACTCGGTGGCCGTCGGCCGGTACTCCGGGGTGAGGTGCTCGCGGGACAGGTTGATCGCCTTCTTGAGGTAATTCTCGATCCCCGGGTTCTTCGCCTCCGCCGGATAGCTGATCAGCGCCCTCAGCTTCTGGCTGCCCTGTGGCGCGAAGTTGGCCGGCAGCATTCCTCCGAGATCGCGCTGGAACTGCCGGACGTAATCAGCGTCGATAGCGCCCCGCCCCGTCGCCGTGCTGCCTGTGGCCGCTTGGGCGAGCAGGTCGTGCAGTCGGGGCAGGATAGTCTCCGCGCCTGACGTGTCATCCCGGAGGAATGCCTCGACGGCGACCGTTACCCGCTCGAGCAGGTAGGAAACGGCCCGGCCGGGCGGCTCGTTGAGACTCTTCTCGAATACCGTGCGCCAGGTGGTGTCGCCGATCAGCTCCCCGAGCAGTTCGGCCTCGTCTGACCCCGCGCCCACATTCCCCGACTCGGTCCGCCGCCTGGGCAGCTCCCTGAGCACGGACGTGTAAAAGTGATCCATGCCGCCTTCCGGAAGCAGGTAGGTCACGCCGACCCGCTTGAGGTACAGCTTCTCCGAGCGAGCGCCGAAGTCGTCGTACCCGGCGAACGCCCGCAGGGCGTCGGTGAGCCCGCGCAGCTCAGTCTGCACTGTCTGCAGTGACGCCTGCCACTGCCGGTGGTACTTGTCCCAGGCGGCGGCCCATATCCCCCGCGCCTGCCACTCGTACCACTGCTGCTGCTGGCTACGGGCTGCCACCACCTGGTCGTCGTTCCATTTCACGGGCCGGAAGAGCCTGTCCTTGAGTGTCGGGGGCTCAGGCGGGGCGACGCCGATTCCGGCGGGCGCCTGCGGGGGCTGGCGCCGGCGGCGCAGCACCCCCTGCGCGCCGTCCTTGTCGATGGCGTCTTCGAAGGCGGCATGGCCGAAGATCACCCGCTCGGCCCGGAACGGGTTGTGCGTGCCGAGCAGATCGGTGAGCCCGTCCCGCGGAGCAAAGTTCTTTGCCGTCGTCGGCATGTCCCGGGCGAGCTCGGATCTGAGCGCATCAAGGCCGACCTGCATCGCCTTGCGCCGGTCGTGCAGAGCCGCCGTCACGTTCTTGGCCCCCTGCTCCTGGCCTGGTTCGGCATGCGCGGCCGCTCGCTGCTGCACGACCGGATAGACATTTGCCCGGACCAGGAAGTTCGTGATGTGCTCCTGGTTCGACTCGATCTGCGGGACCGGCGTGGCCGTACTCTTGATGGCTTCGCGCAGCAGCCGGGACGCGACGATCCCGGCGAGTTCTTCCACTGGCACTGAGAAGCTCGCGACCGACGCGGTTGACACGCCGCGGCTGCCGATCTGGTTGGGCGCGAGCACGGCCCGGTCGGCCGCCTCGTTGACGAAGACCTCGGCGAATGACACCGGTCGTTCGGCCGCCTGGCGTTCCTGGGCGGTCATCCCGGTGGCGATCAGGGACATCACCAGCGAGACGACGGATGCGTACAGGTCCTCCTTGGTCGCGCCGGTCGGCCGGTTGAACAGGAACCCGGTCTGGATCCGCCCGGCGGGGACTTCGATCCGCGCGCCGCCCGGATAGGTGACCGTTACGTCGTCCTCGGCGTTGTCGGGGACGTCGGAGTGGCCGACTAGCTCGGGACGGGGGTTCGCCCGGTTCTGCGCGTCGACCAGGCGGAACAGGTCAAGCAGCGCGCGTGCCGCGTTGAGCTCGGCCTTACGGCCGCCTCCCATGCCCTCGGTGAACGCTGACGGCATGAGCACCAATGGGTAGATCTGCACCCGCAGGCTCCGTGCGGCCTTGGTGATGGTGTCCGAGATCAGGTGCAGGTAGTCATAGAAGATTCCGGCCCCGGTCCCGCCGACCACGGAAAACGCGACGAAGACGTCGATACCCTCGAGCTGGTCGCCACCCATCGCCCGCAGGTCGGCCCCGGAACCCGCCAGGTGGCCAACGGCAGTGTCAAGCTGCCGGGTGGCCGGGCCGAGCCCGTTGAGGAACGTGCCGAAGAGCGCAGCCCGGCCAATCGTGGGGAACTGCCCGGCTCCCCTCTGCAGCGGGGCGACCGGCGGCTCATCCTCGGTCTTGGGCGGTAGCCAGTCCCGGACGAAGGCATTTGCCCTCATCCTGAGGTTCATCGCGAGCCTCGGGTAGCTGTCGAAGTCTGGCATCAGCCCGGTCACGTACTGGGCCGTGGGCGGCACCGCCTTCTCGTGCTCGGGGCCTGGTACTGCGTCGCCCTGCAGGCGCCCGAGCTCGGCCTCGTTCGTGTCCACGTACACGAACTGGAAGCAGGTGGGCAGCTGGTAGGGCAGCATCCCGCCTCTTCCGCGCAGGGCGGCGAAGCCACGGCCGTCGGGACCGCAGATCGCATCCCGCAGCCGCTTCTCGAACTGGACGCCGATTCTGCATCCGGTACCGCCAAGCCCTACGAAGAGGACCGGCTGGTAAAGCTTCATGTCCATTGAACCCGCCTCTGCTTTCTGTCCCGCTCGTTACCAAAGCTCGTTGCTGGTTGGTTCCCGGTTCGAAGGCCCGGCCGGTTCCACTGGTTCCTGGGCGCGGGGGCGGGACCTGACGGCGGCGGCCCGATCCCGGCCGTCCCACTGCCCGACTCGTCGGCGAGCACCACCATGTCGATCAGGCCGACCGCGCTGCCGCTCGCCGAAGCAGCTTTAGCATTTGCCAGGGATATTGTCCGGACCTGAGCCGTCGCAGCGGAAGACAGGCTCACATAGGACAATCCGGCAATCAGTCCAGTCAGCACAGCAGCCCGCCTTGCCCGAACAGCACCTAATGAATGCACGTTGGAACGCACGCGGCCCCTCCCAGCCCCGCTGATACCGCCTAATATAAGGCGACACGCGCGAAAACACACCTCCTGCTTAGGCAACTTTCTTCCCGCCTGTTTCAGGCGGGGCGGGTATGCTAATCCGCGGCGTTTATCCGGAAATGAACCGTTACCTGTGCCGTTTGGTATTTTGTGGGTGAATCGGTGCATCACCCAGGCGGCTACAAGCGGCTTGCCTGCGCCGCCAGGACGGTGACCTGGTCCGCCGCGGCGGACACGTCCAGCGACTGCTGCCGCAGCGCGGCCAACTCGGCCGCCACGCGGGCTGCCTCACTGCCGAAGTCACTGGGCCATATGTCCCGCTGCGCCGGACG
>JBEKGC010000198.1:0-11536 GCA_050013055.1 Streptosporangiaceae bacterium
CCAACTACTATCCGAGAGAATACTTTCGGAGTATTCTCTCGGATATGAGCGTTCCGCTGACCTTGCTTGGCCTGCTTGAGCGGGGGCCGAGCCACGGCTATGACCTGAAACGGGACTACGACGCGTACTTCGGCCTGGGCAAGCCGGTGCGCTACAGCCAGGTGTACGCGACCCTGTCCCGGCTGGCCAGGGACGGGAAGGCGGTCGCCGGACCGGTCGAGCAGGAGGCCGGGCCCGAGCGCAGGCGGTACATCATCACCGAGGCGGGCATCGCGGAGGTGGAGCGGTGGCTGGCCGAGCCGGCCCCGCCGGAGCCGGACCTGGCCAGCGAGCTGTTCGCCAAGGTGGTGCTCGCCTTGATGCTCGGCCGGCCGGCCCACGGCTACCTGGACCTCCAGCGGGCGGCGCATCTGCAGCGGATGCGCGAGCTCACCGAGCTCAAGCGGGACTCCGATCCGCTCGGCGTGCTGCTCGCCGACCACGCGCTCTACCGACTGGAGGCTGACCTGCGATGGATGGACCACACCGCGGCCCGGCTGGACCTGCTCGCCCGGGCGGTGCGCCGGTGACCGCGGGCGTCCCCGCCGACGCGGCGGCCCCCGGAGCCGCGAAGCTGATCGAGGCGCGGAACCTGTTCCTTTCGTTCGGCGAAACGCCGGCGCTGCGCGGTGCCGTGCTCGGCGTCCGGCCGGGCGAGATCGTCGCGGTCATGGGGCCGAGCGGCTCGGGCAAGTCCACCTTGCTGCACTGCCTGGCGGGCATCTTGGTCCCGGCCGACGGCGAGGTCTGGTTCGGTGGACAGCGGCTGGACACCCTGAGCGACGACCGGCGCAGCGCGCTGCGCCGGGACCGGTTCGGGTTCGTGTTCCAGTCCGGTCAGCTGGTGCCCGAGCTGACCGCCGAGGAGAACGTCGCCCTGCCCCTGCTGCTGTCGGGCACCCACCGCGGCCCGGCGATCACGGCGGCCAGGAAGTGGTTCGGCGCGCTCGGCCTGGACGGCCTTGAGCACCGCAGGTCCGGGGAGCTGTCCGGCGGCCAGGCTCAGCGCGTCGCGCTGGCCCGCGGCCTGGTCACCGGGCCCGAGGTGCTGTTCGCCGACGAGCCGACCGGGTCGCTCGACTCGGTGTCAGGCGAGCTGGTGATGGAGCTGCTGTCCGCCGCCGCCCGCGAGCACGGCACCACCGTCGTCCTGGTCACCCACGACGCCCGGGTCGCCGCCTACGCCGACCGCGAGGTCGTCGTCAGGGACGGCAAGGTCAGCACGCTCACCGGGGCCACGCCGTGATTCCGCTCGGACTGCGGCTGGTGCTCAGCGGCGGCCGCGAGGCCGTCACCCGGCTGATCGTCCTGGCCGTCGCGGTCGGTCTCGGCGTCGGCCTGCTGCTGACCGTGGTGGCCGCGACCAACGCGGTCACCACCTGGAACAACCGGCACGCATGGTTCGAGACCGGCACCGCGTTCGTATCCCCTGGCCCGGCCACGGCGGGCATCGCCCCGCTGTGGTGGCACCCCATCGGTGACACCTTCGATGACCAGAACATCTACCGCTTTGACGTGGCCGCCACCGGTACGTCGTCGCCGGTGCCGCCGGGAATCCCCCGTGACCCGGGACCTGGCCAGTACTACGCCTCGCCCGCGCTGGCCGCGCTGCTGCGCAGCACCCCGGCGGACCAGCTGGCCGACCGCTACCCAGGCCGCCTGGCCGGCCTGATCGGCGCCGCCGCGCTGCCGTCCCCGAACTCGCTGGTGATCATCATCGGGCACACCCCGGCGCAGCTGGCCCGCACGCCCTACAGCGTTCAGGTCACGTCGATCGCCGCGGCGGCGCCCTACAGCGCCGGGGACCGGCCGGTGAACCCCAAGGGCCTGGACTACACCCCGGCCGTCGGGGGAATCCAGCCGAGCGGCATCGACCTCATCCTGTCCGTCGTGGCGCTGGCCATGCTGGCCCCGGTGCTGATCTTCATCGCCACCGCGACCCGGCTGTCCGCTGCCCGGCGCGAGCAGCGGTTCGCGGCGATGCGCCTGGTCGGCGCGACCCGCAAGCAGGTCACCCTGCTCGCCGCCACCGAATCGACGGTGGCCGCGGTGCTGGGGGTGGCGGTCGGCTTCGGGATCTTCTTCCTGCTGCGTGCTCCGGTCGCGAGCGTCCCGTTCCTCGGTGAGCCGTTCTTCCCCGCCGACATGTCGCTCAGCCTGGCCGACATCCTCGCGGTCGCGCTCGGCGTGCCCGTGGCCGCCGCCGTGGCGGCCCGGCTGGCGCTGCGCCGGGTGCACATCTCCCCGCTCGGCGTGGCCCGCCGGACGACACCCAAGCCGCCGCGGGCCTGGCGGGTGCTGCCGCTGCTGGCCGGCCTGACCGAGCTCGGCTTCTTCGTCGTGCACGGCACCCCGGCATCGCCGGGCGCGGAGATCAAGGCGCTCTTGTCCGGCTTCCTGCTCATCATCGTCGGCCTGGTCATCGCGGGCCCGTGGCTCACCATGGCCGCGGCCCGGGTCATGGCCCGGCGGACCAGCCGGCCCAGCGCGCTGATCGCCGCCCGTCGCCTCGCCGACGACCCGAGGACCGCCTTCCGCGCCGTCAGCGGCCTGGTGCTCGCCCTGTTCATCACCACCGTGGCCGTGGTGGGCATCACCACGCAGGACGCCAAGAACGTCACGCAGTTTGCCACCCCTGCGGCCGCGGCCGTGGTGACATACCAGCTGGCGGCGTCGGGCTCTTTCACGTCCTCGCTCGAGCCCGCCGCGTCAGGCGCGGGGCCGGCCGCGCCCGCCGCGCCGGTCGCGGCCCGGCTGATCGGGATTCCCGGCGTCCAGGGGGTGGTCGTGGTCCGCGCGGACCCGCAGCTGACCATCCCTGGGACCTTTCACAACCTCGGCACCTTCCCCGGCGGCAGCAGTCCGGTTCCGGCAGGCGTGGTCTCCTGCGCGCAGCTCGCGACCGTGCCCGCCCTTGGCCGCTGCCCGGCCGGGGCGGCAGCGGCCGCGTTCCCGGAAGACGGGTTCGACGGCCCGGTGGACGCCACCACGTCGGCCGGGATCACCTGGCCAGCCGTGAACGTGTCGGCCGCACGGCTCGCCCGCCTGGGCGTGGACGCCGTCAACGTGGGGACGAACGGCTCCGTGCCAGCGGTCGAGCAGGCCAGGACGGTGCTTGAGAACGCCTACGCGAATCCAAGCGCCAGCGCGCCGTCCACCATCGGCGACCTGATCGCGCAGAATAATTCCACCAACCAGGCCTACCAGCAGCTCGCCAACACGGTGATCCTGGTCAGCCTGCCGATCGCCGGCTGCACGCTCGCCGCGGCCATCGCGGCCGGGCTGGCCGACCGCAAACGGCCGTTCAGCCTGCTGCGGCTCACCGGCGCCCGGCTCGCCACGCTGCGCCGCGTCGTCGTGCTGGAAAGCGCCGTCCCGCTGCTCGCCGTCGCCGCCGTCGCGATCGGCACCGGGTTCGCCGCCGCCGCGGAGTTCGCCGCCGTGGCCCAGCACCACCCGATGGCGGCACCCGGTGCCGCGTACTACCTCATCACCGGAGGCGGGGTCCTGGCGGCCCTCGGCATCATCGCGGTCACCTTCCCGCTGCTGGCCCGCATCACCGGACCCGAGGTCGCGAGAAACGAATGACACACTGTCCACATGACCCCACCTCATCAGGAAGATCCCCATCAGGGCTGGAACGTGAAGCTACGCCTGGCCATCGATGCAGACAACGCGGATGAAGCCGGGGCCATTGCTGACGAAGTTTGGCGGAAGATGGAGGTGACGGCGGGGGCCGAACCGCAGATCACCCGATCGGCCGGGCGTGGGCCGCACTGGAATGTCATCACCGACCTGGACTTGTCCGCCCTGGAGTCGATCACGCCTGATGACGCAGTGACCCGTTTCAAGTACGTGATCCGCAACCTGCCGGGAGTAGTGTTCACCGGTGGCGAGACCGGTGACCGGCGTTCTGGCCTGTGGCAATGGCTACCGGACAGCTGGGAGCTTGACTGGCAGGACCAGGAACTTGCGCATTCAGCGGTCCGCGCAGCGGGCATCGCGATCGTAGTGGTGACGAAAAAGAACAGGTACCCCGGACATTCAGCTCCCGGCGAGACGTTCGAGCAGCGTGCCGGCGTGCCGGGCGTCGGGCAGTGAAGCGATCTCGGCTCGAATCTGGCTCGCTCGTTCCCGGTAGGTCCCGACCCTGAGCAGCGTGCCGGTTGTTTCGCCGATGGCGGCTGGGGAGTCGTGTACCGCGTCGAGCGCGATACCGACGCCGAGAGCGACGCAGCGGTCGGCGTTGAGCGGCTGGTCGGCGCCGAGGGGCAGGACGATCTGGGGGAGCCCGAAAGCGAGCGCCGCGATGACGGTGCCCGACCCGCCGTGAGAGATCACCACGTCGGTGTCGGCGAGCAGCCCGGCGAGCGGGACGAACCGCTCGACGCGGAAATTCACCGGGAGGGGCCCGAGTTCGCTCGGGTCAATCTGCTGGCCGACGGTGACGACGACCTCGACGGGAAGGGCGGCCAGGCCGGTCAGGACACGCTGGAACAGGTCCCCGGACTCCTGGTTGAAGATCGTCCCCAGGGTCACGTACACCCTGGCTCGCCCGGGACTTGGCTGGGTGCCACCGCCCGATGCGGGCCCGCGATCCTCGACCCGGTCGAGGACGGCTGGCCGGACGCAGTGGGCGGTCCGCGGCAAGGGGTCGGCTGGGTCACGGAATCCGGGTGGCACCGGCACGATCGTCAGGTAGCGGTGCAGCATGGCCATCGCGTCACCCGGCGGGTCAAGGCCGTGCTCGGAGCGGAGGGCTGCCAGTGGCTCCTCGACGACATCGGCGCGCAGAAAGCCGCCTGCGGCGATCACGACCACAGCAGCGTGGGGAAGGCCGAGTACCTCGGCGGCCACGGCACCGGCGAAGTCCACCTCGTCGCGCACGATCAGGTCGGGCCGCCACTCCCCGGCGATCTCCAGGAGCCGGGCCGTCCGCTCACTGGCGATCTTCCCGGCGAAAAAACGGCGAATCGCCAACTCCTCGGCCACGCGGTCGACGGCAGCCAGCGGGCGCCGAGCCTGTGCGTCGAGGAGCGTGTTCCCGCCGCTCGCGGCGGCCGGCCAACCCGCGGCGGCGACGGTCGGGACCATTCCCTCCTGACAGGCATACATGACCTGGTGGCCCCGTTCTCGCAGCACCTGGGCGAAGGGCACGGTGGGCAAGAAGTGGCCGCTGCCGCCGGTGAAGGTGAACAGGGCCCGCATACCACTATTGTGGCAGCGCATAGCCGTGGGCCAGTTACGACCTGGAGGTCGGTACCGCCACGAGGAGGAGGCCGGCTTCTGAGCGCTTGACGGCCAGGTAGGCGGTCGCCCGCAGCAGGCCGAGGGCGTCCATCAGCATCTTGTCCGCGGACAGCGCGTCCAGGCCACAAGACACACGGTATGGGGCCTTGGGTCGGCGTCGCGATCCGCCGGCCCCGTTTCCTTCGCCTGGGTCAGGTGATGACCGGGCGGCCCAGCGGGAAGGGCGGTCCGCCGGTGGCGACGCTGAGCGACCCGGCGAATACGTAGGCTCCCACCGCGGCGAACGCGAAGACGACGATCCCGGCCGCCTTTACCAGGCCAGATGAACCGTTCACGGTGGCCGCCAGGTCCAGGATCAGCGCCAGTTCCACCAGCACGAAGATCAGCGTGAAGGCCGAGGGCAGGCGCAGGCTGGCCGCGGTGAGCACCGCGATGATGACGATCCAGCTGATCAGGAAGGCGGCCACGGTGTGCACGGTGGCGGCCGGGGTGACCCCCCACCAGCCGTGAGCCAGCCCGGTCAGCAGGGCGGCATAGCTGAGCCAGAAGCCGCCGAAGACGGCGAAGACCGCCGCCACGGCTGACTGGCCAAGCGCCGCGCTCCAGACCGTGGCGATGAGCTGCCCGATGCCGGTCGCCAGGATGATGATCGGCAGCGCCCCGCCCGCGGCCGGTGCGTAGTTGATCAGCACCAGGCCGAGCATCACGGATCCCACGACGAACGTGGGGACGCCCACGATGGCCGGATCGCCGGTGAGCGGCCCCACGGCCGCCTGCGCGCTGACCGGTGCCTCGATGTCCTGGGCGACCCCTTCGGGTGCCCCGGCGTGATCGGTAGCGGCCATGTTGCCTCCCTCTTTTGACGGGCCACGGACGGCCCGGCCGTTACTGGCGCTGGTCCGGCGCGGCGTTGTGCTGCAGTTGGGTCAGGCGGTCACCGATCGAGGAATTGGGACCAGGCATTTGCGCTCCCTTCGGGGCCTGCTCACTAGCCTCCGCGAAGCAGCCCGCTCGCGGCACTCTCCGAAGGTCGCGACCCTCGCTGCCATCCGGCCAGTACCCACCTAGCCAATTGGCTGGTATGGCGGTGCCAGACAGGCGGTTTACCGCCGCGGACATTCCCCCGCCGCGCGTCTTCTACACCAAGGTGCACAACCGGCTGCTCCGGCTGCTCCGCCAGCTCAACCCCAGGCACCACCTGGCCTCCGGCAAAGGTGCCCGGTCGGCGGCACCGCGCCAGGCTGCCGCGTCGGCCTGGGTGAATTCGACGTGCTGGTCAAGATGACGTTGCCGGGCGACGGTCCGGGCGCAGCCAAGGTCGGTGATCCGCAGGCCTGGCCGCAGGTCCAGCCGGTCCATCACCACCACTCCCTGATGCTGAACACGGGCCAATTGTGGCCTACTCGCCAGGTCGGCCGGGCGCGGGACTCGCCGACCGCGATCACCTCGGTCGGAGCGACGTTCCTACCTTCTGCGCGCCGGGTTCGAACGTTTCCAGCCGTAAAACGCGCGCGCAGGGGGCCTGTTCCTCGCGCCAGAGGGCGTGGCGTCGCGGAACCGTAAGCGGCGCGCGATACGCACGTCCTCGCACACCAGCGCAGAGGATGCGAGACTTCGGCCATGGGAGTGAGCGTTCTAGACCGGGAGATGTTCGCGGAGGCCGAGGCGGCGCGGCTGCTCCGCGTTCCGCAGAACACGCTGAACTACTGGCTGGAGGGCGGCAAGTACCGCGGACGCCAGTACAAGCCTGTCGTACGTGAGCAGCCACGCGGAAGCCGGGCGCCTGTCACCTGGGCTGAGTTCGTAGAGGCCGGGCTTTTGCGCGAGTACCGGCGGACCCACCGTGTGCCGATGGCTGAGCTGCGGGCATTCATAGACCAGATGCGCCAGAAGTTCGGCGTCCCCATCCGCTAGCCGATCAGCGGCCGTACGCGAGCGGCAAGGATCTCCTGGCCGAAGCACAGGATGCGGCCGGGCTCGACGCCGACCTCTGCCTCGTAGCGGTAGTCCGTGGCCAGTACGTGCTGACTCCGGCGGCCGACTCGTTTTACAACCGGGTTACCTGGGAAGGCGACCTGGCGGCCGCCTGGCGCCCGCACGATGATCCGCATTCGCCCGTGGTCATGCGCCCGGGCATGCGCTTCGGCCTGCCCGCGATCAAGGGGATCAAGACCGAGGTCCTGTGGGAGTACGAGCAGGCCGGCGAGACCATCAGCGACATCGCAGCTGACTTCGACCTCTCGGAAGAGGATGTGCGGTGGGCGCTCGCTTACGAGACATAGGCCCGGACAGCGGCATGAGAAAGCCGGCGAAGCCGGCCATCGTTCGCTATTACATCGACGCTGATGTGCTCGGTCTCGCGAAGATCCTGGTACAGGTCAGAACGGACGTGACCTATCCAGGGGATCCCGGCGGCCCGGTGAAAGGCGGAAGGGTCCGGGCGCCGTGTCCTATCACGCAAGCCGGCACCGATGACAAGATCTGGATTCCCGAGACCGCCCGCCAGGGCTGGCTCATCATCACGCGCGATCGCCAGATCCAGGAGCACCGGGCCGAGATCGAGGCTGTCCGCTCCAGCGGCGCACGCATGGTCAATGCCCCGCCTTTTGCCGTCCTGCACCCGCGACCCCGCAGGTGCACTGAATTCTCAACGCCGCCCGCGCGCCGGGTCGTTCGCGGCGGCCTGGGCCTCGACGTGAGCCATCATCCGGTCCACCTTGGCCGGATCGGCACGCTCGGCCGCTTCTTTCCACCGCCTCCGGATGCGCTTGTCACGCTGGATGCGCTCAGCGAGGGCGTCGTTGAACACAGCCGAGACGGACTGAGCCTTCCCGGCTTCGACGAGATGCTCGGCGTAAGCGGCCAGATGGGGGTCGACAGTGACAGTCAGGCGGGCCTTCCTATCGCTCATACCCGGATCATACGACGGGTGGCGCTCCGTCCGGCGGAAGACATCGCGGGCGTAAGAAGCGCGTCACCGTCGCCGCGCCGGGTCGTTCTGTTCCTGCCAGCGGGCCAGGGCCTCGGCGCTCGGCCGCGCGTACCTGGCCACGCTCGTGTGACCGGGCTTCGCCATCAGCATCGGCGTCAATGCCCCGGCCTCGGCGTCGTGGGTCAGCGCGCTGTGCCTCAGCTGGTGCAGAGTCGCGCCGCCGGACGCCTCCTTGAACAGGTCCCCGGCCTGCCGGTAGCTGAGCCGCGCCTTTCCGCTCGCCTGGTCGATGTCGCCTGGTGGGAGCTGGACACGGGCACGGCGGTCGGTCAGGAACACCGGCCCGGACTTGCGGCCCTTCAGCAGCAGCCGCGGCAGCAGCCGGGCCGTGCCGGTCTGCCAGACGATGGTGTCGATCGCGCCGCCCTTGCGCCGGACCTTCGCCTTCCTGTTCGGCAGGTCCAGGTCCTCGACGTCGAGGCGCAGCACCTCGGCCGACCTCGCGGCGGTCTCGTAGAGCAGCCGCCATAGCGTCCGCTCGCGGATCGAGATGTCATCGCGGGTCAGCAGCCGCTCGACGTCGGCGCGGGACAGCGCGCGGGAGCGGTCGGCGGCCTTACGGCGGCGGCGCAGCATCCGGGCCGGGTCCTCGGCCAGCCAGCCCTGATCGATCCAGTAGCGGGAGGCGGAGCGGAGCGCGTCGAGCGCCGTATTCCACCGGGATGGCGACCGCTCGCCCCACCGCGAAGTAAACCAGGCGGCGACAGCCCGCGGCTTGAGATCGGCCACGTCGGTGTCCGCGCCGAGGTCTTCGGCGAGGGCCCGGAGCACGCCGCTGTATACGCGCCTGGTCCCGGCGCTTTCCGGCCCGGCGAGCGTGGCGAGGTAGGCGTCAGCTGCCTCGATGATGGTGGCCGTCTCGTGCGCGGCGAGCGCGTGAACCGTGCCCCACGTGGTGCCCTCCCGTTCGCTATCGCAGAAATTCACCCGGAGCCGGGATCGTCCGTGCTGGCTTCCGGCGCAGGTCGCTGTTCGTCTTGCCGCAGAAAATGCGTACTTTTCTGCGGTAGCACGCTAGCCGTCCTGCGGTAACCGCCCGTCGCGCCAACCCGATTAGCCCTGCTTTTCTGCGATAAGCCCTGAACTCTCCCGGTACCGGAGGTCACCCGCCCGCGATTGCTCTGGCGGGACCGTCGTATGGGCGGACGATCCTCCCGGCCCCGCCGCGCCTGTCGTCTACACGGCGGACGAGGCCGCCGCGATCCTCAGATGCAAACCGAGCTGGCTGAAAGAGCAGGCCGCAAACGCAAGATCCCGTTCACGATGATCGGGGGCGGCTACCGGTGGACCGGCGCGCATCTCGAGGAGATCATCCGGCTCGGTGAGCACCGGCCCGAGCCTGATTGCCTGCCGAGCGCACCTAGCCGCTCGCCACCGGCGAATCCGGGGGATTCCGGACCGGTGCTGCGTGCCCGTCCGCCGTCACGTAGACGAGCGCCTAGGGATTAGCCCAGCTCAGGGCTTCCGGCCGACCCCCGAAGGCATACACCGGGCCTGCGGGCGAAATCGTGTCCCGCATCCCGCCCCGCCAGCCCCGCGCGACCACCAGGCCGGGGGCCACCAGCTCAAGACCGCCGAAGAACCCGGCGACCTCCTCGCGGCTGTGGTTGTACAGCTCGCCCGGCCACGCCGCGCGGGCCCGGCGAACGACACCGGGTCGTCGTTGAGGACGACGCTGATCACGATCAGGCTGCCCGGCGCGAGGCACGCGGCCTACCCGGCGGTCAGATCCTCCGCTTGCGCGGCGGTCATGAACTTCAAGACCAGCGCCAGGATCACCGCGGCCGGCCGGTCCAGGCGGACCGCTTCCCGGTAGCTGAGGGTGGTCAGGACAGCGGCGGGATCGCGGATATCGGAGCAGGCCACAGACACGCCGCTGCGGTCTCCTTCGCCGTCCAGGGCCCGCTTAACCTGGTCGATCACTTCCAGGTCGTGGTCGACGTAGGCGACCCTGGCGCCGGGCAGCACCTCACGGGCAGTGGCGTGGACGCCGGTCTCGGGGAGCAGCCCGGATCCGCGCTGTCATCTGCTACGAGATCCGCGGCCCCCGGATACCAGGACCGGACCTCATCTGCGGCCCGGCGATCGGCCATGTAGTTGTCATGGCCGCCCCGGAAGGCGTCGAAGATCCGGGCCGGCTTCGGGACATAGGGGTCAAAGGCAGCGGAGGGGGGTCGCCGTGCCATCCGTCTCCTGTCAAGTTGTCGCGGATACTGCCGGTTCGGCCCGGACCCAGGGGAACGGGAAGGGGCCAGGGTACCGTGCGGTTCTGCTGCCTAGCCCGGGCCACCCGGCGGGCTAGGCGGCCCGAACAGGTCGTCCATCCGGTCCATAAGGCCGGCCAGGTCCGGGCTCTTGGTGATCTGCTCGCGGCTGTCGCCGGGCACCGACCCTTCCGGGATCTCTGCCCTGTACAGGTACAGGCCTGGCGGCGGCGCGATGACCCTGACCTCCGGGTGCTCCCTCTGGAACCGGCGAAGGCGGTCTACCGCGTCAGGGCGGCCCGGCGTCCCGCCTTCGATGACCTGCAGCCAGTCCGGCGCGCGGTCCGTTCTCTGCCTTTTCACGGCCGTCTCCGCGTCAGGTGGAGGGACACCGGGCCCGGTGACCAGATCCGGCCACCGGGCCCGTCTCCGCGCACCGGCAGGACCGCGCCTTTCCTGGAAACCCGACCGCATGAGTTTTCAGCGCGGCACGCCGCTGCACGCCTGCTCACCGCTGCTCACCGGCCGCGGGAGAATCCTCGGGAGGATCCGGGGGGACCCCCGGCGGAAGGTACGGGTGACGCCGGATCTCAGCGACCCCCATGCCGCGCAGCACGATGGTCATGTCCTTCTGCTGGTCCTCCGGGTACGCCTTCTTCAGCTCGTCGGCCATCTCCGTGAGCGTCCCGTCCGGGTGCGCGTCGATCCAGGCGCTTACTGCCCGGCGGGCGGCGTCCTGGTCAACCTTCGCCATGTCGCGGTACCTCACGGCGTGACCTCCCGCAGCTGGTCGGCCCGCATCGCCTCGATCAGGCCGGCCGGGGTGTCTGCCTCCAGGCCGGCCCGGTCCTCGTCCCGGCTGTCGTCCCCCCGGCGCGCCAGGTACCGGCCATCCCGGACCAGCAGGTCGTATGAGTCGCCCCACTTGCGGTCAAGCGCTTCGAGCCCCCGCCGCTGCCGGGCGCTGAGGATGTCACCGGCCACCGCCGCCACCCCCTGCGCTGCGCGGGCACCCGGGGCACGGGACGCCGATCAGGACCGGCACCGGCAC
>JBEKGC010000199.1:0-18463 GCA_050013055.1 Streptosporangiaceae bacterium
GGGCCCTATCCTTGCCTACTCCGCATAGTAGCCGCGTGCCCACGGTTGCGGCCGCGTGCCTACGGTGGTGCTCACCTTCGAGTATGCGCCACGCATCACAGGACCTTCCCTGGACACGGGCTCTTCATCCGTATCCAACCCTCCTGATCAGGCCCGTGTTCCCGGTACGCCGCGAGCGAACGCCCCGCCGCACCCGCCGAGGCCGGACCCGGACGCCGGACGCCGGACGTCCGGACGCGGACGCCGGAGGTCCGGACAAGCAAACGCACCGTTGGCCCTGGACGGTAAGAGCCGTCCTGCTGGGCCAACGGTGCGATTCGCGGCCGGCCCGGCCGCAGCGGGATCCGCGAGGACGATCCTGGCCGCGGCCGATCGGAGGTGACACCGCTCGCTATGGGAGTCGCTCGCCACAAGGCGATGAGCCCGGCGCCCGCTTAAGAACTCACGAACTCCGATGCCTAGGTATACGTCCGTACTAGTGCGCCGCTTCATACTCAGCGACGATGTTCGCCGGAATACGGCCGCGCTCATTGACCTTGTATCCGCGCTGCTTCGCCCACTGCCTGATTTGAGCACTGCGCTCGCGGCCAGGACCGGTGCGCGCCCGGCGGCGCCTCGCCGGAGCGCTCGCTTTGCGAGCGTGCTCCACATAGTGGGCGAGCTCTTTACGGAGCTTGCCTGCGTTCCCGGTACTCAGATCGATCTCATACGAGGCACCATCGAGTCCAAACGCGACGGTCTCGGTAGCCTCGCTACCGTCGAGATCGTCGACGAGAAGCACCTGTACCTTCTGTGCCATGGAATCAGCCCTTCTGACGGAGCAACCTATTTCAGATACTAAATGTATACCCAATCTCTTGGTGTTGACAATTCCCGCAACAAGTGCTCTTTTTTTCTCAGTACGCTGCCATCGGCAGCATCCCCCGTCGCCCGTCACTCAGTGTAATCAGTATTGGCGGACGCCGTTAGCACCGTCTGCGCGACACAGATCATGCCCTCTGCTGATACCGGATCAGCCGGCCAAGCGTTTACCCGGTTCTGGTAGTTCTGCCAGTTCGGATAAACCCCGCCGTGGCATGACATTTCAAGACCGCTGGTCACGCGATCGGCGCTTGTCGTTCCTCTCCGCCCGGCGCTTGGGAGACATCTCCCGGCGCAGGAAGATCGCCAGGCCGATGAGGAAGGCAACGCAAACTACCAGCGGCGGAGTCAGCGCCGCGAGATCCTGCCACATAACGGTCCTCTCTGCCTCTGCCCCGGCGGACGATGCTCCCGCTGGGCTTGTATCGTCTCGCCTGTCACGCCGATGCTCATTTCGCCGTTCCGGTTAGAGCCGCAACAGCATGCGAGTGTTGCCGAGCGTGTTGGGCTTTACCCAGCCCAGGTCAAGAAACTCCGCGACGCCCTCGTCATAGGAACGCAATAGCTCCTGGTACACCTCTGCGGCCACCGGAGTGCCGTTGATGGGCCGGAATCCGTGCCGGGCGAAGAAGTCGACCGCGAAAGTCAGGACGAACACGCGATCTACGCCCACGGCGCTGGCCCGGCGCAGCAGAGTGTCGACGATCCCGTGACCGATACCCAGCCCTTGGCGGTCCGCGCGCACCGCCACCGTCCTGATCTCGGCGAGATCCTCCCACATCACGTGCAATGCACCACAACCAGCCAGCTCCGCCCCGGCCGTGAGTTCGGCTACGCAGAACTCCTGGATGTCCTCATAGAGGGTGACAGGGGCCTTACTCAGCAAACGTCCAGACTCAACATTGCCGTCGATCAGCTTCCTGATCACCGGCACGTCGCGCGTGCGCGCGGGCCTGATCGTGTACGCCATATCGCGGTCTACGATAGCCGCTGGCGCAGCGGGCCAGGCCGGCGGCCGCCGGCGGCCAGGAAAAGTTCTCCTAGTCGGTGGCAGCCGGGCGTTGATTCCAATATTGTGCATCGCTGTGCGCAAACTCAGCGGAGCCGCCTGCCTGACGGCGGTCACGGCTGTGCTCGCCCTGGTCCTGCCGGGCGGGAGCAGCGCGGCGCAGACGACGGCGCCCAAACCGAACCTGACCACCCTGGTGGCGCAGGCCAAACAGCTTGAGTTCCAGATCAACGCGCTGAGCGAGCAGTACGACGGCCTGCGTATCCAGCTCACCCGGGCCCAGTCGGACGCCCGGATCGCCGAGCAGGCCGCCGCCCGGGGCGCGTCCGCGCTGACCGTCAGCCAGCAGGCGGTGGCCGAGCTGGCGGCCGAGAACTACATGAATTCCGGGCTCGACCCGACGCTGCAGGCGCTCACCACAGGAAATCCGGGACAATTCCTGAGCCAGGCGTCCACGATCACCGAACTCGACCAGTCGAGCGGCGCCAAGGTCAATACGCTGAGCAACGAGGTCAGCCAGGCGCTGCGGGCCAAGCAGACCGCCGACCAGCAAGTGGCGGCGGTGCAGGCGCTGCAGGCGCAGATGAACGCCAAGAAGCAAGCCATCGACGCCAAGATTGACGTGATCAACGGCGCGGCCATGAAGCAGGCGATGGCGGTTTTCACCCAGACCGGGAATTATCCTGACATCAGTATCCCGACCGCTAATACCGTCGGGGGCCAGGCCCTGCAGGCGGCGATGACCAGGCGGGGTGACCCCTATATCTGGGGCGCGGCGGGGCCGGGCGAATTCGACTGCTCCGGGCTGGTCGTGTGGGCCTACGGCCAGGAAGGCATCGCGCTGCCGCACTATACGGGCAGTCTGTGGAACTCAGGCGTGCACGTGGCCCGCGCCGACCTGGAGCCGGGTGATCTGGTCTTCTTCTTCCCCGACATCAGTCATGTCGGCATTTACGTCGGCAACGGGCTGATGATCGACGCTCCCGACTTCGGCCAGGTGGTGCGGATCGAGCCGATCTACTGGAGCGCCTACGTCGGTGCCGTCCGGATAGGCTGAGGCGGCCGCGGGACGGTCATCTCAGCCCCCTGGTCTCGGCCTGGCCGGCGTTCCTTTCGTAGACCAGCCGCAAGCCGATAAGGGTGAGCCAGGGTTCGAAAGTGTCAATGACGCTGACCTCGTCGATGACCAAGGAGGCCAGCCCGCCGGTGGCGATGACCGTCACCGCGCTTGGGTCATCGGGCGACAGCTCGCGCGCCATCCGGCGGGCAATTCCCTCCACCTGCGAGGCGAAGCCGTAGACGATGCCGGATTGCAAGGACTCCACGGTGTTTTTCCCGATGACCCGAGGCGGCCTGGTCAGCTCGACTTTAAGCAACTGCGCGGCCCGGCGTGACAGCGCGTCCACGGATATCTCGATTCCCGGTGCCAGCGCGCCGCCGACGAACTCCCCCCGTGCGCTCACCGCGTCAAAGTTTGTCGAGGTGCCGAAATCCACCACTATCGCCGGGCCACCGTATAGATACACCGCGGCGAGCGAGTTCATGATCCGGTCGCTGCCGACTTCCTTGGGGTTGTCGGTCCGCACCGGGACACCCGTCTTTACCCCGGGCTCGACGATGACCGTTTCCAGGTCTCCGTAATAGCGCTCGCACATCTCTCTCATCTCGCGCAGCACCGAAGGCACGGTTGAGCACAGCGATATACCGTGAATATCCCTTTCGGCAAAGGCGGTGCTGGCTGCGAGCAGGCCGTGCAGGACGACGGCGAGCTCATCCGCGGTCCGGTCAGGGACCGTCGCGATCCGCCAGTGCTCGATCACCCGATCGGCGTCGAATACGCCCAGGACCGTGTTGGTGTTCCCGATGTCAATGGTCAGCAGCATGCTGAGGCCGCCCTTCCTTGGCCGCGTCCCCTGGCCGGGTCCTGGTGGCGGCCGGCTCGGCGAATCCGGCCGGCAGCACGACGGGCACATTGTCGATCAGCCGGGTGCCGCCCGCCCGGGCCGCCGCGATCAGCAGCGCGGGCCCGGCGTGCGACGACCGGACCGCGGTGAACGTACCCGGGTCGACCACCGCGACGTAGTCGACGGCCAGGGCGGGCTCGGTGCTCAGCACCTCCTGGGCGGCGCTGAGCACCACCGTCGCGCCCTCAGCCGCCCGGGCCTGTCCGGCCAGCAGGGCTCGCGGCAGGGCCAGCGCCGCCGTCCGCTCGGCCGCGGACAGGTAACGGTTCCTGCTCGAGGTGGCCAGCCCGTCGGCGTCGCGCACGGTGGGCACCGCCTCGACGGCGATGTCCAGGTCCGTGTCGGTCACCAGGCGGCGAACCAGCGTGAGCTGCTGCGCGTCCTTGGCTCCGAAGACCACGACGCCCGGCCGGGTCAGGTGCAGCAGCTTCAGCACCACGGTCAGCACGCCGTCGAAGAAACCCGGCCGGAACTGACCCTCGAAGACGCGCCCGGCCGGCCCGGGCTGGACGGTCACCTCCGGCCTGCCGCCGGGGTACATGTGTGCGGCGGACGGGGCGAAGACCAGGTCCGCCCCCTCCGCGGCGCACATGGTCAGGTCCTCCTCCAGCGTGCGCGGGTAGCGATCAAGATCTTCGCTCGGCCCGAACTGGAGCGGGTTGACGAAGATCGACACGATCACGCTGCCGGCCGGCCCCGCCAGGGTCCTGGCCGCCCGCAGCAGGCTGCGGTGACCGAGGTGCAGCGCGCCCATGGTGGGCACGAGCACGACGGGACCGCCGCTGGCGTCCAGGCTCGCCCGCACGGCGGCCAGGTCGGCTTTCGTCCGGGCCAGCACCGGCAGCGCCCCGCCGCGCCCAGCCTCACCGCGCCGAGCCTCACCGCGCCCGGCCTCACCGCGCCCAGCCTCACCGCGCCCGGCCGGGGCGCTCACGGGCGGCCGCCGAGCACGTCGAGCAGGCGCTCCGCGTCGGCCGGCTTGAGCAGCCCGGCCGCCAGCGCGCGGTCCGCGGTCAGCCGGGCCATGGCGACGTAGGCGGCGACCGCGGCCGCCGAAGCCGACGGCGCGGCCTCAAGCGCGGCCACGTGCGCGGCCACCGTCTGCGCGTCGCCGCGGGCGACCGGTCCGGTCAGGCCGGCGTCGCCGAACCGCAGCGCGTTGTCCAGGGAAGCCGACATCAGCGGGCCGAGAAGCCGGGCCGGATCCGGCACGCCCGCGGTGGTGAGCAGGTCCGCGGCCTGAGCCACCAGCGTGATCAGGTGGTTAGCCGCGCCCGCCAGCGCCGCGTGGTACAGATCGCGGTTTTCCTCGGCGATGAAGACCGGCTCGCCGCCCATCTCTATGACCAGGGCCTCGGCTGCGGGCCTGAGCACATCGGGAGCGGTCACCCCGAAGCACGTGCCGTGCAGCCGGTCGACGTCGTCGCTGCGCCCGGTGAACGTCATCACCGGATGCAGCGCCAGCGGCAGCGCGCCCAGCCGGGTGGCGGGTTCGAGCACGCTCACGCCATAGCGTCCGCTCACCTGGGCCAGCATGCGGCCATGGACCGGTGCCCCGGTCGCTGCCAGCCCGGCGACCAGGCCGGGCAGCGCGTCATCGGGCACGGTGAGCAGGGCCAGGTCGGCGCGGCGCAGGACCTGGCTGGGCTCGGTGATGACGACACCGGGAAAGTTCACCCGGGCCCGGGCCACCGAGGCGTCCGACACCGCGGACGCGGCGACTACCTGGTGTCCGGCCCGGCACAGCGCCGCGCCGAGCGCGGTACCTGCCTTGCCTGCGCCGATAATGCCGACGGCGAGCCGGGCCGGGTGCGGTGCGTTCGGCCCTGGCCCAGCGGGCAGGCGATGATCAGGCTTCATATCGTTCCAGTCCTGCGGGGTACCGGACGGCGGGTGCTGCGCTGACCAGGATAACCACGGAAAGGACGCTGGGCAGCAGCCGGGCTCTGCTGACCCGGAAATGAGCGAAGGCGATCGGCCGGGACCAGACCGGACGCGGGAACCTCTGCCGTGGCCACCGGCTCCTCGGCCCCGCGATGCCCAGGGGCCTGCGCCACTTCAAAAGCTATATTCCGAACGGACCCGTGTGCATGCTTCCGGTCACCGCGTCGCCATCCCTGGCCGCGTCGCCATCCCTGGCCGCGTCGCCATCCCCTGGCCACGCCCGTCCCTGCTGCCTCAGCGATAGCCTGTTTCTGCCTTTCCTGGCCGTACCACGATTTTCTCGTTCCTGGCCGTACCGCGATCCACGGCTCGGTTTGTGACGTTTTATCCCATGATGGCCGTTCCGTGTCCCGGGTCCCGGACCGCTGTTACCGATATGTCTACGCTCTCGGGCGTGATGGGGCGGCACTCCGCGAACACACCTCGTGTTGGAATGCTCACCTGAGGTACCAAGGTTGCCGTGGAAGCCGAAGTTTCCAAGATCTTTTTCCGGGGGCCGGTATGGCGGGGGATGCGAGCCCGACCGGCATGGTTGCCGGCGCTCTAGTCGTCCTGGCCGCGGCCGGGAGGGTCCGGCACCCGGCAGCAGTTTTCCAGGAAGAGCGCGGCGCAGGCGAGCACGACGGCGGCGGCGAGCGTCAGGGCCGCCGTGACGGCGTCCTGGCGCGGCACCGCGTCGGTCAGGGATCCGCTCAGGTAGATGTCGAAACCCGCGGCGAGCCCGGCCACCGCCGCGGCCACCTGCGAACTGGCCTTGGCCAGCGCGACCATCCGCGACACGAACAGCGGCTCGGCCCGCTTGCCCTCCCGCCGTCCGGCGATCCTGGCCCGCAGGTCCCGGCCGATCAAGGCTTCCGCCGCAGCGGCCAGCAGCAGCGCGGGCACCCCGGACCACGGCAACGGCGGCAGCCGCTGGTAGACCAACCGCAGCAGCAGCCAGGCCAGCACGGCGAAGACGACCGCGATCAGGGCCAGCGCGGACGGACGGGTCGGCTTCATCTGCCCTCAGCCGCCGGGCCACCCGGGGGCCGCAGCAGCACCATGCCGGGCTGGCGCCTGATGCCGCCGGCGTCCAGGCCAGCAAGCAACGCCCGGACCGGTCCCCAGCCGGGCAGGGTGGCCTCGGGGTCGATATCGAGCCATGGCGCGAGCACGAAGGCGCGCTCGTGCGCGCGGGGGTGGGGCAGCGTCAGCACCGGGTCGTCGCTGACCTCGCCGGAGTAGCTGATGATGTCGACGTCGAGCGTGCGGGGCCCGAACCGTACCTCCCGGACCCGGCCGGCCCTGGCCTCGATGGCGTGCGCCGCCGCGAGCAGCTCACCCGGGCCCAGGCCGGTCGCCACGGCCAGCACCGCGTTCAGGTAGTCGGGTTGCGGCGGGCCGCCCACCGGGGCGGTCTGGTAGACGGGCGAGATGGCCAGCACGTCAGTGTCCGGAAGCCTGTCGATGGCGTTCACGCATGCCTGAAGGGTACCTAGCCGATCGCCGAGGTTAGCTCCGATGGCCAGCACCGCGCGCCGCCCGGTCACGGCCGTCCGGTGACCGACAGCGGCGGATCAGCGGGCTGGGTGGCGGCGCCAGGCCTGGCCGCCCGCCACGCGGCCGCGACCCGGACCGCGTCCGCGTTCAGCGGCACCTGGTGGACGCGGACGCACCAGGCGCCCGCGGTGGCGGCCAGCGCCGTGATCGCGACCGTCGCGCCGTCGCAATCCTCGAACGGCCGCGGCGCACCGTCCGGGCCGGCTAGCAGAAGGCCGAGGAAACGCTTCCTGGACGCCCCGACGAGAACGGGAAAGGTGGCCGCCCCGATCCGGGCCAGCTCGGCCAGGTGGGTGAGCAGCGGCCAGTTGTGCTCGCCCCGTTTGCCGAAGCCGAGACCGGGATCGAGCACGATGCAGCCGGGATCCACCCCCGCCTCGATCACCGCGTCCACCCGCCGGGCCAGCTCGTCGTGGACCTCACGCACCACGTCGGTGTACCGGGCCCTGGCGTACATCTCCCGGCTGTGGCCGCGCCAGTGCACCACCACGTAGGACACCCCGGCCGCCGCCACCAGCCGGGGCATGTCCGGGTCCGCCAGGCCGCCGCTGACGTCGTTGACGAGCTGGACCCCCGCGTTCAGCGCGAACTCCGCGACCGGCGCCCGCATCGTGTCGATCGACACCAGCACGCCGGCCTTGACGAGTTCGGTCACCACCGGGCCGACCCGCCGTAGCTCCTCGTCCTGGGAGATGCGCTGGGCCCCGGGCCGGGTGGATTCGCCGCCGACGTCGACGATATCCGCGCCCTGAGCCACCAACTCCAGGCCGTGCGCGATGGCCGCGTCCGCGCCGTACCACCGGCCGCCGTCGGAGAAGGAGTCAGGCGTGACGTTCACCACCCCCATCACCAGGGTGCGGTGCTGTGCTTGCCTCGGGGGGAAAATCCCCCCCAGACCCTGTTGCCTCGGGGGGAAAATCCCCCCCAGACCCCCCCTCACGGGGGGGCTGCCCGCCCCCCCGTACCCCCCGGGGCCCCCCTCACGGGGGGCGGCCGGCTCCCCCGCGCCTGCGGGGGCACCCTCACGGGGGGCGGCCGGGGCCTCTGCGCCTGCGGGGGCACCCTTGCGGGGGGCGGCCGGGGCCTCTGCGCTTGCGGGGGCACCCTTGCGGGGGGCTACCGGCTCCCCTGCGCCTGCGGGGGCACCGTCACGGGGGGGCAATGCGGGCCTTGCGGCTTGGCTGGGCCTGGCGGGCCACCCAGCGGCGGTGGAGCTTGGCCAGGCCGAGCTTACGGCCGATCCGGCGGGCGATCCGGTTCAGCTCTACCCGCGGCTGGACCAGGAACGCCTCCGCCTGGAGAGCGGCCAGCGCGATCCGCGGCGCGTCCCGGCCGCTGGGGTAGACGAAGAACCGCGGTTGCCAGACCGGGCAGAACTTGGCGTTGAACTTGTAGAGCGACTCGATCTGGAACCACTTGGACATGAAGATCAGCACCGACCGCCAGGCCTTGAGCACCGGGCCTGCCCCGATCCGTTCGCCCCGCTCGAGCGCGGCGCGGAAGACGGCGAAGTTCAGCGAAATCCGTTTTACGCCCAGGCCGGAAGCGGCCTTGATGGTCTCTACGATGAGGAAGTCGTTCAGCCCGGGCTGGGCGGCCTTGTCCCGCCTCATGAGATCGAGCGAAAGCCCGTCGGCCCCCCAGGGGACCAGCTGCAGCACCGCGCGGACCACCCCGTTTTCCTTCGCGATCGCGAGCACGCACTGGTCGTCGCCGTTCCCGCCGATCCGGCCCAGGGCCATCGAGAAGCCGCGCTCGGTCGGACTGCCGCGCCAGGAATCAGCGGCCTTGACGATCGCGTCGAGCTCCGGCCGGTCGATATCGCCGACGCGGCGGACCTCGGCGGAGTAGCCGTTCTTGGTCACCCGGTTGACCATCTGCCTGACGTTGCGCATCGACCGGCCGGCCAGGCTGAAGTCGGCGATGTTGACGACCGCCTCGTCGCCGAGCTCGAGTGCGGTCAGGTCGCCCTCGCGGCACCACACCTCCGCTCCGAGCTCGCTGCATCCCATCACCGCGGGCGCCCAGGCGTGCCTGGCCGCCTCGTCCAGGAACGGGCCGATCGCGCCCGGCCAGGCTTCCGGGTCACCGATCGGGTCACCGCTGGCCAGCATCACCCCGGACACCACCCGGTAGCAGATGCACGCCTTGCCGGTCGGCGACCAGATCACGCTCTTGTCGTTGCGCAGCGCGAAATAGCCGAGCGAATCGCGGTCCCCGTGCTTGCCCAGCAGCTCCCTGACCCGACCGGCGTCGGTCCGGCTCAGCCGCGCCCGCGGCTCAGCCGGACGCAGGAACAGGTACGCGGTCACGATGAGGGTGAACACGCCGAGCGCACCGCTCAAGATGGCGAACAGGTCGCCGCGCGCCTCCGGCGCCCACTGCACGGGTCCTGACACCCCGACCAGGCCGGTGATGACCTCCCACACCCGGTCGCTTAGGCCGTAGTTCTCGTCCAGCCCCTTGGCCAGCAGGATGTAGGTCAGCCCGATGACGACGTCCGCCACCACCAGGCCGACGAAGGTCCACAGCGCCCGCCAGCGGTTGCGGTGGTCCCCCTCGGCGTAGAACTCGTTGCGGAAGTAGAGCAGCGCGACGATCTCGACCAGCGCGACGATCGTGGTGGGGATCCGGTGCGAATGGTAGAGGTGGATGCCCACGTCAAAGGCGAGCAGCGCGGTCACCGCCTGCCAGGCCCGCCGCTTCCTGCGCCGCAGGCCGTGCGCCAGCAGCAGCAGCAGGAGCCCGATGATGACGTCGCTGCTGCGGGCGACGTTGGTCAGCGTCCCCGGCAGCATCAGGTGGGTCAGCTTGTGCAGCCGGGGCGTCAAGCCCGGCTTGAAGATGGCGAGGATGTCCGACAGGCCGATGAGCATGGTGAGCAGCGCCGCGCTGACCGGCACCCAGGCATGGTGACGCCTGCGGTCGGCGAAGTTCGCCGCGGCCGCCGGGGCGGCGGCCTTGGCCGGGTCCGCACCTGTCGGTTGCCCAGCTTCGTCGCTGTCGCTCATGTCGGCGGCTTTCTTGTCAGGCCCTGGATCACGATGGGTCAGCGTAGTCATCGCGTCGCCTCGCGTCCTGCGTTCACGGTACCTCCATGCCTAGGCAAAGTCCCGGCGGCCGGGACGAAGACAGCCGCCAGCGCCGGGAAGGGCAGGAAATTCGTGGCTGTTCCCCCGGCGGTCTGTAGCGACCGGCTTACCTCATAGACGCGGCGGGAGGCGTTTTCGTTCAGCCGGACGGGCAGTAATTTAGCGCGGCCCGTAAATAAGGCTCATCGCCTCGGCTCGGGTCACGTCGTTGTCGCGGAAGGAGCCGCGGACCGCCGAGGTCACCGTCCTCGCGCCCGGCTTGCGCACCCCCCGCATCGCCATGCACAAGTGCTCCGCCTCGATGACCACCACCACGCCGCGCGGCTCCAGCGTCGCCACCAGGGCGTCGGCGATCTGGCTGGTCATCCGTTCCTGCACCTGCGGCCGCCGGGCGTAGACGTCGACCAGCCTGGCCAGCTTGGAGAGCCCGGTGATCTGGCCCTTGACGTTCGGGATGTAGCCGATGTGCGCCACCCCGAAGAACGGGACCAGGTGGTGCTCACAGGTCGCATACATCTCGATGTCGCGGACGATGACCATCTCGTCATGACCCGCGTCGAAAACGGTGGTGAGGACGTCCGCCGGGTGCTGCCGCAACCCGGCGAACTGCTCGGCGTAGGCCCGGGCGACCCGGGCCGGAGTATCACGCAGGCCGTCCCGGTCCGGGTCTTCCCCGATCGCGAGCAGGATCTCGGTGACCGCACGCTCGATTCGCGGCAGGTCGAAATCGCCGCCGATCTCTGCTTGGGTCATCCGTTGCCGCTGGTCTGGCCGCGGCCTGCCTCGTCGCCGTAGCCCGTGCCCGCGCTTGGCTGGTTGTAGCCGAACGACTGGCCGTTGGCGGGCAGCGCGGAGTTACCGTTACCTGAGGTGGGGTCGGCCGCCGCCAGGGCCAGCTCCTTGGGCGACAGAACCGGCGGGCGGTCCGAGGGCAGTCGCTTGCCGTAGCCGGTGTAGGAACCGCGGACCGGCCGCTTCTGCACGGTCGAGAAGATCTCGAGGACCTCGGTGCGGTTCACGGTCTCCTGGTCAAGCAGGCGCAGCACCAGCGAGTCGAGCACCTCGCGGTACTCGACGAGGACTTCCCAGGCCTCGTCGTGGGCCGACTCGATCAGGCGGCGGATCTCCTCGTCGATGGTGGAGGCGACCTCCTCGGAGTAGTCCCGGCTGTGCGACATGTCCCGGCCCAGGAACGGCTCGGCGTCGCCGTTGCCGAACTTGCGCGCCCCCAGGCGCTCGCTCATGCCGTACTCGGTGATCATGCCGCGGGCGATCTGGGTGGCCTTCTCGATGTCGTTGGCGGCACCGGTGGTCGGCTCGTGGAAGATAAGCTCCTCGGCCGTGCGGCCACCGAGCAGCATGGCCAGCTGGTCGAGCATCTCGGCCCGGGTGACCAGGAACTTGTCCTCAGTGGGCAGCGCGCTGGTGTAGCCGAGCGCCCGGCCGCGCGGGATGATCGTCACCTTGTGCACCGGATCGGCGTGCGGCATCGCGTGGCCGACCAGCGCGTGGCCGCCCTCGTGGTAGGCGATGACCTTCCGCTCCTTCTCCGAGAGCAGCACGCTCTTGCGCTCCGGGCCGGTCATGACCCGGTCGATGGCCTCTTCCAGCGCCTCCATGGTGATCTGCTTGCCGTTGTGCCGCGCGGTCAGCAGCGCGCCTTCGTTGATCACGTTCGCCAGGTCGGCGCCGGTGAACCCCGGCGTGCGCCGGGCGATGATGTCCAGGTCGGCGCTGGGGGCGATGGGCTTGCCCCGGGCGTGCACCCGCAGGATCCCCTTGCGGCCCGCCAGGTCCGGCTGGGCCACCACGATCTGCCGGTCGAAACGGCCAGGCCGCAGCAGCGCCGGGTCCAAGATGTCGGGCCGGTTGGTGGCGGCGATAACGATGACGCCGCCCTTGGTGTCGAAGCCGTCCAGCTCGACCAGCATCTGGTTCAGCGTTTGCTCGCGCTCGTCATGCCCGCCACCCAAGCCGGCCCCGCGGTGCCGCCCCACCGCGTCGATCTCGTCCACGAAGACGATCGCCGGAGCGTTCGCCTTGGCCTGCTCGAACAGGTCACGGACCCGGGACGCGCCGACACCGACGAACATCTCGACGAAATCCGAGCCGGAAATCGAGTAGAACGGCACCCCGGCCTCGCCCGCCACCGCCCGGGCGAGCAGCGTCTTGCCCGTGCCAGGCGGGCCGTAGAGCAGCACGCCCTTGGGAATCTTGGCCCCGATCGCCTGGAACTTCGCCGGCTGCTGCAGGAATTCCTTGATCTCCTGCAACTCCTCGATGGCCTCGTCCACGCCGGCCACGTCAGCGAACGTGGTCTTCGGCGTGTCCTTGGTGAGCAGCTTGGCGCGGGACTTGCCGAAGTTCATCACCCGGCTGCCGCCACCTTGCATCTGCGACAGCATGAAGAAGAAGACGAGGAAGATCACCAGGTAGATCAGCGCGGTCGGGATCAGGTCAAGCAGCGCGTTGCTCTTCGGGATGGTGACGTTGTACCCGCCCGCGGCCAGCGTGCCCTTCTCGACCTGCTGCTGCAGCTGGTTCGCCAGCTGCAGGCCCTGACCGGAAACCCACGAAGCCTCGAGCTCCTTGCCGCTCTTCGTGGTGATCTGGATCGTCTGGTTCTTGTCCGTAATCAGCGCGCTCTTGACTTGGCCCGCGTTGATGTCCTGGACGATCGTGGAGGTGTCAACTTGCTGGTAGGTGCTGCCCGAATTCGCGTAGTCAAGCACGAAAAGCAGCAACAGCACCGCTACCGCGATGAGCAGCAGCGGTGCGCGAAGAAAGCGCCTTAGCTCCATCGATGAGCGATCCCGTCGGCCCGGGATCGTTCCCTCCTGACCAGCATCACATTCCCGTCGACCTCCGGCGGGATGGCCATGATTCCCATCTCGCGGCCCGGGTTCGGCAGTGGCCGAGAGCCGCAAACTATGACGGTACACCGCGCGGGTGCAACGCTTGGAAAGTCAACGCTTTCCGTGGCAGATTGTGTTCCCCGCCCCCCCGGGCTAGCCGCCACCGTAGACCTCCGGTGCCAGTGTCCCGATGAACGGCAGGTTCCGGTAACGCTGAGCGTAGTCAAGACCATAGCCCACCACGAATTCATCCCCGATGTCGAAACCCGTGTAGGCCACGTTCACCTGCATCTGGGCCGATCCCGGCTTACGGATCATGGCGCACACGGCCAGCGACGCGGGCGAGCGCGAGCGCAGGTTGCCCGCCAGCCAGGACAGCGTGAGGCCGGAATCCACGATGTCCTCGACGATCAGCACGTGCCGGCCGGTGATGTCGATATCGAGGTCCTTGAGGATGCGGACCACGCCGGAGGACTTGGTCCCCGAGCCGTAGGACGAGATCGCCATCCAGTCCATCTGCACCGGCAGGTGCATCGCGCGGGCCAGGTCGGCCATTACCATGACGGCGCCCTTCAGCACGCCGACGAGCAGCAGGTCACGGCCGGCGTAGTCGGCGTCGATCTGGGCCGCCAGCTCGCGGATGCGCGCCTGCAACTGCTCGGTGGTGATCAGGACCTGCTTCAGGTCAGGTCCCATGTCATGTTCGTCCAACCGACTCGCCACTCCTTTCAACGACCCTCACCTGCCCCGGTGCTTGTGAACCACACCTTGCCATCACGACGCCGGGCCCGCACGCCACCGGGCAGGTCCACCCACCGCTGCCCGTGCCAGCCGGTGACCAGGGCCGCGATCGCCTCGATGTGCCCCGCGGTGAGCGCGCCGTGCGGGCAGCCCGCCATGATCGCCGCATCGCGCAGCACCCGGGTCCTGATCGCCGCCGGGAGCGCGCGCAGCCACGTCCCGTCCAGCCCGGCCGGGTCGGAGCAATCGCCGCGGAGCTGTCCGCTTTCGGCGAACGCGAGATCATCGAGGCATTCGGCGTCGGTGCGCAGTTGGCTCGCGGTGCGGGCCAGCGCCTCAGCCACCCCTGGTCCGAGCGCCGCCTCCAGGGCGGGCAGCGCCTGATGCCGCACCCGGGCCCGGGTGTAGCGAAAGTCGCGGTTATGCGGATCCTGCCAGGGCTCGAGCCCCAGCTCGGCGCACGCGGCCTCGGTGACCGTCCGGCGGACCGCCAGCAGCGGCCTGCGGTACGCGCCGCGGCGCGCGGGCATCCCGGCCAGTGACCGGCCGCCGGATCCGCGGGCGAGCCCGAGCAGGACCGTCTCGGCCTGATCGTCCAGGGTGTGCCCGAGCAGGACGGCGGCAGCCCGGTGCTGGCCGGCCGCCGCGTCCAGCGCGGAGTACCTGGCCGCCCGGGCCGCGGCCTCGGGCCCCGCGGCCGAACCCGTCGACCCGACCGTGACCGTCAGGCTGCGGGCCGGGTCGAGACCGAGCCCGCTGAGCAGGGCCGCCACCTCCGCCGCGCGTTCGCCTGAGCCTGACTGCAGCCCGTGGTCCACGGTCACGCCGCCCGCCCGCAGGCCCAGCCGCGGGGCCGCGAAAGCCGTCGCGGCCGCCAGCGCAAGTGAATCCGCGCCGCCGGAGCACGCGACGAGGACCAGCTGGCCGTCGGTCAGGTCGGTCAGCGCGGCCCGCACCGCGTGCCGGACCTCGGCGACCGCCGGGCCGGGACCCACCGGGTCAAGAGCCGGACACGACCCGCTCCACCCACTGGAGCGGCTGAGCGAATTCCGCCTTGGTCGGCAGCGTGTCCGGCGACGTCCAGACCTTGTTGAAGCTGTCCATGCCGACCTCGTCCACGACCGAGCGGACGAACCGGGAACCCTCGGCGTACTGCTTCATCTTCAGGTCGATGCCGAGGATGCGGCGTACCGTCTGCTCGACCCGGCCGCTCGAACCGCGGCGCGAGTTGAACCGTTCCCTGATGTGCTCGACCGACGGGACCACCTGCGGCCCGACCGCGTCCATGACGTAGTCGCCGTGACCCTCCACCAGCGTCATCACCGCGGTGAGCCGGTCCATGATCTCACGTTGCGCCGGGGTGGCCACCGCATCGATCAGGCTGCCGCCGTCGCCGCCGCGCACCGCGCCTGCCATCGCGTCGGCCGCCGCCCGCAGCCGGTGCAAGATCGCCGCCGGGTCGAGTTCCGAGGCGAGCAGGAACTTGGTCATCTGACTCTGCACGTAGTCCCGCAGCCACGGGACCGCGGTGAACTGGAGCCGGTGAGTCTCCTCGTGCAGGCACACCCAGCGCCGGAAATCATGCGTGTCGACGCCAAGCTCGCGTTCGACCATGACGATGTTGGGCGCCACCAGGGTGAGCCGGCCCGGCTGGTCACCGTTCACCGGCGACGCCTCGGGCGGCAGGAAGAGCTCGTACTGGCCGAGCACGCGGGAGGACAGGTAGGCCAGGATCAGCCCGGCCTGGATGCCGGTCACCCGGGATCCGACCGCGGTCATCACGGCTCCGGGCGAACGGCCACCAGACGAACCCGAGGACCCGCCGGAGCCCGGCCCGCGTTCCTTCAGCTGCTCGACCAGGGGCTCGAGGACAACGCGGAAGCCGTCCACGTTCGCCCTGATCCAGCCGGGTCTGTCCACCACCGCGACTCGGCCGAGCGAGCCGTCGACACCGGCCGACATTCCGGTGACCTCGTGGACCGGCTGCTGCACGGCGCCGGCCAGGTCGCGTAGTTCTGAAACCGTCCGCCGCGCCTCCGCCAGGCTTACCTGCGGCCCGGGCCTGGCCCACCGGGTTCCGGTGGAGATGGCGATGTCCCAGTCGATCATCTGCGTGCTGCTCACAGTCCAACCGTACGTTAGGTCTGGCGAGCCTCCGTCACCGGCAACCGCAGGCGGCCAGCGCGACCGCGGCCGCGTCGATGGCGCCGGCCGCTTCCGTCAGCATCCCCGCCGCCGGGACCCGGTCGGCCATGAACGCGAAGACCAGCGTCGTGCCACCCTGGTCGGACACCAGTCCGGCCAGGGTGGTCACCGTGTCCAGGTTGCCCGTCTTGGCCCGGACTGTTCCCAGCGCCGCGCCGCCGATCGCGCTGAACACGCTCTGGCCAGCGTGCAGCGTGCCGGAAAAACCCGCCACCGGCAGGCCCGCGAGCAGCGCCCGCAAACCCGGCCTGGCCATCGCCAGCTCCACCACCTTGACCAGCGTGACCGGCGCGATCGCGTCCTGCGGGGACAGCCCGCTGCCGTCCACCATGGCCAGGCCGCCGGTGACACCGAGCCGCCGCAGCTCGGCGGTCACCGCCACCGCCGCGCCGCTGAACGAGGCGGGCCGGCCGGTCGCCACCGCGACCTGACGGGCCAGGTCCTCCGCGACCACGTTGTTGCTCTCCTGCAGCATCTGCTGCACGATGGCCGACAGCGGCGGCGAGGACACGCTGGCGATGGCCGGGGCGTGCGGCGGCGCCGTCTGCGCCACCGGGGTTCCGCTGACCTTTATGCCGTCCGCGGTGAGCAGGGCGGCGAACGCCGACGCCGCCACGGCCGCCGGGTCGGCGCTGCGCGGCCGCAGATTGTAGGGGTCATCGGAGTCCTCCGGCGTCCCGGCCAGGCTCAGCCGGCCCTGGTCCACCTCGAGGGAGGCGATCGGCGTGACGTTGCCCGTGCTGACGTAGGTGTCCGGCCAGCCGGGCGCCAGCGGCGGGCCGGTGAACAGCGAGGTGTCGTAGCCCAGGCTGACCGTCGCCCGATGCTGGGACTTCAGCGCCTGCGCCGTCGCCCCGGCCAGCGCGGCCAGCGTGGCGGGCTTGGGATAGTCCGAGGCCGGGAACGCATTAACCGCCAGCGTCGGGTCACCCCCGCCGACCAAGATGACCCGGCCCGGGGTCGCACCGTGCACCACCCGGGTGGTGAACCTGGCGCCGGCCCCGAGGACGGCCAGCGCGGCCAGGGAAGTGACGAGTTTTTCCGTGGACGCCGGGGTCGAACTCTGGCTGCCCTGCTCGGACAACAGGACCCGGCCGGTCACCGGATCGGCGACAAGCGCCGAGACGTCCGGGCCGAGCGCGGCCGTCGACAGCGGGCCCGCCAGGGCCGACCGCAGCCCGCTCCTCGCGGTCGGCAGCGTGCCCCGCTGGGTCCCGGCAGGCAGCACGGCGCCCGGGCCGGCCACCCGGCCTGCCGCGACGACGGGGACGCGCAAGGCCGCCAGCCGGGCCGGTAGCATGCGGACCACGGCGATGCCCGCCGCGAGGGTGAACACGTTGATCATGGCGAGCGTGAGCAGTGCCGCTCTGCGTGTGCGGCGCGCCATGATCTAACACCTCGCCGATGAGCCAGGCAATGCTGGCGGCGGATTGCGTGGACAATGGAGTTAATCACCCAGGCCAGTCTGGAGCGAAACCGTGGACGTTGAGGTTGTCATCGAAATCCCCAAGGGGCAGCGCAACAAGTACGAGATGGACCACGCCACCGGACGACGGCGACCCGCTCGACGCGCTCGTCCTCCTGGACGAGCCCACCTTCCCTGGTTGCCTCATCACCTGCCGGGTCATCGGCATGTTCCAGATGACCGACGAGATGGGGGCGGACAACAAGGTGCTCTGCGTCCCGGCGCACGACCCGCGGATGGAGCACCTGCGCGACATCCACCACGTCCCCGAGTTCGACCGGCTGGAGATCCAGCACTTCTTCGAGGTCTACAAGGCCCTGGAGCCGGGCAAAATGGTGCGGGCCGAAGCGTGGGCGGACCGCAAGGCCGCCGAAGCCGAGATCGGAGCCTGCATCAAGCGCGAGACGGAGAGCCTGGCGCACAGCGGGGACGCCGCCGCCGGATCCACTGCCGACGGGGACGACGCCGGTTAGGCGCCCGCGGGGAAGGGCGGTGCCCGGGGCACGCACCAAGGACCGTTCGGCATAAATATGTTCGCTTCGTGTCCGAGATCACATTCACCCGGCCCAGGCCCACGGCATCGGGCCAGCTCCGCCGGTGCGGTACCGTGGGCGAAACCGCCACGCCGGGCGGCCGGGACGGGGGTCAGGAGAGACTGTGCCTCGCTATCGCAGGGTTGTCGTCAAGCTGAGCGGCGAGGCGCTCGCCGGATCGGGCAGTTCCGGAGTGGATCCGGCCAGCCTGTCCCGGGTGGCCGAGGAAGTCCTGTCCGTCCACGATCTTGGCGT
>JBEKGC010000200.1:0-12314 GCA_050013055.1 Streptosporangiaceae bacterium
TTCCCGCACGCCGACCCTTCGTCACGCTGACCGGTACGGAGGTCGCCTCTCGGCGAAAGGCGCAACGCGGCTCCAGCCGAACGGTATTCCGCGAAGGCAATAGATGCGGCCCGGGGGACCCAGCCGCACCGGCCGTTAACTACTAACGCCCGCGGCGGCGTCTATGTTCCCGGCGCGAGGGCGGATCTCCCTCGTAGGGAAACGAGGAGATGGACCGCTGGCTCGCGGTGGCCTCCAGGTCCGGCTCCTGGTACCGTCCGGCGCGGCTTGAGGCCGGCTCCCGGTATCCGCCTGGCTGGCCTGGGTCACCACCGTAACCACGAGCCTCATAACCGGGCTTCTGGTAACCGGGCTGATCGGCGTAGCCGGGGTTCTCGTAGCCGGGGTTCTCGTAGCCGGGGTTCTCGTAGCCGGGGTTCTCGTAGCCGGGCTGATCGGCGTAGCCGGGGTTCTCGTAGCCGGGCTGATCGGCGTAGCCGGGGTTCTCGTAGCCGGGGTTCTCGTAGCCCGGCTGCTCGGCGTAACCGGGCTGCTCGGCGTAACCGGGCTGCTCGGCGTAACCGGGCTGCTCGTAACCGGGCTGCTCGGCGTAACCGGGCTGCTCGTAACCGGGCTGCTCGTAACCGGGCTGCTCGGGGTAACCGGGCTGCTCGGGGTAACCGGGCTGCTCGGGGTAACCGGGCTGCTCGGCGTAACCGGGCTGCTCGTAGCGGGGCTGTTCGGCGTAGCCGAAGGTGGTGTAGCCCTGATCTTGGTAGGCCTGCGCGGAGTCACCTGACGCGCCGTAGCGCTGGGCGGGAACATCTGGCGCGGCGTATCCGTAGTCGCGGCCGTGGGACTGGTCCGGATGGGACTGAGTGCCGTTTTCCTGGTAACCAGGTCCCTGGTCACCGTACCGAGGACCGGTGTAGCTTCCGGCACCGGGAGAGCTCGCGGGTGCCTGCCGAACCGGATAAGTTTCGTTTCCCGGCAAGCTCCGGCCCTGGCCGGCCGGCTCGCCATATTCGTAACTCCCGTAACCCGGCTCGGGCCAGGCGGCCCGGCTCGGGTAATCCTGGGTCGGGTAATCCTGGCGCTGGTAATCGCCTGGGTGATCCTGACGCGGGTAAACCGGCTCAGCCTGGCCGCGGGCCGCCGCTGTAGTCCCGGGTCGGCCTGTCGTATTGCTGGCCCGGGCGCACGCGGTCGGAGGAGGACGGGTCGGGGTACGAGGGTTCGGGGTACGAGGGTTCGGGGTACGAGGCGGCGGGATAAACCCGGTCACCATGATCGGGACCGGCGGCCTGGCCGGCAAATGATGACCGGGCGTAATCCTGGTCGGCGTAGCTGTGGGCCGGGTCCGCATAGCCGCGATCGTCGTAGCCCTGACCCCCCTGGCCCCCAGGACCCGGCTGGCCGGCGTAACCCTGAGCCGGGTACTGCTGGCCGCTGTAGGACGGCTCCTGAGTCTGGTACGCCGGCTGGTCGGGATACCGGGCTGGCTGGAGATACTGCCCCTGATCGGGGGAGCCGGGATAGCGGCTTTGTCCTTGGTACTGACCCTGTTCCTGATACTGGCCCGGCCCGGGGTACGTGGGGTACTGGGCTTGCCCGGCGTACTGAGACTGCTCGGGATACTGGCCTGGCTCGGGATACTGGCCTGGCTCGGGATACTGGCCCCGGTCGCCGTAGCCGCCAGCCGGAAGGCCGTTCTGGTAGCGGGCCGCGTCACCGTAGCCGTCGGCGGGCAGCCCGCGGCGGGCCGGCCGGGACTGCTCCGGATACTGCGCCGAGTAGTCCTCGAGGTAGTCCTGGGCACTTTGGGGCGGAGGCAGGGCGAGGGGTCCGGGTGGCAGGGCCCGGGGGGAGGGCGGGCTGAACGCGACCGTGCTGCCTGCGTCGTCGGCCCTGAGGGCGCGGAAGTCCCCGGTCACCGGGCCGGTGAAGTCGGCGTCGCGGCCGGAGTAATCGCCGGGGAGGGCGGTCAGCCTCGGATCTGTCGGGGCGCCGGGGAGCTGGCTCAGGTAATTCGCGTGCCCCCGCGGGTCCGGCTGGTCCGCGCCAGGCATGCCTCGCTGCAGTGCGTCGACCAGCCTCGGCAGCTCTTCCATGGGCAGCCGGAAGGTACCGGTGCAGGTGCCGCCCTGCCAGATGCTGAAGACCGAGACCCCGGTGTCGGCATACCAGCTCAGCCGCATGCTACGGGAGCTACCGCGCACGTCGAAGAAGACCTCGCCGAGCCGGGGCAATGGCGCTGCGTCCGACGCTGACATGGTGCTCATCGTGGCCTGACCCCTTCCCTTTGTCCAGTTCGTCACGAACCTTGTGCAGCAGGTTAGCCGCAGGTGAGAATTCAGGCAGGGAATTTAGCCACCCCGCGTGCAAGACCGCTACCGCGAGTGGCATCATTGTCGACGGGCATGCTGCAGGCTGCGCGACGGTGAGAAAAAAGGGTGAACCGACGTGCAGGCGCCAGCCGTTGGGTATAGTGACCGCTTGCATACGCGATCGACATACCTGCGTACGGGAACACCACGTCACTAGGACGCGTTGTATCTTGCAACGGAGGGTTCCTGGACATGACTGGTCGCGTGCTTAAGATCCTGACGCTCCACTGTAACGCACTATTTGATGCAGCTTGGTTGAGGTGATTGATCCATGTCTCAGGTACGTCGGCAGTCGGCTGTGCTTCCCCGCCCGAACTGGGGTTGGCAGGATGCTGCCGCGTGCCGTGGCGAGGACCTGTTGCTCTTCTTCGGTCCTGACGGGGAGCGTCAGCCGGAGCGGGACATCAGGGAGCGCAAGGCCAAGGGCGTCTGCGCTGCTTGCCCGGTGCGGCTTGAATGTTTGAACTACGCGGTGTCGCGCCCGGAGAAGTACGGCACGTGGGGCGGGCTGAACGAGGATGAGCGTTCGGCCGAGCGCCGTCGCCGTATGCGCCGCGCGAACGCCGCCTGAGGGCAGCACACGCCTGACGATGGGGCCCGAGCGGCCGAGGCTGACTGCGTCATGACCTGGCGCAAGCACCACGGTCCGTTCGGCCCCATCGCTGTGTCATGCGCAGCACAATAGAGCGCATGATCTGCGTTCCCTGCCGGCAGCGGCACCATGAGGAATGCCCGGGCGGCAGCTGGTGCGACTGCCAGCACCAGCCGCCCAGGGAGCGGGAATACCCGCCTGGGCAACCCGGTTGACCCGGACATGCCCTGGACTGTGACGCCTCACACCGTCCACATGCCGGACATGGCCTGGACAGCCGGGCTCGTTACATGTGATCCTGTTGAAATGAGTGTTACGGACCCGCTGCTCGTCGTGCGACGGCACGTCGACTTGCTGCGTGTCCACAGTGCCATCTGTCGCGACGCCCGATAACCGCCGGCCCGGATTTTGACCGGGCGCGCGCGCGATGCCGGGCGTTACCCCCGCTGAACCCTCGTCGCTCATCCCTGGCCGGTGCCCCGGCCGGGTCCGGCCGCGGATCAGGTCAGCGGAGCCCAGGTTCTCGTGACCAGCGCGTCCCCGAACCTGAAGGAACCCTCAACATGCCAGTCGCAACCGGCGGCGCCGGGACTCGGCGCAAGCGCGGCGAAGGTCAGTGGGCGCTCGGCTACCGTGAGCCGCTCAACAAAAACGAGGAAAACAAGCGGAACGACGACGGGCTCAACGTCCGCCAGCGGATCATCGACGTCTACTCCAAGAACGGCTTCGACTCCATCGACCCGGCCGACTTGCGCGGCCGTTTCCGCTGGTACGGGCTGTACACCCAGCGCCGGCCCGGGATCGACGGCGGCAAGACGGCGGTGCTCGAACCGGAGGAGCTCGACGACCGCTACTTCATGCTGCGGGTCCGCATCGACGGCGGCCAGCTGTCCAACGAGCAGCTGCGCGTCATCGCCGACATCTCGCGCCGGTACGCACGCGGCACGGCGGACGTGACCGACCGGCAGAACATCCAGCTGCACTGGATCGAGATCGAGAGCGTGCCCGCCATCTGGGAGGCACTGGAATCGGTCGGGCTGAGCACCACCGAGGCCTGCGGTGACACCCCGCGGGTGATGCTCGGCTGCCCGCTGGCCGGCATCGACGCCGCCGAGATCATCGACGCCACTCCCGAGATCGCCGCGATCGGCGAGCGTTACATCGGCGATTCCGCGTTTTCCAACCTGCCGCGCAAGTTCAAGTCCTCCATCAGCGGCTGTGCCGCACAGTGCGCCATCCACGAGATCAACGACATCGCGTTCGTGGGCGTAACCAACGACAGCGGGGAAACCGGCTACGACCTGTGGGTCGGCGGCGGCCTGTCCACCAACCCGATGATCGGGAAGCGGCTGGGCGCGTTCGTCAGGCCCGGCCAGGTGGCCGAGGTCTGGGCCGGGGTGGCCGGGTTGTTCCGTGACTACGGCTACCGGCGCCTGCGGCACCGGGCCCGGATCAAGTTCCTGGTCGCGGACTGGGGCCCAGAACGGTTCCGCGAGGTGCTCGAGAAGGAGTATCTCGGCTACGCGCTGCCAGACGGCCCCGCCCCGGAGGCGCCGCGCGGCGGCGTGCGCGACCACGTGGGCGTGCACCCGCAGCGGGACGGGACGTTCTACGTGGGCTTCGCGCCCACGGTGGGACGGCTGTCAGCCGACGCGCTCGACACCATCGCCGGCCTGGCGGCCAGGTACGGCAGCGGCCGGGTGCGTACCACCACCGAGCAGAAGATGGTCATCCTTGATGTGCCCGCCGGGCACACGGACCAGCTGATGGCCGAGCTCGATGCGGCCGGCCTGCCCGCCCGCCCGAGCGCTTTCCGGCAGCACACGATGGCCTGCACCGGCATCGAGTTCTGCAAGCTCGCGATCGTGGAGACCAAGGCCCGGGCGGCGGATCTGATCAGCGAGCTTGAGCGACGGCTGCCCGGCTTCGACGCGCCGGTCACGATCAACGTCAACGGCTGCCCGAACTCCTGCGCCCGGATCCAGACGGCCGACATCGGCCTGAAGGGATCGCTGGTCACCGGCCCGGGCGGCCACCAGGTCGAAGGCTTCCAGATCCACCTGGGCGGCAGCCTGGGCGGCGGCGACGGCGGGGCCTCCGGTTTCGGCAAGAAGGTGCGCGGGCTCAAGACCACGGCCGAGGACCTGCCCGACTACGTCGAGCGGGTGCTGCGCCGCTTCGACGCGGCCAGGCAGCCCGGCGAGACCTTCGCGGCCTGGACGGCACGCGCCAGCGAGCAGGATCTTTCATGAACGCACGAGCCGTTCCCTTCTACTGCCCCTACTGCGGCGAGGAGAACCTGGAGCCGCAGGGCCCGACCGACGGCGAATGGCACTGCCGTAGTTGCACACGAACTTTCCAGCTGCGCTTTGCCGGAATAGGAGTCACACTGTGAGTCCCGTCGTATCGCGTGGCCCGGCCCAGATTCACCTGGAGGATCCGAAGCACATGCGAACTCTTGCCGAACGGGCTGCGGAAGAGCTCGCCGACGCGCCGGCCGAAGAGGTCATTCGCTGGGCCGTGGACACCTTCGGCGAGCGGATCTGCGTGACCTCGTCCATGACGGACGCGGTCATCATCCACCTGGCCTCGGCTGTCCAGCCGGGTATCGACGTGGTCTTCCTCGACACCGGCTATCACTTCGCCGAGACGATCGGCACCAGGGACGCCGTCAGCGTCGTCTACCCGGTCAACATGGTCAACGTCACCCCTTCGCGCACCGTCGCCGAGCAGGACGCGGAGCTCGGGCCTAGGCTCTTCGGCCGCAACCCCGACCTGTGCTGCTACCTGCGCAAGGTCGAGCCGCTCGAGCGAGCCCTGACGAACTACGACGCGTGGATCACCGGCGTGCGTAAAGACGAGACCAACAAGCGCGGGCAGAGCCAGGTCGTGGAGTGGGACGACCGGCGCGAGATGGTCAAGGTCAACCCGATCGTCAGCTGGACGCAGAAGCAGGTGGATGACTTCATCACCACAAGCGGCGTGCTCGTGAACCCGCTCGTCTACGACGGTTATCCCTCCATCGGCTGTGCGACCTGCACGATCCGGGTAGACCCCGGCGCGGACCCGCGGAGCGGGCGATGGGCGGGAACCGGCAAGACGGAGTGCGGCATCCATGCCTGAACCCGTCCTGGTGGCGGTCGCGCACGGCAGCCGGGACCCGCGCGCCTCGGCCACCGTGACGGAGCTGGTGGCGATGGTGGCCGGCCGGGCGGCCCGGCGGGGCCTGCGCGCCCCGGACCTGCGCATCGCCTACCTTGGCCACGCCCCGCCGTCCCTGCCCCAGGTCATGACCGCGATCGAGGCCGGCCGCCCGGTCCGGGTGCTGCCCCTGCTGCTGACCGCGGCGTACCACAGCAAGGCGGATATCCCCCGGCTGCTGACCAGGGTGGCCAGCGAGTTCCCCAGGCTCCAGGTCTGCTACGGGCAGACGCTCGGGCCGCACCCCCGGCTGCTGCACGCGCTGGCACGGCGCCTCGCCGAGGAAGACCCCCATGCTGACCGCGGGCAGACCGGGGTGGTGCTGGCGGCGGCGGGCGCGAGCGACCCGGAGGCCAACGCCGCCATCGCCCGGCTGGCGGCGCAGTGGCAGCGGCGGGCCGGCTGGTTCGCGGTCCGCCCGGCGTACGCCTCAGCCGCCGATCCCGGGCCGGCCGCGGCGGTGACCAGCCTGCTCGAAGCCGGGGCACCTCGCGTCGTGGTGGCCACCTACCTGCTCGCGCCAGGCTTTTTCGCCGACCGGATCAGGACCTCCGCACTCGCGGCGGGCGCGTCCGCCGTCTCCCCCGCCCTCGGCGCCTGTGCCGAGGTAGCCGACGTTCTGCTTGACCGATTTGCGGAGACGGGAACCCAGCGGCTCATTGCGGCGTAAATCTGGGTAACACTCTGGATAACCCTCGAGAAACCCGAGGATCCGCGACCTGCTAGTCACGATCAGGTATCGTACGTCCCTCTGGGCCTTGCTGGCCCGGCAGAGTCGGCCGCTGGCCGAACGCGACCTGGCTTGCCGCACGAAGGGGGCGAATGCGTATCTGGCCGGGAACGCCGTACCCGCTCGGTGCGACGTGGGACGGGTGGGGTACGAACTTCACCCTGTTCTCTGAGGTTGCCGATCGTGTGCAGCTGTGCCTGTTCGATGGCGATCCGGCCAGCCAGGGCGCCAAGGCCGGCCGCAGCGGCGGCACGTTCACGGAAACGCAGATCGAGCTGACCGAGGTTGACGGCTTCGTCTGGCATGGCTACCTGCCCGGCATCGCACCAGGCCAGCGGTACGGCTATCGCGTGCACGGACCCTACGATCCGCCGCGCGGGCGGCGCTGCGACGGCTCCAAGTTGCTGCTCGACCCGTACGCCAAGGCCATCGAAGGGGACGTCCGCTGGGACGACTCGCTGTTCGACTACCAGTTCGGCAATCCGGGAAAGCAGAACCTCACAGACAGTGCGCCGCGAATGCCGAAGAACGTGGTGATCGACCCGTTCTTCGACTGGGGCAACGACCGGGCTCCGCAGATCCCGTACCACGAGACGGTCATCTACGAGGCCCACGTGCGCGGGCTGACCCTGCGTCATCCGGACGTACCGGCCGCCCAGCGCGGGACCTACGCCGGGCTCGGGCACCCGGCCGTCATCGCGCACCTGCAACGGCTCGGCATCACCGCGGTGGAACTCATGCCCGTGCACCAGTTCATCGCGGAGAAATCCCTGGTCGCGCGGGGGCTGACCAACTACTGGGGCTACAACACGATCGGGTTCCTTGCGCCGCACAACCGGTATTCCTCGGCCGGGCAGCGCGGCGAGCAGGTCGGCGAGTTCAAGACGATGGTGAAGGCCCTGCACGAGGCCGGCATCGAGGTGATCCTCGACGTGGTGTACAACCACACCGCCGAGGGCGACCATATGGGGCCCACGCTGTCCCTGCGCGGCATCGACAACGCCTCCTACTACCGGCTCGACGACGCCGAGCCGGGGCGGTACCTGGACTACACGGGCTGCGGGAACAGCCTCAACGCCCGTAACCCGCACTCGCTGCAGATGGTCATGGACTCCCTGCGGTACTGGATCCTTGACATGCACGTCGACGGGTTCCGCTTCGACCTGGCGGCGGCGCTGGCCAGGGAACTGCATGACGTGGACCGGCTGTCCACCTTCTTCGACCTGGTCCAGCAGGACCCGGTGGTGTCGCAGGTCAAGCTGATCGCCGAGCCGTGGGACATCGGCGAGGGCGGCTACCAGGTCGGTAACTTCCCGCCCCTGTGGACCGAATGGAATGGCAAGTACCGCGATACCGTCCGTGACTTCTGGCGCGGCCAGCCGGCCACCATGGGTGAATTCGCGTCCCGGCTGACCGGGTCCAGCGACCTGTACGCGACGAGTGGGCGCCGCCCGGTCGCCTCGATCAACTTCGTCACCTGCCACGACGGGTTTCCCCTGAACGACCTGGTCAGCTATAACCGCAAGCACAACAAGGCGAACGGCGAGGACAACCGGGACGGCGCCGACGACAACCGGTCCTGGAACTGCGGGGCCGAAGGACCGTCCGATGACCGGGGCATCAACGAGCTGCGCGCCAGGCAGAGACGGAACTTCCTGGTCACCTTGTTCCTGTCCCAGGGCGTGCCGATGCTGCTGGCCGGCGATGAGATGGGGCGCACCCAGCGGGGCAACAACAACGCCTACTGCCAGGACAACGAGATCTCCTGGCTCGACTGGGGACTTGTGCGCACCGAGCATGACGTGCTGCGGTTCACCGAGACGCTGGCTAGCCTGCGCCGGAATCACCCGTTGTTCCGGCGGCGCCGGTTCTTCCGCGGCCGCCCGCTGACCCCGACCGACACAGAAGGCGACATTATCTGGCTGACGCCCACCGGGGAGGAGATGACCCAGCAGGACTGGAGGACCAGTTACGCGAACTCACTGGCGGTGTTCCTCAACGGGGACGCGATCAGCGAGCCGGACCCGCGCGGCGAGAAGATCAGCGACGCCAGGTTCCTGCTGATGTTCAACGCGCACAGCGACTCGCTCACGTTCACGCTGCCCGAGGCCAGCCTCGCGGCCGGCTGGGAGGTCGTCATCGATACCGCGCTCCGCCTGACCGGGTCCGTGCACATGCCGAAGAGCCAGATCGAGGTGTGCGACCGCGCCGTCGTCGTCCTGAGGTCCACCGAATGACCGTGCGCCAGCTGTTCCCTTCCGCCGCGGACAGCCCGGATCTGCCCGGGCTGTACGCCTACCCGGATCCGGGGTCCGGCCCGTGGCTGCGCGCCAACATGGTGTCAAGCGCGGACGGGGCCGCGGCCCTGGAGGGGGTCACCAAAGCCTTGTCCTCCGACACCGACCGGCACGTGTTCGCGCTGCTCCGCACGCTGTGCGACGTCATCGTCGTGGGCGCGTCCACGGCGCGGGAGGAACACTACCAGCCGGCCCGGCCGCGAGAGCTCTGGCGCCACCTGCGCGAGGGCCGGACCCCGACCCCGCCGATCGCGGTGGTCAGCCGGCGCCTTGACCTGGATCCGGGCAGTCCCCTCATCGCGACCGCTCCGCCGCAGGCCCGCACGATCGTGATCACCTGCGCCACGTCGCCGGCCGGCCGCCGCGCTGAGCTGGCCGCCCGGGCTGACGTCATCGTGGCGGGCGAGGATGACGTCGACCTCGCGGCCGCCGTCAGCGCGCTGGCCGGACGCGGCCACCGGCGAGTGCTCGCCGAGGGCGGCCCGCACCTGCTCGGCCAGTTCGTCGAGGCCGGCCTGCTGGACGAGCTGTGCCTGACGATCGGGCCGCTGATGGCGGGCCCGGGCGCCGGCCGGATCGTCGCGGGCACGACGTTGCCAGCCACGGGTTCCTCCGCCCGGCCGGTGCCGCTCACGCTGGCCCACGTGCTCGAAGACGACGGTTTCCTGCTCTGCCGCTACACCAGCCAGAGATCAGCTCTGGACGGGGCGGTCCCGGGCCCGGTCCCCTAGGTCGCGGGGCGGCTCGGGCAGGCTAGCCTGGCACAGGCAAAAGGTAGCCATAAAGAAGTGCCAGCCCTAACCTGATGAGATAACCAGGGAGACGGTCATGCCGCTGCACACCCAGGTAGATGAGTCCAGCCAAGACGCGGAACTCGACGTCAACCCGGTTTACGTCCGCGAACTGAGCTGCGAGATCCCTCGGTACCGGCTGCCGCGGCACGGCGTGCTGCCGCGCACCGCGTTGCAGGTGGTGCGCGACGAGCTCATCCTCGACGGCAACGCCCGGCTCAACCTGGCCACGTTCGTCACCACCTACATGGAGCCCGAAGCCGAGCAGCTGATGGCCGAGTGCTCCCCCAAGAACATGATCGACAAGGACGAGTACCCGCAGACGGCCGAGCTCGAGCGGCGCTGCGTGAACATCCTGTCGGACCTGTGGAACGCGCCGGCCGGCGGTCAGGCGACGGGGTGCTCCACGACCGGGTCCAGCGAGGCCTGCATGCTCGGCGGCATGGCGCTGCTGTGGCGGTGGCGGGCCAGGCAGCGGGCGGCCGGCCGGGACGCGACCAAGCCGAACATGATCATGGGCAGCAACGTGCAGGTGTGCTGGGAGAAGTTCTGCCGGTACTGGCAGGTCGAGCCGCGCTACGTGCCGATGGTGCCGGGCCGGCTGCATCTGCGCGGCGCCGAGGCCGCGGCCAAGTGCGACGAGAACACCATCGGCGTGGTCGCGATCATGGGTTCCACCATGGACGGCAGCTACGAGCCCGTCCTCGAGATCAGCCAGGCTCTCGACCAGCTGCAGGCCAGGCAAGGCTGCGACGTGCCGATCCACGTGGACGCCGCGTCGGGCGGGTTCGTCGCCCCGTTCCTTCAGCCGGACCTGGAGTGGGACTTCCGGGTGCCGCGGGTGGCGTCGATCAACACCTCGGGGCACAAGTACGGCCTGGTGTATCCCGGGGTGGGCTGGGTCTTGTGGCGGACGCCCGACGCGCTGCCCGAGGACCTCATCTTCCGGGTCAACTACCTGGGCGGCGAGATGCCGACGTTCGCCCTCAACTTCTCCCGGCCCGGCGCGCAGGTCGCCGCCCAGTACTTCAACTTCATCAGGCTCGGGCATGAGGGCTACCGGCGGGTGCAGCAGACCAGCCAGGACATCGCCCTGCACCTGGCCGGCGAGATCGCCAAGATGGGCCCGTTCGAGCTGCTCAGCGAGGGCAAGGACCTTCCCGTGTTCGCGTTCAAGCTGCGCGACGAGATCACCGGCTACTCGGTGTTCGACCTGTCCGAGCGGCTGCGGATGCGGGGCTGGCAGGTGCCGGCCTACACCTTCCCCGACGACCTGACCGACATGGCGGTGATGCGGATCGTGATCAGGAACGGCTTCAGCATGGACCTGGCCAATCTGCTGCTCGACGACTTCCGGCTGCACCTGCAGGTCCTGGAGCACCATCCGCAGACCCAGCCGCCGCCGGAGATCCAGCACAAGCGCCAGTCCTTTATTCACTAAAGGACAACGCGAGGCACGTAAGGAGCTGACATGGCGGCGCTGCGCAGCTTTGCGGGCGGAACCTGGATCGACCCGGCGGACGAGGGCCGCCCGGTGCTTGACGCGGTGACCGGGGAGGAGGTCGCCCGGGTGTCATCGGCCGGGATCGATTACGCCGCCGCCCTCGGGTACGGGCGTTCCGTCGGCGGTCCTGCGCTGCGTGAGCTCACCTTCCACCAGCGGGCCGCGCTGCTCAAATCGCTGGGGCTGCTGCTGCGTGAGCACCGGCCCGAGCTTTACGACCTGTCCGCCCGCACGGGGGCGACGCTCGGCGACGCCAAGTTCGACGTCGACGGCGGCATCGGCGCGCTGCTCAGCTACGCCAGCAAGGCCAAGCGTGAGCTGCCGAACGACCGGGTCCTGCCGGAGGGCCTCATCGAGCCGCTCGGCCGGGGCGGTACGTTCGTCGGCCAGCACATCCTCACCCCGCGCCACGGGGTCGCGGTGCAGATCAACGCGTTCAACTTCCCGGTCTGGGGTCCGCTTGAGAAGTTCGCGCCCGCCTTTGTCGCCGGGGTCCCCAGCCTGATCAAGCCGGCCACCCAGACCGCGTACCTGACGGCCAGGCTGGTGGAGCTGATGGTCGGGTCGGGGCTGCTGCCCGCCGGCGCGCTCCAGCTGGCCTGCGCCAGCGCCAGCGGGCTGCTTGATGAGCTCACAGAGCAGGACCTGGTGTCGTTCACCGGATCGGCCTCGACCGCGCGGCACCTTCGGGCCCATCCGGCGGTGGTGGCTAGGTCGGTCCGGTTCAACGCCGAAGCCGACTCGCTGAACTGCTCCGTGCTCGGCCCGGACGCGGCCCCGGGCACCGGCGAGTTCGACCTGTACGTCGAGCAGCTGGTCAACGAGATGACGGT
>JBEKGC010000201.1:0-24256 GCA_050013055.1 Streptosporangiaceae bacterium
GCCGACTCATGGCTAAGATCCGTAGCCGCCGGCGTCGATGTCGAGACCAGCCGGCCTCCGATCACGCTCGACCGGGACCTGCTCACCGCGTACCGGGCCGAGCATCCGCTGGCCAAGGTGTTCCCGCTGATCTACGACGTGCTCGGCCGGGCCGCCGAAGACTGCGACAGCGTCATGGCCGTCACCGACGAGCGCGGCCAGCTGCTGTGGGTACGCGGCAAGCCCTGGGTGCTGAGCCAAGCCGAATCCATCCGGTTTGTCGAGGGCGCACAGTGGGACGAGCGGCACGCGGGCACCAATGCCCCGGGCATGGCCCTGCGCCTGGACGCCCCGGTGACCATTACCTCGGCCGAGCATTTCGTCCGTCCGGTACAGCGCTGGAGCTGCGCCGCGGCACCGGTGCACGCACCAGGCTCGGACGCGATCCTGGGCGTCATCGACATCACAGGCGGCGGGGTCGTCGACTCGCCGCAGACCATCGCGATGGTCAGGGCGGCGGCCCGGATGGCCGAAGCCGAGCTGGCCAGGGACGCCGCGGAGACAGCGGCCAGGTACCCGGAGCCGCGCCGGACCGGTGCGCCCGGCCGCGAGCAGCCGCTTCCAGAGATGGCGATCAACGGCCTGGGCCGTTCGGAGTGCGTGGTCTCGATCGGCACCAGGACCTTCCGGCTGAGCCCGCGGCACAGCGAGATCGCCGTCATCCTGGCCGCCTGCCCGGACGGCCTGACCGGGGACGAGCTGGCGTACATGCTCTACCCCGCCGACGGGGCCTCGTGCACCCCGCGGGCGGAGCTCGTCCGGATGCGCGCCCTGCTCGGCGAACGGGTGCTCGCCTCCCGCCCCTACCGGCTGAACTGCGACGTCACGTCCGACTGGTCCGCCGTGCGGGCCCAGCTCGCGGCCGGCGACCTGGCCGAGGCGACGCGGCTGTACCGCGGCCCGCTGCTGCCCCGCAGCGAGTCCCCCGGCGTGCGGGAACTACGCGCGGATCTGGACCGTGCGCTGCGCGCGGCGATCCTGGCCGAGAACAGGCCCGAGTTCATGCTCAGCTGGACCAGCACCCGCTGGGGCGCGGATGACCTGGTGATGTGGCAGCGGCTGTGCGCCGTGCTCCCGGCGGATTCGCCGCTGCGCCCGATGGCGGACGCGACGGCGGCCAAGCTGGACGCCGAGTTCGGCGGGACACAGGCCTGAAACACGTGTGCAACGTGACTGCAACGTTTGGGCTCTTAGCGTGACGTTCGTCACGAGTCGTTCGGGTGGTCAGGGGTTCGCCGGATCTGCCGCGACGACCCAATCGATCATTAGCCCGATCAGTAAAAGGTGGTCTCTTCATGGCACTTTACGCAGCACCCGGTCAATCCGACAGTCTGGTGTCGGTCCAGGACCGGTACGGCAACTTCATCGGCGGCGAGTTCGTCCCGCCAAGCAAGGGCGGGTACTTCGAGAATCCCTCCCCCGTCAACGGCAAGACCTTCACCGAGATCGCCCGGTCCACCGGCGAGGACATCGAGCTCGCGCTGGACGCCGCGCACGGCGCCAAGCACAGCTGGGGCCGGACGAGCGCGGCCGAGCGCTCGGTCATCCTGAACAAGATCGCGGACCGGATCGAGTCCAACCTGGAGATGCTCGCGGTCGCCGAGACCTGGGACAACGGCAAGCCGATCCGGGAGACGCTGGCGGCCGACCTGCCGCTGGCCGTCGACCACTTCCGCTACTTCGCCGGCGCGATCAGGGCGCAGGAAGGCAGCCTGTCGGAGATCGACACCGACACCATCGCCTACCACTTCCACGAGCCGCTGGGCGTGGTCGGCCAGATCATCCCGTGGAACTTCCCCATCTTGATGGCCGTGTGGAAGCTGGCGCCCGCGCTGGCCGCGGGCAACTGCGTGGTGCTCAAGCCCGCCGAGCAGACGCCGTGGTCAATCCTGAAGGTCGTCGAGCTGATCGCCGACCTGCTGCCGCCCGGTGTCCTCAACGTGGTCAACGGCTTCGGCGTGGAAGCGGGCAAGCCGCTGGCCTCCTCCAGCCGGATCGCCAAGATCGCCTTCACCGGCGAGACCACCACCGGCCGCCTGATCATGCAGTACGCCAGCCAGAACCTCATCCCGGTGACGCTGGAGCTGGGCGGCAAGAGCCCGAACATCTTCTTCTCCGACATCGCCGCCGCCCGCGACGACTTCTACGACAAGGCGCTCGAGGGCTTCACGATGTTCGCCCTCAACCAGGGCGAGGTCTGCACCTGCCCGTCCCGGGCCCTGGTCCAGTCCGACATCTACGACCAGTTCGTGCCGGATGCCATCGAGCGGACCAAGGCGGTCAAGCAGGGTCACCCGCTGGACAGCGAGACGATGATCGGCGCGCAGGCCTCCAACGACCAGCTGGAGAAGATCCTGTCCTACCTCGACATCGGCAAGGCCGAGGGGGCCAAGGTGCTCACCGGGGGCGAGCGCTCCGACCTGGGGGGCGAGCTGAGCGGCGGCTACTACGTCACGCCCACCATCTTTGAGGGCAACAACTCCATGCGCGTCTTCCAGGAGGAGATCTTCGGGCCGGTGGTCGCGCTGACCAGGTTCTCCGACGAGGCCGACGCTATCAAGATCGCCAACGACACCCTCTACGGGCTCGGCGCGGGCGTGTGGACCAGGGACGGTTCCCTGGCCTACCGGGCCGGCCGGGAGATCCAGGCCGGCCGGGTGTGGACGAACTGCTACCACGCTTACCCGGCGCACGCCGCGTTCGGCGGTTACAAGCAGTCCGGAGTCGGCCGCGAGAACCACAAGATGATGCTCGACCACTACCAGCAGACCAAGAACCTGCTGGTCAGCTACTCCCCGAAGAAGCTGGGCTTCTTCTAGGCTGTACCGTCGGGCCCGCGGGCCTGGCCGGCTGCCCTGAACGGGGCGGCCGGCCCGGCCGCGGGCCGGACCCGAACCGATGGAGGCAGGACCCATGGAGGCACCGGTGGCCTCGGATCAACTGCGCCGGGTCGAGCTGACCGACGCGGCCGCGAACCTGCTGCGGCAGCTGACCGGCCAGCACGGTCCGCTCATGTTCCACCAGTCCGGCGGCTGCTGCGACGGATCGTCACCCATGTGCTTCCCCGACGGGGAGTTCCTGACCGGCGACTCCGACGTGCTGCTGGGCGAGCTGGCGGTGGCGGGGCTTGACCGGCCGATCCCGTTCTGGATGTCGGTGTCACAGTATGAGTACTGGAAGCACACGCACCTGACCGTGGACGTCGTGCCCGGCCGGGGCGGCGGCTTTTCTGTCGAGGCCCCGGAGGGCGTGCGTTTCCTGATCAGGTCCAGGCTGCTGACCGAGAACGAGCTGGACCACTTCCAGCTAAGGTGAACGGGTGAAACCGTTCCTGCTGCTGGCCATCCGGGCCGACGACGCCGCGGCCGATAACGAGTACGACTCGTTCCTGACGCTGGCCGGGCTGGCCGAGGGCGGCCTGCACAGGATCCGGCTTGAGCAGGGCCCCCTCGGCGAGGTCGACCTGCGGGACTGGTCAGGGATCTTCCTCGGCGGCGGCCCGTTCAACGTCACCGACCCGCAGGAGCGCAAATCCCCGGTGCAGCGCCGGGTCGAGGCGGACCTGGACCGGCTGCTCGACGCCGTGGTCAGCGCGGACTTCCCGTTCCTCGGAGCCTGTTATGGCGTCGGCGCGCTCGGCCGCCATGAGGGCGCGGTCGTCGACCGGCGTTTCGCCGAACCGGTCGGATGCGTCCGGATCACCCTCACCGCGCCGGGCGAGCGCGATCCGCTGCTGCGCGGGCTGCCTGCCGCCTTCGACGCCTTCGCCGGGCACAAGGAGGCGATCAGCCGCCTGCCCGGCCACGCTGTCCTGCTGGCTAGTTCGGCCGAGTGCCGGGTGCAGGCCTTCCGGATCGGCTCGAACATCTACGCCACCCAGTTCCATCCCGAACTCGACCTGACCGGCCTCAGCACCCGGATCGAGGTCTACAAGGACGCCGGCTACTTCCGCCCCGAGCAGGCCGATGACATCAGGGCGGAGGCCGCCCGCGCCGATATCACCTGGCCGCCGGTCATCTTGCGCCAGTTCGTCGAGCGTTACCGCCGCCCGTCCGGCCCGCACGCTCAGGGGGGCGCCTGGACCGCCCGGCCCGTCTCACCGGCCGCCGCCCCGCGGTAGGCGGTCTGCTCCGCTGAACGCCGCGGCAGGCGAGACGCTCGCCCTGATCGGACTGGTCGCCGTCCTGGCCTGGGCGGTGATCAGGCCACGCGGGTGGCCGGAAGCGGTCGCCGCGGTCCCGGCCGCGGTCATCGTGATCGCGGCCGGCGCGGTACCGGTCAGCGACGCGATCACCGAGGCCCGGCTGCTCGGCCCGGTGATCGGTTTCCTGGCCGCCATCTTGGTGCTCGCCCACCTGTGTGACGACGACGGCTTGTTCCAGGCCTGCGGCGGGTGGATGGCGCGGACCGGGCGGGCCAAGCCGGCCGGGGCGCGCCGGCTGCTGGCGCAGGTGTTCGTGGTCGCGTCGGTGACCACGGCGGTGCTCAGCCTGGACGCCACCGTGGTGCTGCTCACTCCGGTGGTCTTCGCCACCGCGTCCCGGCTGGACCTGCGGGCCAAGCCGCAGGTGTACGCGTGTACCCACCTGGCTAACTCCGCTTCCCTGCTGCTGCCGGTGTCCAACCTGACCAACCTGCTCGCCTTCGCCGCCAGCGGGCTGGCCTTCCCGCGGTTCGCCGCGCTGATGGTGCTGCCCTGGCTGGCCGTCATCGGCACCGAGTACGCGGTGTTCAACCGGTTCTTCGCCGCCGACCTGTCGGTGCGGCCAGGACGTGATCACCAGGACCGCGCCGCCAGCGCCCCGCTGCCGGTGTTCACGCTGGCCGTGGTGGTCCTCACGCTGGCCGGCTTCGTGGCCGCGTCGGCGGCGGGGGTGAACCCGGCCTGGGCCGCGTTCGCCGGGGCCGCGGCGCTGGCGGTGCGCGCGCTGGTCAGGCGCCGGACCGGCCCGGTCAGCCTGGTCCGGGCCGTCGACGTGCCCTTCCTGCTGTTCGTGCTTGGCCTGGGCATCGTGGTCAAGGCGGTGGTGAGCAACGGGCTCGGTACCGCGCTCGCGCCGTTGCTGCCCGGCGGGACGTCGTTGCCCGCGCTGCTGGCCACGGCGGCCCTGGCCGCGGCCCTGGCCAACGTGTGCAACAACCTGCCTGCCATTTTGGTGCTGCTGCCGCTGGCCGCGCCGTCAGGCGCCGGGGCCGTGCTGGCCGTGCTGCTCGGTGTCAACATCGGCCCGAACCTCACGTACACCGGGTCGCTGGCCACGCTGCTGTGGCGGCGTATCCTCCGGCAGCACGAGTCAGCTCCGGCCCTGGGGGAATTCACCAGGCTAGGGCTGCTCACCGTACCCGCGGGGCTGATCGTCGCGGTGCTGGCGCTGTGGGCCGGACTCCGCCTGACGGGAGGATGATCGACGTTGACGAGCAGTGAAACCACCGGCCGTTCGGTAGTGATATGGGTGGCGGAGGGGACCTGGCGGGCCAGTGTGGATGCGGGCCTGCACCTGGTCCCGGCCGGAGCGAGTTACACCCTGCTGCACGTCACGCCGGCCGAGGTGGCGGACGCCGCGCACGGCGCCTACCTGGGGTTGTTCGGACGGGGCGGGCGCGATCCCGGGGTCAGGCTCGAGGAACTGGCCACCGTCTCGGCCCGCGACCTGCTCGAGGCGGCCGCGCGCAGGCTCGGGCGGGACTGCGAGAAACTGGAGATTCACGGTCATATCGAACGGGCCGTGGTAGCAGCGTCGGCGCACGCGGATCTGCTGGTGATGGCGCGAGACGGGGACCGGTCCCGGCTCGGACCCAGGAGCCTGGGCCGGGCCGCCAGGTTCGTGGTCGATCACGCGGCCTGCCCGGTGCTGCTTGTCTGGCCCCAGCCGGCCCCCGACCTCGGCACCATTCCCCCGCCGCCGCCGCACCCTGCGGGCAGGTAGGGCGGGGTCAGCTGGCGGGCAGGGTCAGCTGGCGGGCGGGGTCAGCTGGCGGGCGGGGTCAGCTGGCGGCGCGGTCGGCCGGGAGACGGCGGCGGGCGGCCGGGTTGGTGAGCGCGGGCGGCTGCCAGCCGGCGTCGGCGTCATTCAACGTCACGCCCGGCGGGACAAGCTGGTCGATCCGGTCAAGGATGTCGTCGGTCAGCGTCACGTCCGCGCCGGCTAGCAGGCCGGTGAGCTGGTCCATCGTGCGCGGGCCGATGATCGCCGAGGTCACCCCCGGGTGGCCGATGACGAACGCCAGCGCCAGGTGGATCAGCGAGCAGCCCGCGTCGGCCGCGATCTTGACGAGCTCCTCGACCGCGGCGAGCTTAGCCTGGTTCCCCGGCCGGGACGGGTCAAAGCGATGCGGCAGCCGCTGCGCCCGTCCTGTGCTCATGTCGATCTCCTTGTCCTGGCGGTAGCGTCCGGTCAGCCAGCCGCCGGCCAGCGGGCTCCAGGCGATGACGCCCAGGCCATACTTCTGGCAGGTCGGCAGCACCGCCGTCTCGATGCCGCGGACGAAGATCGAGTAGGGCGGCTGCTCACAGCGGAACCGTTCGCGGCCGCGGCTCTGGGCGACCCACTGGGCCTCGACGATCTGCTCGGCCGGGAACGTGGAGGAGCCGATCGCGCGGACCTTACCGCTGCGGATCAGGTCCGACAGGGCCGACAGGGTCTCGTCGATGTCCGTGTCCGGGTCCGGCCGGTGCATCTGGTACAAGTCGATGTAGTCGGTCTGCAGGCGGCGCAGGCTGTTCTCGACCTCCCGGATGATCCAGCGGCGGGAGTTGCCGCGCATGTTGGCGTCCTCGCCCATCGGGCTGTGCGCCTTGGTGGCCAGGACCACGTCGTCGCGGCGGCCGAGCAGGGCCTTGCCGACGATCTCTTCCGACTCCCCGGCCGAATACACATCCGCGGTGTCGACGAAGTTGATGCCGCCGTCCAGTGCGGCGTGGATGATCCGGATGCCGTCCTCGTGATCGGGATTGCCCCACGCGCCGAACATCATCGCGCCGAGGCAATACGGGCTCACTTTGATCCCTGTTCCGCCGAGCGTTCGCATCCGCATGCTTGCTGCCTTCCGTTTTGCCTGGTCTCTGGCTGGTCGAGTTAGGCCCCTCCCTATCCTATTTTCGAGACCTTGAACCTCGGGCCCCGGCTGGGCGGGCTGGCGGCGAACGCCATACTGGCGATCCCGCCCAAGACGCTCCGCACCGCTCTGTATGGTTGCTAAAAGCATCTATATACTTGACTTCAGCAATCATATGTCCGAAGGGAGACGGGCGTGGGCGATGCCGGCGGAAGCGTGGATGCGGCGGAGGTGGATCGGGCCGCGGTGGATGGGGCCGCGGTCGCGGCGGTGCGGGAGTTCAACCGGTTTTATACCAACGTGATCGGGCTGCTCCGCGGGAAATACCTGGACACGCCGTATTCGCTCACCGAGGCGAGGCTGCTCTTCGAGCTGGCGCAGCGCGACACCAGCGAGGTCACCGACCTGCGCCGCACGGTGGACATCGATCCGGGGTACCTGAGCCGCATCCTGACCAGGTTCGAGGCCGACGCTCTCATCGCCAGGCGGCGGTCCGCCGCGGACGGGCGCCGTCAGGTCATCGAGCTGACGGACACCGGCCGTTCCGTCGTCGCGGGCCTGGACGCCCGCTCGGCCGGGCAGACCAGGGACATGCTGGCGGCCGTCCGGGACGAAGACCGGCGCAAGCTGCTCGACGCCATGCGCGTGATCACAGAGACCCTCACCGGATCGCCGCCGCCGCGCGGCTACCTGCTCCGGCCGCCTCAGCCGGGCGACATGGGCTGGGTGGTGCAGCGGAACGCGGCGGTGTACGCGGAGGAGTTCGGCTGGGACACCTCGTACGAGGCCCTGGTGGCCAGGATCGTCGCCGACTACGTGGACCACAGGGACCCCGGTGCCGAGGCGGCGTGGATCGCCGAGGTGGACGGGACGCCGGCCGGCAGCGTGTTCTGCGTGCGCGAGAACGCCAGCACCGCCCGGCTGCGGCTGCTGCTCGTCGAGCCGTGGGCCAGGGGCCTTGGGATCGGGGCCAGGCTGGTCGAGGAGGTACTCCGGTTTGCCCGTCAGGCCGGATACTCCCAGGTCACCCTCTGGACCAACGATGTGCTCGCGGACGCGAGGCGGATCTACCTGCGGGCCGGCTTCGCGCTGGACGACGAGAGCCGCCACCACAGTTTCGGGAAGGACCTGACCGGCCAGAACTGGTCCCGCCCGCTGGTCTTAGCCTCCCGTGGCCACCGGGCGGGCCGGGTCGGCCACCCAGTTGGACCAGGAACCGGCGTAGAGCGCGGCGGGAACGCCGGCCAGCGCCAGGGCCAGGACCTCATGGGCGGCGGTGACCCCGGAGCCGCAGTACGCTCCGACCGCTCCCCCGCCCGGTGCCATGACCCCGAGCTCGGCGAACCTGGCGGCGAGCGCGGCGGCGTCCTTGAAGGTGCCGTCGGGATTGAGGTTGGCGGCGGTGGGCGCGCTGATCGCACCGGGGATGTGGCCGGCCACCGGATCGACGGGCTCGATCTCACCGCGGTAGCGCTCCCCGGCCCGCGCGTCGAGCAGCCGCCCGGTCCGGGCCACGGCCTGCGCGGCCGTCGCGTCGAGCACCGGCATGGCCCCAGGACGCGCGGTGAAGTCGCCGGGTGCCGGCCTGGGTTCGGTTGTGGTCACGGCGAGACCGGCGCTGAGCCAGGCTCGGTAACCCCCGTCGAGAACCCGGACGTCGTGATGCCCGTAGTAGCGCAGCACCCACCAGCCCCGGGCCGCGGCCATGGCATCCCCGTCGTCGTACACGACCACGGAGCGGCCCGTACCGACCCCGGCCGCGCGCATCGCGGCCTGGAATACCTGCGGATCAGGCAGCGGGTGCCGCCCGGCGGGACCAGCCGGGGCGGCTAGGACCTGTTCAAGGTCGGTGAAAACCGCCCCGGGCAGGTGGCCTTGGCGGTAGCTGCCGATGCCGGGCGGGCCGCCGAGCCGCCACCGGACGTCCAGGAGCACAGGGCCGGGGCCGGCGGCCAGCTCCGCGGCGAGTGAGGCCACGCTGACGAGCAGGCGGTCAGCCCCGGTCATGCCGCGCGGAACGTGAGCGCGGGAACCAGCTGCTCGTGCGCGGTGAGCGAGCCGTGCATGCCGACCAGGGCGGACTCGCGGGGCTCGGCCTTGGTGGCCACCAGGGCCAGCGACCCGGCCGGCGCGGCCACGACGTCGCCGATCCGGGCGGCCATGCGGTCATCCACCGGGCCGAACCATCCTTCCTTGATGGCCTCGTCCCGCGACAGCACCCAGGCACGGTCACCGAGCACCTCCCGCCAGCTGGCCAGCACGTCCGCGGCGGCGCCTGGCCGTGCGTACAGGTGCCTGGCTCGCGGCTCGCCGCCGAGCAGGGCCAGCCCGGCCCGCAGCTCGGGAATCGCGTCGATGTCGAGCTTGTCGTCCGCGCCGACGTCCACCATGCCGTGGTCCGCGGTCACATACAGGCAGGTCCCGGTGGGCAGCGAGCTGGCGAGCTGCTCGGCCAGCTTGTCGACGTGCGCGAGATGGTTATACCAGGCGTCCGAGGCAGTGCCGAACACGTGGCCTGTGCTGTCGAGGTCGCCGTGGTACACGGTCACGTACGCACGTGCGTTCTCGGCGAGCGCCGTGGCGGCCTGAGCGGCCAGCGCACCCATGCTATCGGCGGGGCGGAAGTCCGAGCCGCGCATGATGGCCACGGTGAGACCGGTGCCGCGGAACCAGCCCTGCGCGACGTGCACGGCCGCGATGCCCGCCTCGGTGGCCCGGTCATAAAGCGTGGGCAGCGGCTGCCACTGCAACGGATCGACCCTGGAGTCCCAGCGCAGCCCGTTGAGCAAGCGGTTCTCACCGGGAATGATGACCTGGTAGCCGAGCATCCCGTGCTGGCCAGGCGGACGCCCGGTGCATATCGAGCCGAGGCTGGTCACGGTCGTGGACGGGAACCCGGCCGTGATCGGCTTGGAGTTGCGTGCCAGCTCGGACAGGAACGGCGCGGCGGCGGGATGATCGCGGAGCAGCTCCCAGCCGAGCCCGTCCACGATCAGCAGGCACGCACGCTGCGCGGGGGCCAAGCCGAGGACGTTCTGCGCGGCCGGCGATCCGGGGTCAAGCGACGCGAGGACCGAGGATGACAGGTCAGCCAGGGTCGCCGACCCGTAAGACGGCACGACGGGCGAATGTCTCGGCTCCAGCGTCATACGGGAATCCTCATCTGCTACTCGTGGGTGCCACTCAGCATCTTGCCTCAGCCGTTGCCGCAGAGCTGTACCTCAGCGTCGGCATCGGGCATCGGCATCTAGGCTTAGCATCTTGCCGGAACATTCGTCCCATTAGGCGGGAATCGGCGGCAAAACGGCCTCTGGCGAGTCCTCAGCTACCGCCTATGGCCGTGGCGTCGGCGAGCTCCCGGGCGAACCCGAGCAGCTGGCGCACCGCATCTTCGCCGTCCGCCGCCTGGCTCACCCGCAGCGAGAAATCATCGGCGGTGATGGTCCCGAGATAGCCGTGATCAGCCTCGCAGCTCTCATCCCCGCAGTGGGCCGGCTCGAGTTCCAGGTGGGACAGGACGTTCCAGCCGATGGTCAGCATGACCTCCGACGGCATGGTGACGCCGGGCACGTAGGTCTCGGGGTCAGAAACGACCCGGCTCAGGGCCACGGACGAAATCTTGGCAAACCGGATCGCCTCGGTGCTCGTCTCGGCCCGCGGCCGGGTGTCGGGATCCTCGGCTGGATGCTCGTCGGTGTGCGAGTACACCAGCCGGGTCGGGGTGAGCGCCAGCACGGTCATGTGACGGCGCACCTCCATGCCCGGATCGAAAATCGCGTCGTGGTGGACGACGAAAGCGGTGACTGGTTCCGACCCGAGCGCCGAGGCGACCGCATCGGATACCAGGCCTGGGTAGTAACCGCTGTGCTCGATCGCGGCCCGCAGGCCATCGGTCATGACTCGCGTTTCCCTCATCCCCCCATCCTGCACCGTCCCGCCGGGTGCTACACCCGCGGGACCACATCTACTTATGGCCCCCTACTTACGGCCCTCTACCTATGGCACAGTGCACTCGGCCCCGAGCTGAGGTCCGGGCGGAGCCACCTCGACCAGGCGCACGGCGCGCTCGGGTACCGGCTCGGGCCTGGACATCGCGCTCGCGGCCGGCGAGGGCCTGGGCCGGCGCGGCTTTCTCGGCCCGGCGCCGCCCCCGCGACCCCGGTAGATGAGCAGGCCGTTGACCGGATCGGGCACGCTGTCGAGGGCCGAACGGATCACCGGAAGGGCGCGGAACGCCTCCCACTGCTGGTCGGACTCGAAGAGCACCTCGAACACGACCTGGTAGGCGTCCTTCCACCGGCGGGCGGCCAGTCTCTCTGCGTCAAAAACCTCGATGGACCACCACTCAGACACGCTTCCACCGCCATCCCGATGCGTTCTGCCCCCTCAAGATAGTACGTCTTTCCGGGGCTGGCCGATAGGCTCGTTCGACATGAGATGGAGTGGCCTGAGGCTGTCGGTGACGCTGCTCACCGTGATTCCCCTCCGCGGCGCCGTTCCGGACCCGGCCCCGGCGGCCCCGAGGCTACCGGCGAGGGCGACCGCGGCGGCGGCGATGGCCTGGGCGCCGGCCGTGGGCCTGCTGCTCGGGGTGGTGGCCGCCGCCGTCTTGCTCGCCGTCGACCACCCGCTCGGGGCGGGGCCGCTCACCGGAGCGCTCGGGGCGGGGCCGCTCACCGGAGCAGGTCTCGCGGTGGCGGCCCTCGCGCTGCTCAGCCGCGGCCTGCACCTCGACGGGCTGGCCGACCTCGCGGACGGCCTGGGCAGCGGCAAGCCCGGCCCCGCCGCGCTTGACATCATGCGCCGCTCTGACATCGGGCCGTTCGGCGTGGTGACGCTGGTCCTGACCCTGCTCATCCAGGTGGCCGCGCTCAGCCAGGCGGAATCGGCGGGCCACGGCCGGGGCGCGGCGGCGCTGATCGCCGCCGCGGTCACCGGCCGCCTGGCCCTGACCTGGGCCTGCCGGCGGGGCGTGGTCGCGGCCCGGCCGGACGGGCTCGGTGCGCTTGTCGCGGGCTCGGTCAGCCCGGTGATGGCCGCGACGGCCACGCTGGCCACGCTGACGGCCGCGGTCGCCGCGGTGACGATCTCCGCCACGGTGACCGGCGAGCCACTTGGCTGGACGCTCCCGCTGGCCGTGGTGGCCGGCCTGGCCGCCGCCTTCGCCCTGGAGCGGCACGCGGTACGCCGTCTGGGCGGGATCAGCGGCGATGTCCTCGGCGCGCTCGCCGAGGTGGCGACCACCGTCACCCTGGTGGTAGCCGCCATGGGGCGGCCGGCCTAAGCCAGGGTGATGACCCGTCGTCAGGCCAGCCGGATCCGCGGATCGGCGATGGTCAGCGCCACGTCGGCCACGAAGTTGCCCGCGACGGTGAGGACCGCCCCGAGCAGCGTGTACGCGAGCAGCACCGAGTAATCCTCGTTCCCCAGGCTGTTGTAGAACAGCAGGCCCAGGCCGTCGAAGTTGAAGACGTACTCGGCGATGAGATTGCCCGCGAGCAGCAACGGAATCGACAGCCCGATCAGCGTGATCATCGGCAGGCAGGCGTTGCGGACGAGATGCCGGAACAGCACGAGCCGCTCAGGCAATCCCTTGGCCCGCGCCGTCTTGATGAAATCCTGGGCCAGCGTCTCTATCGCCGACGACCGCATGTACCTGGAGTAGCCGGCCAGGATGAGCAAGGTTATGGACAGGATCGGCAGCGTCATGTCATGCCAGTCGCTGATGATCGTGGGCATCGAGTTCGACTGGCTGGCCTCGAAACCGAAGAGGCCCCAGCTCAGCGCGAACAGCTGGATGACGATCAGGTAGAGGAAGAAGTCCGGCATGGCGTAGGCGGTGAAGGCAACGCTGGTGGCCACGGTGTCGCCGAGACGGTTCCGCCGGACCGCCTGGTAGATCCCGAGCGGGATCGCGATCAGGACCGCGAGCAGCAGCGAGACGCCGGACAGGTACGCGCTGCGCTCCCACCGCTCCGAGAACAGCGACACGACGGACTGGTTCAGCTTGTAGGACTGACCCAGGTTGCCATGGAGCGCGCCGTCCACGTAGTGCCAGTACTGCACGAGCACCGGGTCGTCGAAGCCGTTGGCGCGGTTCCATGCCGCGATCGCGGGCGGTGATGCCTTGACCCCGAGAACAATGATGGCGGGCGAGGGGAAGACCAGGTGCAGCAGGGCGAAGGTGAAGATCGAGATGCCGATGAGGACCACCACGGATGTGCCAAGCCGCCGGATCAGGTAAGACGCCACCAGGTAACCTCCCTAATTTCTCCGCAGGCCTCTGACCAGCCCTCGTCACATTCTGGTGTATCAGCAGGAGGGCACGAACTTCTACTTCGGCATGTTTCAATTACGACAAGGCCGCGAACCCCGGAGGCAGGGATGACTGATGCCGCCGACACATGACGTGTTCAACCAGTCTCCCGCGTTGACCGGGTACGACGTGGCCGACGATCCGGCCATGCTGAGCGCGCTGCGCCGCGAGGGCGCCGGCTGGGCCGCCGATGAGGTCCGGGTCCTTGGCCGCCTGGCCGGCTCGGCGCGAGCGCAGGAGCAGGGCCGTCAGGCGAACGAGCACCCGCCGGTGCTGCGCACCCATGACCGCTTCGGCCACCGCATCGACGAGGTGGAATTCCACCCGGCCTGGCATGAGCTGATGACCGTGGCGGTGCGGCACGGACTGCACGCCGCGCCCTGGCGGGACGGGCGTCCCGGAGCGCACGTGGCCCGCGCGGCGGGCTTCTATGTCTGGAGCGCGGCCGATGCCGGGCATGGCTGCCCGATCTCGATGACCTACGCCATCGTGCCCGCGCTGCGGCACGCACCCGACCTGGCCCGGCGCTTCGAACCGCTGCTCGCGGCCCAGGACTACGACTTCGGCCTGCGCCCGCCGCAGACCAAGCGGGGACTGCTCGCGGGCATGTCGATGACCGAGAAGCAAGGCGGCTCCGACGTCCGGGCCAACACCACCCGCGCCGTCCCCATGAAGGGGGATGGGGAGGCGGGTGGGGGCTACCTGCTGACCGGGCACAAGTGGTTCACCTCGGCACCGATGAGTGACCTGTTCATGGTGCTCGCCCAGGCTCCCGGCGGGTTGTCCTGCTTCCTGCTGCCCCGGGTCCTGCCGGACGGCAGCCGGAACGGCATGCACCTGCAGCGGCTGAAGGACAAGCTCGGCAACCGGTCGAACGCGTCGGCCGAGGTCGAGTATGACAACGCCACGGCCTGGCTGGTCGGCGAGGAGGGCCGCGGCGTCCGCACCATCATCGAGATGGTCAACATGACCAGGCTCGATTGCGTGCTCGGGACGGCGACCGGCATGCGGACCGCGGTCACGCTCGCCGCGCACCACGCCAGCCACCGGATGGCCTTCGGCCGGAAGCTGGCCGACCAGCCGCTGATGGCCAGCGTGCTGGCCGACCTCGTGATCGAGTCGGAGGCGACGACGATGGCGGCGTTCCGGCTGGCCGGGGCGACCGACCGCACGGTCCGTGGCGACGAGGCCGAGGCCGCGTTCCGCCGCCTGGCCCTGGCGGCGACCAAGTACTGGGTGTGCAAGCGAGCCCCCGGGCACGCCGCCGAGGCGCTGGAATGCCTGGGCGGCAACGGTTACGTGGAGGAGTCAGGGATGCCCCGGCTCTACCGTGAGGCTCCGCTGGCCTCTATCTGGGAGGGTTCGGGCAATGTCGCCGCGCTCGACGCGCTTCGCGCCCTGACCAGGCAGCCGGAGACGGCCGAGGCGTTCTTCGCCGAACTCGGCCAGGCCGCCGGCGCGGACCGCCGGCTGGATCAGGCGGTGGCCAGGCTGCGTAAGGAGCTCAGCGACCCCTCTGAGGTTCGCGCCCGCCAGCTCGCCGAAGGCCTGGCGCTCGCTCTCCAGGGCGCCTTGCTTGTCCGTCACGGGGATCCCGCGGTGGCAGATGCGTTTGTCGCGTCCCGGCTGGCCGACCCGGGCGGTCCCTGGGGCTGGGGCCATGCCTTCGGCACTTTGCCGGCGGGAATCGACACCGCCGCGATCATCAGTCGTGCCGTCCCGGCCATGTGAGGTGCCCGCAGGTCACCCTCAACGGGCAATTTCCCGAACGGACCCGGGTAACACCGGCCCGGACCGGCATCGTGCCCGGCCGCGGAACTGAATCGCCTGGCCTGGTCTGGTCCGGTCTGGTCCGGTCTGGCCTGGCCTGGCCTGGCGGAGAAAAGCGCTACAGCCTGAAGGCGGGCCCGGGTGGACCCGCCTTCAATGAAAAGCATCGAGCCCGGTGGTCCGGGCCGGGAAGTATGTGTCCTTCTACGGTCTTGCGATCACAGAAGGACACAGCATCCCGAAAAGTGGTGGTATTGAAGTCACGGGCAAGGAAGTCTATGGATGAGCTCTGACGCCCAGGGCGTGAGCCTCTCGTCGATTACGAGCCGCCAAGACCAGCCAACTGCCTACTAGTTTCCGGTAGCCGCCCGGAACCTGACGACCAATTCCGCGGGCACGCGACCACGGTCCTTGACTTCGATACCCTGCGCCTTGGCCCACTCACGAACTTCCGTAGTGTTAAGGCCAGTAGCCGCCGTCCTGCGGCTGCTCCGAGCCGGCCGCCGGGCCGGGCTGCCACTGCTCCGCCTGGCCGCATCTACATACCGGGCCAACGACTTGCGCAGCGCCTCTGCGTGCTTGGCGTTCAGGTCGATCTCGTACTCCGCACCATCCAGTGCAAAGCGGACGGTTCCTTCAGCCTCGCTGCCATCGATGTCGTCGATGAACAGGGTTTGAATCTTCTGAGCCACGTGTACTCCGTTCCACTCGTTGAATAATGCATAAGCGTATACGATCGGCACGCCATAAGGACGCAGCAGCCCCCCCATTCACATTGGCCGCAGCTCGTCGCCCATCGGCGTCGCCATCGGCGATGAAGTGGGGGTACGGGCGAAGTAACCAACGGTGCGCGGCCGCACACCTTAAGACGCAGACCAAGCACGCGTCAGGTCACACTTCGGCTACCTTGCGGGACGGTTGGTAGCATTCCTGTCAAGACTGAGACTTGTGGCGCGCTTGAGTCGTTCCGTATTCCCGGCGCCGTATGCGGGCCGGCGCCTGCTTCGCCGCCGATTGCGGGTATCCGGACATGAGTCTCGCGGCTGAGAATTTGCTGAGCCGAACGCACAGCACGATCTCAGCTTCGGGCCCTGCCGCCGCTTTTTGACACCGCGACCACCGGGCATAGGCCACGCTTCGGTCACCCACGGGTCAACCTGCTGACCGGCGCCGACTCAGGTGAACCCGCTGACCATGTCGCTCCTTAGGCAGGTCAGGGACACATGCTCCGGCCAGCACGCTCGGTGATCACGCGGTCAGCTGGATAAGCTTTCTCGCCCAAAGATAGTCAATCGACTAAAGAAGCAAGAACTGATCGGCTTCGGTGAGATTTCGACCACGTTGCGGGACATGCCGCAGCCGACGGCAAAGCCTCGTTCCCGACCCGGCTTCCGAGGAGCCGAAGCCCGCGGTACGAGCCGGTATGCACCCGGCGAGCCGTCTCGCGGCTTTATCGTGAGCTGAGAAGTCGAACTTGTTGTTTTAGTTACCGGAAGGTAACCCGCTGGTCGTTCTTGCATCCTGCGTTTCGGGCCGGGCACTGGCATGGACCCATTGGTGCTACCTGTCCCACCCCGCCGATCGCCGCCAGCGCAATATCCTGCCGGCGCCCCGTCGTGCTCCTTCCCCCTTTCGATCCGCGTGCACCTCCGCCGGGACAATGCTTTCAGTAAAGATTAATCCGCCGGGCCGGCCGCGCGGCGGGTCCGCTCCCGAAGTTCCTGCCAGGTCTGGCCGCTCCGGATGCTCTCCGGCCGCGCTGCGGCGATGTCCGATCCCGGGCGTGCTTGTTCGTCGCGGACCTTCACGAGAATCCAGCGTTTCTCGCCTGTCCGGGTCAGGGCAAATCCGCCCGATAGTTTGCGGCCGTTCAGGACGAAGGAGATATGGCCAGGCTCATCCCGAACGATCGTCGCCGTACCCTCATCCCAGATGATCACCGCGCCGCTACCCCGGCGGTGACCATCGTGAACCCCCTCGAATTCACCGGCCGACATCGAATGGTCCTCGACCGGGACCGCCAGCCGCCGGACCGCCGGGTCGAGCGATGGCCCCTTGGGTACCGCCCACGAACGCAGCACATCGCCTGATTGCAGGCGAAAGTCGAAGTGCAGGGTCGTCGCGTCGTGCAGCTGCACGACAAAACGATGTCCGGTGACCATCCTCCAGTATGTGCAGGTATTGATGCACCGAGTCCATGACGCGGATGCTGACATCCTGGCCGCCCGAGTTCGAACGGGCGCGATCGCCGGATGGCCGGCTGTCTGATTTTCGCTGAGCCCGGCGGAGCGTACGCTCAAGACAGCGCCGCAGGGCCACCACCTTGCGCGCCAGTCGGCACTAGCCGGGGAGTCGTTATGGGCATCTTTTCCTGGTTCCGTTCCCGCTGGGTCACCGAGGAACCGGACGACAGGCACAGCTTGATACAGCGCAACGAGGAGGATGACCCCGAGCTCGACGAGATCAGGCGGGCAGCCGCCGAGGACGTCGCCGCGGTCGAGCAGGACGACAAGTTCTTCGGCCGGGACGCCCCGGCGAACCAGGACGAGGGACTTTAAGCCCGGCTGGTGAGCTGGCCAGCGGCACCGTGCGACCATGGCGCCGGCGCAGGCTGGCCTGTCCCGTGGACCCCGCCCTCCCCGCCCGGCACACCCACGCTGGCCCCCGCCCAATACAACTCACGCTGGCCCCCGCCCAATACAACTCACGCTGGCCCACGCCCACACCCGCGCTGGCCCCCGCCCACACACCCGCGCTGCCCCACGACAGGCCCGCGCTGGCCCGTGCTCGCCGCCAGGGACGACGGTGGTCCATTGTTGTTGCGGGGTCGTGCCGGATCTGCTGCGAGGCCCGGATCCATCATGATCCTTCTGGTGATGCGCCGGCTGCGGGGCGGGATTCCATGATCGTGGCCAGAAACGGGCACAAGGGCAAATATCGCCCGAAACTGGCCATGATCATGGCGGAGCTTTCTTGTGCTGGGACGGGAGGGGCGTCGGTTGGGAGGAGGGGTCCGTGTGAGCGGGGTAGGCCCGGGGGCGGGGTGGCGGCGGCCTTTCTGGGGGGTCGTCTCGGCGGGGCAGCCGGCCGGCCGGGCCCTCAGAGAGTGACCGTCGCCCCGATTGTGAGCCGCCGCGCGGGACCGATGGGTTCACAGTTGGCCTACGGCGCAGGGGCTCATTGGACCGGCCGCTGACCCCGGACCCACCGCCCGTCCTTCTGGTGGCGCAGCGGCTGCTGGGTACGCTGATGCGGAATTTGCGCCGGGCCGGGTCCAGCCGGGCACCGTTGAGGCCGGACCGGCCCGATTCGCGCGGAAGATCCGGCTCTTGCGGAAGTCTTGGGCCATCCTGGGGCCCCAAACTCTCCGTATGAGCCGAATCATCCACGATATTTCTTACCGAGCTCGGGCGGGTGGGTCAGGACGCGGAAAGACGGGCGCCTGGGGCGGAAGTGACGACTGAGGGTGCCGGCCGGGGCCAGAGCCGGGCGTCCTGTCCCGGGGGCGGTGACCCGGGAGGGGTGACCCGGGAGGGGTGACCCGGGAGGGGTGACCCGGGAGGGGTGACCCAGGAGGGGTGACCCAGGGAGGGGTAGCTGCCTCCGCGACTTTCGGCCGGCATGCAGAGCGTGTGCGGCCGCGAGCTTATCTCCGGCGACCAAGCGGCGGCCGCTGGCGGCGGTTAAGCTGGCGAACCGTGGTCACGGCACCGGACATACCCGGACATAGGGTCGGCGGCATCCTCGGCATGGGGGGCTTCGCCACCGTCTACCGGTGCTGGCAGGTGGCCGTGGGCCGCGAGGTGGCCGTCAAGGTCGATAACCGTGCCCTGCTCAGCGAGCGTGATCGCCGGAGGTTCTTCCGCGAGGTCACTGCGGCCGGCCGGCTGTCCGGGCACCCTCACGTCATCGACGTCTACGACGCGGGCACGCTTCCCGACGGCCGCCCCTACCTGGTCATGGAGCTATGCCCGGCCGGATCGCTGAACGACGCGCTGCGCCGGGACGGCCCGATGGACGCGACGCGGGTTCGGGACATCGGTATCAGGCTGGCCGATGCGCTCGCCGCAGCGCACGCGGCCGGCGTGCTGCACCGTGATCTCAAGCCGGCGAACATCCTCGTCAACCGGTACGGCATGGTCGGGCTTTCCGATTTCGGGCTGGCGTCGATCATCTCGGCTCGCGGGGAGCAGACGGCCTCCCGCGACGCCCTGACCCCGGCGTACTCCTCACCAGAGACCTTCCGGGGTGAGGAGCCGACGGTCCTGGCTGACGTCTACTCCCTCGCGGCCACCCTGTACGCCCTGCTGGCCGGGCGCCCGCCGCGTTTCCCTGCTGGTTCTGAACCGCCGAGCCTGATGACGATCATGACGCTGCACGACAAGCCGGTGGAGGACGTGCCGGGCACGCCGCCTGAGCTGATGGCGCTGCTGCGCGCCGGGCTCTCCGCTGACCCGGCGCGGCGGCCGCCAAGTGCCGCGGCGTTGCGGGACGCCTTGGCCTACCCGGCCCGGCCCATCTCCGCCTCGCCCCTGGGCGGCCCCTCGCTGGGCGGCCCCTCGCTGGGCGGCCCCTCGCTGGGCGGCCCCTCGCTGCACGGCTCCTCGCTGGGCGGCCCCTGGCTGGGCAGCCTGTCACCGACCGGCCCGTCGCTGGGGGATCCGTCACCGACCGGCCCGTCGCTGGGGGACCCGCCACCGACCGGCCCGCCACTGGGGGACCCGCCACTGGGGGACCCGCCACTCGCAGGACCGCCACTCGCAGGACCGCCACTCGCAGGACCCTCGCTGGGCGGGCCGTCGCGGCCTGGTGCGGCCGGGGGACACCGGGCTGCCCGGTCGGCGGCCGGGGGCTCGCGGCGGCTGCGGTGGGCTGGCCTGGCGGTGGGACTTGTCGTGATCATCGCGGCCGGGACGCTGGTCGGGGTGCGGTTGCTGGCACAGCACGGGAGCACGGCGACGCCGGGCAGTACGTCGGCGGCCGGTCAGCGGAGCCCGGCGGGTTCCTCGGCGCAGCGCGGGCTGACAGCCGTCGCTAGCCCCTACGGGGTCGCCACCGTGACCGCGGGATGTCCGGCGGCGTCAAGCGGGGTGGCCACGGCGCGATGCCCGGCGCACCCAGAGTGCTGGGGCGCCTATACGGAAATCTCCGGTACCGTCTTCATCGAGAGCCTGCCCTGCACGCAACCGCACGTCTATGAGACGTTCGCGATCGCGCTCATGCCCGCTGGCGCGCGGACCTTGGACTACCACGCGCTGAAAGCGAATCCGACGGTGAGCAAGGTCTGCTCCACGGCGGTGCTGCTCCGATCGCGGCAAGCCTGGGCGCGGCGGCTCCCGGTCGGTAACTGGGACGCCGAGCCGTTGCCGCCGAGCGAGGCCGCGTTCGACCGCGGCACGCGAACCTACCGCTGCGTCGGCGCCAACTTCGGCACCTCGCCGAGCGCCTCGCAGTTCGCCCGCTGAGGCGGCCGGGGGCCATGGATCAGAGGTGGAAGCTGGTACCGACCGCGTTCGGGATGAAGGCGGCGGGGAACCGGGCGGACATCGCGTGCTGGGCCCGCCAGCCGGTGCAGTGCGCGGGCACGAGCACGCCGGGGTTCAGGTCCGCCAGGTCATCAAGGACGCGCGGGATCAGCGGCTCGAACGCCGGGCCGCCCAGGTGAAACCCGCCGAGCAGGGCGTAGAGCGGCTGGCCGCCGGCCAGCCGGCTGGCGTACCTGGCGATGTTGACGACGCCGGCGTGGCCGCAGCCGGTGATGACGACGAGCCCGCGGTCGCGGACGCTGATGATCAGCGCCTGGTCATCAAGGACCAGCGGATCGGGCCGCCAGCGGTCGCCGAGCCAGGCCTGCTGCGGGGGAAAGCCCGGCTCGTACCCGGTGGTGCGCGCGACCTCGCCTGTGATCAGCACGGACCGGCCGAACAAGAAGCTGGGCTGCCGCTCCTCGATGATGTCGAAACCCGCCTCGGTCAGGGCGCGGCGGCTGGTGGTGGGGAGCTCCCGCGGCTCGCGGCCCGGTAGCTGCAGGCGGCGCCGCCGCCAGAAGTGCGGATGGATAAGCACCGGCATGTTCACCGGGCGCAGCGCCCGGATCAGCCCGTCGATCCCGGTGGTGTGATCGAAATGGCCGTGGCTGCACACGATGACCTCGATCGAGGACGGGTCGATGTCGAGCCGGCGCATGTTCTCGGTGACCCCGTCGGGGCTGGTCCCCGCGTCGAACAAGAACCGGTGCTCAGCTCCGCCCCTGGTCACGGTGACCAGCATGGAGAAACCGTGCTCCGCGATCAGCGCATCGGGAACCTGGCCGCCGGCCATCACCGCCGACGGGCGCTGCGGGCCGGATCCCAGGGCCGCCCGCCGCGCCGGGCCCCGATCGGCCATCAGGTTGTCGGTGAGGTTATCCATCAGCGTGGTCACCACCACCGAGTCGACCGGTTCCAGGTCGACCTCGAACGCGGGCGGCCGCAGGTGCCCCTGATCCGTCGAGCACGACCCGCACTCCGCAGCGATACCGGCACCCGCCGGCGGCCGCGTCACAATGACGTATGGACCTTGAAGCTTTCGAACTGGTGCTGCTGCGTACGCCCGCGCAGGCACCGGACTACGAGGACGCCGAGCTCGAGCGCATCCAGCAGGAGCACCTGGCGCACCACGCCAGGTTGCGCGCCACCGGGCAGGTGGTGACCAATGGCCCGGTCAGGGACCAGCCCGATCCGGCCCTGCGCGGGCTGGCCTTCTACCGGACCGGCTCACTCGAGCAGGCCAGGCAGCTCGCCGAGGCCGATCCCGCGGTCCTGGCCGGGCGGCTCACAATCGAGATCATGACCTGGTACTGCCCGCCCGGGACGATGAGCCGCCCCGGGCGCGCGGTCACGTGGTAGGCCCGGCGGGCGATCGGATTAGTTACCAAGCTGTGACCGCCACCGCACCACCCGGCGAGCCACCCGGCCGTCTTTAGCCTCAGCAGCCTGTAGCGGGGCGATCCTGACGGGCCTGACGTGGTGAGCGGGGAGAGCACATGAACAACAGCCATCCAGACCAGGCGGTTCCGGCCGGGCCGGCCGGAGGCGGCCGGCCCGGAGCGCGGCCGCCACGGCGCGCGCGCCGGGTCGCGGTCATCGTGGCGGCCTTCGTCGCGCTGACCGGCGCGGCGTCCGGCACGGCGGCGATAGCCGCGCCCGGCCATGGGCCCACCCGGGCCGTGCCGCCGATGCGCCCGGGCTGGCACATCGTCAAGCAGGTGCGCAGCGGCTCTTTCGGCGGCTTCACCGCGGTGGTCGCGGTCGGCCGGGCCGGCGGATGGGCCTTCGGCCAGGGCTCCGTGCCCACCGCCTGGCGGCGCAGCGGATCGACCTGGACACAGGTCAGGTTCCCCGGCCGGGCCAATGAGGTCGTGGTCGCGGCCGAAGCCAGCTCCGCCACCGACGTCTGGGCGTTCACCGCCGACGGAGGGCAGTCGCGGGCGCTGCGGTGGAATGGCCGCAGCTGGACCGTCCAGCGGTCATTTGCCCAGCAAATCGGCGGGGCCGTGGTCCTTTCTGCTCGCAACGTGTGGGTGTTCGGCCAGCCGGACTTCCCCGGATCCGGGCTCGGCGCCTGGCATTACGACGGCCGCACCTGGTCCCGGGTGGCCTCCGGGCACGGCCTGCAGGGCGGCAGCGCGCTGTCGGCCGGCAACATCTGGGCCTTCGACGGCTCTGCCATCGCCCACTGGAACGGCTCAGCCTGGTCTCGCACCTCGGTGGCGTCTTTGCTGCCGCCCAGGCAGGAGCTCAACGGCCCCATGCTCACCGGCATCTACGCGCAGTCCAAGGACAGCGTCTACGCCATCGCCAACGGCGGGCTGGAGGACGAAGGCGGCCCGACGGTCATCCTGCACTGGGACGGCCACCGCTGGTACAAAGGGCCGGCCGGCAACTTCGGGTTCGGCACCCAGCCGCTTCAGCAGGTCAGCTCCGACGGCCACGGCGGCCTGTGGCTCCCTATGCCAGGCGTCGACGGCCAGCGATCGTACCTGCTGCACTACACGCCCGGGCACCCGCTGACCGAAGCACCGCTGCCGGGCGGGCCTGACACGATCAGCGTCCTGGCCGTAGCCGCCGTCCCCGGTACCACCAACCTACTGGCCGGGGGCGACACCCACGCCGCGGGCAACCTCGGCCGCAACGTCGTGGCGGTCCTGCTCCAGTACGGCGTCTGAGCGCGTGGCTGACTCCAGCCACCGGGGCGTGCACCGGGCCGGTGGCTGGAGTAACCAGGGATCGTTCGGCCAAAAAAAAATCACGATGCGGTCGGGTGGTTACTGAGGGTATGAGCCAATTGCGCGTTTGCTTGCAGGCTGTCACGCCGCTACCGTGCCAGCATGGCAGCGGACGGGCGGCGGCACATCATCGCGATCGGCGGCGGCATGCTCGTTTCGGGGGGCGAAGTGCCGCTGCACATGGAATACGCGCTCCGGCTGGCCGGGCGGCCCGAGCCGCGGATATGCGTCCTGAACACGGCGGGCGGCGATGACCCGCGGTGGGCACTGCTCATGTACGACCGGTTCGCCGGGCACCCGGCCCGGCTCAGTCACCTGGCCCTCTTCCCGATGCCCAACGTCGCCGACCCCGAGGACCTGCTGCTGTCTCAGGACGTCATCTTTGTCGGCGGCGGCAGCGTGGCCAACATGATGGCCGTGTGGCGGGTGCACGGGCTTGACGTGATCCTGCGTAAGGCCTGGCAGGCGGGCATCGTCCTGGCCGGATCAAGCGCCGGGGGCATCTGCTGGTTCGAGGGAGGAACCACGGACTCGTTCGGGCGTGACCTGCGGGCGTTCACCGACGGGCTCGGGTTGCTGGCCGGAAGCTACTGCCCGCACTACAACTCCGAGCCGGGACGGCGGCCGCTGTACCACCGGCTGATCGCGGACGGCATGCTGCCCGGCGGGATCGCCTGCGACGACGGCGCGGCGGCGCACTTCACCGACGAGACGCTCACCGAGCTGATCGCGGACCGGCCGAGTGCGGGCGCCTACCGGGTGGACCCCGGCATCACCGAGGCCCGGCTGGACACTCGTTTCCTTGGTGC
>JBEKGC010000202.1:0-11325 GCA_050013055.1 Streptosporangiaceae bacterium
GGCTTACGGGACGCCGAGCGTCAGGTAGGCGAAGCCGAGGACGTCGCGGTGGCCGCGCAGCCAGATGTTCCTGGTCTTGTCGAGCTCGGCCCGGACCTGGCCGGCTTGCGGGTGGCCGGGGTGGGCGAGAAGCCAGTCTTCCCGCTCCAGCGCGTACCCCGACTCGAACTCCTCCCACTCGCCCCGGGTGGCCGTCTGGATCCGTAGCGGCCCGAAGCCCGCCGCAATCGCACGTTCCGCCAGGGTGGCCAGGTCGGTGCAGGCATCGGCGGTGATCCCTGGCCACATGTTCGCGAGCTCCGCTTCGGTCGGCGGGCGCTCCCAGTACTCCGCGCCGAACAGCACCCGGCCGCCGGGGTTGACCCGTTCCCGGATCTCGGCCAGCGCCTCCTGGATGGTGCCGAGGGCTTGATAGGCGCCGACGTTCAGGATCAGGTCCGCACGACCGTCGGCGCTGGCCAGGTATTCCCTGGCCGGGGCCTCGACGAAGGTAACGCGGCCGTCCAGGCCGCGTGCGGTGGCGTTGTCGCGGGCGCGGCGGACGTCCCCGCCGTCGCTGTCCACGCCGGCGCCGATGGCCGCTGGCGCGGCCGCCAGGATCCGCATCATCAGCTCGCCCCAGCCGCAGCCGATGTCCAGCACCGTCGCCGGCGTGCTCGCGGCCAGCTCAGCGGCCAGCCGGACGGCCCGCTGCTCGGACAGCGGCCCGTGAAAGGTGAGGCGGGACCCCGCGCCTGTGCGGGGAGGGTCAGCGGTCATCAACCGGGACCCTAGCCCATCACCTCACCCGCGCCAACCAGTTTTCCCGTCCAGGCCGGCCTGCCCGCACGCTTGCGGCCAAAGACCCGGCCCGCAGGCCTGCCCGCCACGGCCGGTACTCTGATAAGCGGGACCAAAACGCGGATTTTGTGATCTGGCGCCCCTGGGCCGGCCGCCACCGGTACACGCAAGCCCACGGCTCGCGGGCTGACGGCAGGCGGGCTGACGGCAGGCGGGCTGACGCAGCCCGGGACAGGCGTCCAGGTCCACTGGAGGGAATATGTACGAGCCGTATCCGGTCTCGGGACCTCCGCAACGGCTTTGGCGCGCCCGGCCGCCGCATACCGTGCTCAGTGCCATCAGGCTGATGTACGCCGGCGCGGCGCTCGAGCTGGTCAGCTTGGCCTTCGCGCTGGTCAACAGGGGCATCCTTACGTCGGCTATTGTCCAGGCACACCCGGACTACACTTCGGCGCAGCTGCACACCGCCGAGAACTTCCGGGCCGGCCTCCTGGCCGTCGCGGCCCTGATCGCGGTGGGCGGATGGCTCTGGATGGCGTGGGCGAACGGCCGGGGGCGAAGCTGGGCCAGGGGCTTCTCGGTGGCGTTCTTCGTTCTCGGCACCCTGGGCCTGCCGATCATCTCGTTCCGCACGGCGCGCAGCACGGCCACGCTGATCGTCGGCGTCGTGATATGGCTGGTGGGCCTCGCCGTGATTGGCCTCATCTTCAACCAGAGCTCAAGCCCGTTCTACCGGCAGGCGGGTGGCGGGGGAAGAACCGTGCATCCAGCCGGCCCTGGGGCGGCGTTGTGACTAGTGCGGGCAAGGTGCCGGCCGCAGCGAGCTAGCCGGGACATGTTCGCGGCCTGGCGCAAAGGGGGTCGCGGTACGTGGTGACCGTCAACGGCCGGGCCGATGACCCGGCCTGCCGGATGCTGGTGATCATCGGCTCGGGCGAGACCAGCCCGACCATGGTCACGGTGCACAAGGACGTGCTGGCGCGGCTCGGCGCGCGCCGCCCGCGGGCGCTGCTGCTCGCGACACCGTACGCCTTCCAGGAAAACGCGGCCGGCGTGTCGGCCCGGGCCCAGCGCTACTTCGCAGGAAGCGTCGGCCTGGACGTCCGCGTCACGACCGGCACCAGCGATGACGCCGACCCCGCGATGGCCCCGCCGCTGCTCGCCGGGCGGCCGCCGGGCCGCGAGGCGGCTGACCTCAGGTCCGCGGACTGGGTCTTCGCCGGGCCGGGCAGCCCGTCCTACGCGCTCGCGCACTGGCAGGCCGGCCCGGTGGCCGGCGCGCTGCGGGAGCGGATCCTGGCCGGCCACGGGCTGACCGTGCTGGCCTCGGCGGCGGCCGCCACAGCGGGCCAGTTCGCCCTGCCGGTGTACGAGATCTACAAGGCGGGCGGGGCGCCGCGGTGGCTGGCCGGGCTCGACCTCACCGGCGCGCTCGGCCTGAAGGCCGCGGTCATCCCGCACTACGACAACGCCGAGGGCGGCCACTACGACACCAGGTACTGCTACCTCGGGGAGCGGAGGCTGGCGGCGATGGAGCGTGAACTTGACCCCGGCACCGCGATCCTCGGCGTCGACGAGCACACCGCGGTCCTCATCGACCTGCGGACCAGCGACGTCGAGATCCGCGGCCGGGGCGGCCTGACCGTGCGCCGGGCCGGGCACAGCGTGACCGTCCCGTCCGGGGCCCGGCTGACCGTGGCCGAGCTGCGGGGTCTGGTCCGCGGCGTCCCGCGCACGCACCGCGCTGGCGGCGGGAACGGCGCGAGCGAGAACGGGGCCGGGCCGTCGGCGGACGGGTCGTCCGCGCGGCCGCCGCTACCGCCGCCGCTGCCCGAGGTCATGACGAACGCGGAGCGGGAGTTCAGCACGGCGGCCGGGGACCGCGACGCGGCCGCGATGGTGGAGGTGATCCTGGGCCTGGAAACCGCGATCAAGCTGTGGGAGGCCGACACCGACGAGGACCAGGGCACCGAGCAGGCGCGGGCGTTGCTGCGCAGCCTCATCGGCCTGCTCGGGCAGGCGGCGCGCGCCGGGCTGGCCGATCCCAGGGACCGGTTGCGGCCCGCGGTCGAGCCGCTCGTCGCGCTGCGGAACACGCTGCGCGCAAGCGGCAGCTTCGCCGCCGCCGACGCCATCAGGCAGGCCCTGTCCGCCGCCGCGCTCGACCTCAGCGACACACCGGACGGCACGCGGTGGCAGCCCGCGGAACCGGTCTTATCCGCCGGTAACCCCCGATCATGACATATTCATCATGTTTCCGCCCTGCGGGCACCGGCCGCACGGCCACCCGCTAGCCTAGGCCCACGAGGCCTGGCCGCGCCCAAACCCGACGCGCCCGGGACGAGAGGAGCGGATTCCGTGCCCGGCATGAACTCCGGCCTGAATCCTGGCGACCCGACGCTAGTCGCCGCGTTCAGGACCGCGCTCATCCACCAGAGCGCGATCGCCCTCCTGCTGATCGTGTTCCTCTGCCTCCTGTGGGCGACGGCGCGTACCTGGCGGGTGACCAAGCCTGGCGTTAAGGCCGGGACCGGCGTTAAGGCTGGGACCGGCGTTAAGGCGGAGACCGGCGGGGCGGGGGAAGCCCGGGGACGGTGGCTGCTCCGGATCGGGTTCGGCGTGCTGTGGATCGTGGACGGGATCTTGCAGGCGCAGCCCAAGATGGCGGGCGGGCTGGCCGCGCAGGTCATCGAGCCGACCGCGTCGTCGTCGCCGGCCTGGGTTCAGCACCTGGTCAACTGGGGCGGCACCGTCTGGTCCTACCACCCCATCCAGGCCGCGGCCTCCTCGGTCTGGATCCAGGTCGGGATCGGCGCCTGGCTGCTGGTCGCGGCGCGCGGGCCGTGGTCCCGGCTGGCCGGGCTGGCCAGCGTGGGCTGGGGGCTGGTCGTGTGGATCTTCGGTGAGTCGTTCGGCGGGATCTTCGCGCCCGGTTTGAGCTGGCTGACCGGCGCGCCCGGCGCGGTGCTGCTCTACGTGGTCGCGGGCGCCCTCATCGCGCTGCCGGACGGCGCCTGGCGCAGTCCCCGGCCGGGCCGGCGGCTGCTGGCGGCCCTCGGGTTGTTCTTCACCGGGATGGCCGTGCTCCAGGCCTGGCCCGGCCGCGGCTTCTGGACGGGCACCGGCGGCCAGCCGGGGACGCTGGCGGGCATGGTCCAGTCAATGGCCGGGACCCCGCAGCCGCACTTCCTGTCCGCCCTGATCTCCGGCTTCGGGTCTCTGGACGCCAGGCACGCCTTCGCGGTGAACCTGGTCGTGGTCATCGTGCTCGCCGCGCTTGGCCTCACCTTCCTGACCGGACGCCCGAAGCTGGTGCGCTACGCGATGTGGTTCGCGGTCGCGTTCGGCCTGGCCGACTGGGTGCTGGTCCAGGACCTGGGCGTGCTGGGCGGCCTGGGGACCGATCCGAACAGCATGATCCCGATGGCGCTGCTGCTGGCGGCCGGTTACCTGGCGCTGACGCCCGCCGTCGAGCCCGCACCCGCGATGGCTGAGACCGTTGAGGCTGATGGGACGGATGGGGCGGGCGGGGCTGGTGGGGCGGGCGGGGGGGACGGGGGGACGGGAATCCGGTGGCGGGCTTGGCGGCCGGGGATGCTGGGCGGGATGCTGGCGGCGGCGGGCGGGCGGCTGGCCGGGGCGGGCGCCCGGTCGGTGGCCGCGGTCGCCGCGCTGGCCGTCATCATCCTCGGGGCGGCGCCGATGGCCTCGGCGGCGGCGAACCGGACCGCGGATCCGATCCTGGCCCTGGCCATCGCGGGCGGCAGCAGCACCCTGGACCTGCCGGCGCCCGGCTTCACGCTCACCGACCAGAACGGCCGGGCCGTGTCGCTGGCCCAGCTGCGCGGCAAGGTCGTGCTGATGACCTTCCTCGACCCGGTGTGCACCACCGACTGCCCGATCATCGCGCAGGAGCTCAAGCAGGCCGGGGAGATGCTCGGCGCGCAGGACGCCCGGGTCGAGCTTGTCGCCGTCGTGGCCAACCCCAGCTACCGGTCCATCGCCTTCACCCAGGCGTTCGACCGGCAGGAAGGGCTGGCCGCGACACCGAACTGGCTCTACCTGACCGGCTCGCTCAGCCAGCTTGGCGCGGTCTGGCGGCAGTACGGGGTCACCGTGGAGAACCTGCCGGCCGGCGCCATGGCCGCGCACAACGACCTGGCCGTGGTCATCGACCCGGCCGGCCAGATCCGGCAGGAGGTCGGCGCCGACCCGGGCCCGGGCACGAGCAGCACCCAGTCCTCCTTCTCGGTCCTGCTCAGCCAGTACGCCCGCCAGGCCCTGGGCTCCTCGTGACCCGCGCCCTGACCCGGCGGGTCCGGGCCATCATCCGGGGGGCCTGCGGGTTCGGCCTGGCGGTCGGGTGCGCGGGCCTGGCGGCGGGCTGCGGGACGCCGACCGCCGCGACGGCCGCCGCGAGCCCGCCCACCGTGACCGCGCCGCTCAGTACCGCGCTGGTCACCGTCCAGGGCACCTGGGCGATCACGGTCATGGGCGGGCCGAGCGGGTCGGCCAGCGGCTTCTGGCAGCTGTTCTCGCGGCCGGCCGGGGCCAGCCGCTGGTCGCTGGTCACCCCGCCGGGAGTGGCCGACAACGGCGGCCTGGTCGCCGCGGGCGGCGGCACCTCGCTGCTCGTCGGCTTCCGCCCCAGCCAGAACCTGTCCTTCTCCCCCCTGGCCATGAGCACGGACACGGGCCGGACCTGGACGCCCGGCCTGCTCGACGCCCGGCTGGCCGGCACGGCGGGTGCGATCGCGGTGGACCCGGCGGGACGGATCCTCGCCCTGCGGCAAGACGGCGGCATCACCGCGGCGGCCACGGCGGCCGCGGCCGCGGCCGGGCAGTGGTCGCCGCTGACGACGCGGAACGCCCTCGCGGCGTCCGCCCCCGGTCGCGAGTGCGGGCTGCTGGGGTTGAGCGCGGTTTCGTTCGGCCCAAATAATGCGCCGATGACGGCCGGGAGTTGTGCGCGGCCGGGTGTGGCTGGGGTTTTCACTGATACCGGCGGGACGTGGCGGTCGGCGGGGCTGGTGCAGCCGGCCGGGTTCGGCGGGGCTCGGGTGCAGGTGCTCGGGCTGGCCAGCGCGGCCAGCGGCCACGTGGTCCTGCTGCGCGCCGGGAACAGCGCGTTCGCGGCGTGGCCGGACGGGACGCGCTGGACCATGTCCGCCCCGTTGGCCCTCGGCCCGGCCGCCGTGCTGGCATCAGGATCCGGCCCGGGCGGGAGCGCGTGGCTGCTGCTGTCCGGCGGGCGCGCCGAGGTCATCAGCGGTCCGGGCGGCGGCTGGCGGGCGCAGCCGGCCCTGCCGCCGCGGATCGTGACGCTCGCGCCCGGGCCTGGCGGCTCCTACGACGCGCTGGCCGTGTCCGGGTCCACGCTCACGGTCTGGCGGCTCACCACCACAACCTGGGTCAAGGTCCAGCTGATCAACGTGCCGATTCAGTACGGCTCCTCAAGCTAGGACGGCCCATGAGCTACCTCACCGACCACTGGTCGTTCGACCCCTTCCTCATCCTGGCTGCCGTCGTGGCCGGATGGCACGAGGTCGGGCTGTGGCGGCTGGCCCGCAGGTCCCGGCCGGAACGCACGCGGGAACGGCGGCTACGGTCGTTGTGGTTCTACGCGGGACTCGGGCTGCTGCTGCTCGCGGTGGAGTCACCGATCGACTACTGGGCCGACGACTACTTCTCTGTGCACATGGTCCAGCACCTGCTGCTGATGTTCGCCGCGCCCTCGCTGATCGTGGCGGGCGCGCCGTGGCAGCCGCTGCTCGACGCGCTGCCCGGCCGGTCCGGGCGCAGCGTGACCCGCGGGGTGCTGGCCGGCGGCTGGTCCAGGCCGCTCCGGGCGGCGGGCGGGCTGGTGCTCCGGCCCTGGGTCTCGATCGGGCTCTTCAACGCCGTGATGATCTTCTGGCACCTGCCCGGGCCGTACGACCTGGCCGAACGCAACGCGGCCGTGCATATCTGGCTGATGCACAGCAGCTTCTTCGCGGCCGGGGTGCTGTTCTGGCTGCAGTTCATCCCGTCGCCGCCGTTCCGCCGCCGGATGCCGCTGCTCTCCCAGGCGGCCGCGCTGATCGCCACCAACGTGATCATGATCGGCCTGGCGATGGCGCTGAGCATCTTCGCGTCGGGTTCGGTGTATGCGGTGTACCAGCATGTTCCCGGCGTCAGCCTGCCGCCGTTCGCCGACCAGCAGATCGGCGCGGCCATCTTGTGGGTGTGCGGCGACTTCTGGGCCGTGCCGACGATGATCACGATCATCAGGCAGATGGTGGCGGCCGACGGCAGCGTGGGCGGGGCGCTTGAAGCGATGCTGAACCGGGGCAGCGCCAACCTGACCGGCTGGGGACGACCGCGATCGGGAGCGCTGGCCGACGTGCGGGCTCAGCCGCCTTCCTCGCCGGAGGCGGGGCCGTGAACCCGGTGCCGTAGTTTCCCCAGCCGGATCGGCGGGCGGACCGGGCGGATCGCCGGGCTGGCCGGACGCAGTGGCAGGCTGGCCGGGCGGATCGGTGGGCTGGCCGGGCGCACGGGCGGGGTGGCCGGGCGCAGCGGCGGGCTGGCGGGCGGGGCCAGGCCGGAGTCGGCGGGGCCCGGTCTGATCGTGTCGGACACCTTGCGCAGGCCGCCGAAGGCCGACGAGCGGGCCACCATGACCACGCCGACGATCAGCGCGGCGATCCCGCCGGCCTCGATCGCCAGCGGCCCCGTCGAGATCTGGATCCGGTCGCCGAACACCACGATGCCGAGCGCGATGCCGGCCACCGGCTCGCCGGCCGCGATCGTGGGCAGCGAGGCGTGCAGGGGGCCCGAGCTGAACGCGTTCTGCATCAGCCACAGGCCGACGATGCCGGTGGCGAGCAGGCAGTACGGCTCCCAGACGACGAACAGGTGCGTCCACGGGTGGCGCTGCAAGATCTCCAGCGTCTGCCTGGTCAGCGCGTCCTGGATGCCGAAGACCAGGCCGGCCCCGAGGCCGGTGAGGGTGGCCCGGCCGTTCCCCCGTCTGCGGTGACCGGTCTGCACGGCGACGAACGCGATGCCGGCGATGACCGCGGCCGCGGGCCAGTGCGAGAACGAGCCGAACGACAGGCCGATGGGCTTGGTGGAACGAGAAATCGACAGCAGGGCCACGCCCGTGCACAGGACGACCGCGCCGGTCACCTCGGACCACTTGACCGCCTGCCGGGACATCGGCACCGCCAGCACCAGCGCGAACACCAGGTAGGTGGTCAGCAGCGGCTCGACCAGCGTCAGCTCAAGGTGGCCGAGCGACCAGGCCGCGAGTAGCTGCCCGGCCACCATGCAGCCGATCCCGATCAGCCAGCGCGGCTTGCGCAGCAAATCGGTCAGGATGCGGAGGCTGAGAAAGCGCGACTCGGGCTCCTGCTCGGCGGCGAACTGCTGGAGTACGAAACCGATGCCGAGCAACACGGCAGCCACCAGGGTCGTTGCGTAATCTACATCCAGATCCACGGTGCTCTGCCTTATCAGTGCAGGCTGTCAGTGCGCGTCTTCAGATATCACGACTCTTCAGCTATCAACGTGCACTGCTGACGGCTAGTTTCTGTCAGGCGACGTGACGCACGGGTGTCTGGGTACGCAAGTCGATCGTATGCTAGCCAGTTGCCTCCTTCCGGCCGCCCCCACCGGATCAGGCCATCCGGCGACCGCATCAGCGCTCGTTACCGTCCGGACTGACTACCCAAGAAAACGCGCATTACCCGGCCAAAAGGGCTATTCGTACTATCATGAAGCCGTCGGCAGGCGTCTTCGCCGTGGGAAAGGGTGCTGACGTGGGGGTCGTCAAAAAGACGGCCAGGAAGCGCGCCGTGGGGACACGCGAACACATCGTCGCTTACCTGGCCGAGGTACACGAACTGTTCGACGCCAGCGGCATGGCCAGCACGAGGCTGTCCGCCGCGGTCGGCTACCCGGGCTCGAGCGTCGCGTTCGCCCAGCTCCTGTCCGGGATGGAGCGATCGGGCCTGATCGAGCGTGAAGTACGGGGCAAGCGGACGTACCGGATCAGCCTGGGCCTGACCCGGGCCCTCGGGAGCGCGGAAGCCAGCGAGCCGCAAGGGTCGAACGGGTCGGCTGGGGCGTTCGGTTCTGACGGTGCTGGCGGGGCTGGTGCGACGGGTGGTGCTGGTGGGGTGGGTGGTGCTGGTGGGATTGGTGGGGCGAGTGGGCGGGCTGGGGTCGGGGCCGTGGGCGGTGCCAGGGCGGGTGGTTTCGACTACGACGAGCTGGCCAGGCGGCTGCTGGCCCAGGTGGTTCGGCGGCTGGCCGCGGCTGAGCCGGGGGCCGGGACTGGCACTGGGGCGCAGCGGGATACGGTCATCGGCCTGGAGTATGCGCTGGCCAGCGCGTGGACGGAACACAACAAGCTGGCCGAGGAAAACGTCAGGCTGCGGGAGCAGCTCGAGGCCGCGCGGCATTCCCTCGATCTGGCCGCCGAACGGCTCCGCAAGCTGCCCGTCACCGCCGATCTTGACCTCAGCGAGAGCAGCGGCGACGGGCAGGGTGTTCTCAGCTAAGGGCTTGGTCAGCTGGGGGGTTGGTCAGCTGGGGGCTTGATCAGCTGGGGGAGGCTGCCGCCGAGGTAGACCCTGGCGGCGTGGCCAGCCAGGACGCCGGCCAGGACGTCGGGAGGCAGCCCGAGCGCGGCCACCGCGCGGGCGTTCCTGGCCACGCCGGGGACGCCGGGCCAGTCGGTGCCGAAAATCCATTTTCTCGCCAGCTGAGCCAGGTCGAAGCCGGCGTAATAGTCAGGCAGCCGTTTAGGCGGCAGCCCGGCCAGGTCGAACCAGACGTTGTCGTGTTCAAGAGCCATCCGGGCGGCATCGGCGTACCACTGGCCCCGTCCGCCGTGGGCCAGCACGAACTGGATGTCAGGGAAGTCCGCGACGGCCTGGCTCATCAGCTTGGGATCGCCGGCTTGCGGATCCGAGCCGGGAAAGATGCTCCCGCCGGTATGCACGATCACCGGCACGCCACGCTCGGCACACAGGTCGTAAACGGCGTACATCTCATCGGTGCCTGGGCGGAAACCGCCGTGCACCGGGTGGACCTTGACCGCGACCGCGCCCAGGTCGAGCTGGCGGCCGGCCTCGGCGACCGGGGAGGAGTGCAGCTCCGGGTTGACGTTGGCGACCAGGCGGAACCTGGCCCGGTTGTAGGCCAGCAGCGGCAGCAGGTCCTCGATCGGCTGGATCCCGGTCGCGCGCGGGCTGTACTCGGCGAACAGCAGGGCCACCTCGACGCCTTCGGCGTCGAGCAGCGCGTCCAGCCGGGCCGGAACCGGATCCCCGTCGGCTCCGAACACCTCCCGCCACGGGGCGTCCTGGCCGAAATCGGCGGCCCACTGCATCCACGCGGGCGTAACCGTGCTCAGCCTGGGCACGTGCATGTGGGCGTCGACCACCAGCCGGCCGTCGATCATCGGCGCGGGTTAACGGTCGAGGCGCCGCAGCCCGGCGAGGTAAGCACGGCCGGATTCGACGTAGATCTTCACCGCGTCGTCGACCCAGTCGGCGGTGAGCCCGGTCTTCTTGATCTTCCCAGGCACACCCGCCACCAGGGCACCCGGTGGCACCTCAAAGCCCTCCGGGACCAGGCAGGACGCGGCTACCACCGCGCCCGTGCCCACCGTGACCCCGTTGAGGGTGACCGAGCCCGAGCCGATCAGGCAGCGGTCCGCCACCACGCAGCCCTCCAGGTGCGCGTTGTGGCCGACCACGCACTCGGCCCCGATCAGGGTCGGCCACTCGTGGGTGCAGTGCACCACGGTGCCGTCCTGCACCGACGTCCGCGCGCCGACCTCGATCCGGCCGTGGTCACCGCGCAGCACGGCACACGGCCACACGGACGCCTCCGGGCCGATCCGGACCCGGCCGATGACCACGGCGTCGGGATGAACGAAGGCAGTCGGGTGAATCTCCGGTTCGTGATCACCCAGTGCGTATAGCGGCACTCGCGGACCCTTTCCTGCGGTTAGTTTCCGAGACTACCGGTCAGGTCCGCCGGTCCCGGCGCAGGCTACGCCACGGGATCCAGCACGACGACGGGAATCTGGCGCGGCGCGGCGTTCGTCTCGTACTCGGCGAAACCCGGGGCGACGGACTTCTGCTTCTCCCAGATCGGGTCCCGCTCGTCCGGGGCGGCCACCCGCGCCTTGACCGGGACCGTCTGCGTGCCCACCTCGATGGTGGTGTCCGGATGCGCGGCCAGGTTGTAGTACCAGTCCGGGTTGCTCGGCGCGCCTGCCTTGGAGGCGAAGATCGCGAACGAGTCGCCCACCGGCTGGTACATGAGCGGGTTCACCCGTTCGGTGCCGCTCTTGGCCCCGACGTGGTGAAGCAGCAGGACGGGGGCTCCCTCGAACGGGCCGCCCACCTTCCCGCCGTTCGCGCGGAACTCGTTGATGACCTTTTCGTTGAAGTCGTTCATCTCGGCCACTGGTCGCTCCTTTGGTGGTGGTGTTATCCGGGCTTACGTTTGGTGCTGGCTTATCCAGCAGGATCATAGGTCAGGGCC
>JBEKGC010000203.1:0-11602 GCA_050013055.1 Streptosporangiaceae bacterium
TCCGCGAGGCAGCCCAGGCCGAAGCCGACAAGGTGCTCGCCGAGCTTGACGGCCCCCGCCCGGAGTCGGTCACCGTCCACGCGGTGCACGGTGTCCCGGCCGAAGAGCTCATCAACGCGAGCAGGGACGCGGACATGGTGGTGCTTGGCTCGCGGGGCGTCGGCGGTTTCAAGCACCTGGTGATGGGCTCGGTGTCGAGCCAGGTCGTCCATCACGCGCACAGCCCGGTCCTCATTGTCCCCGCCGAGAAGCACGACTGACACCGATCCGGCGCCGCCCCGGCGTTTTCGCCGGGGCCCAGCCGTTCATGGCCGCAGGCCGCTCACGCCATCAGCCCGTGCAGCGGGAAGACCGCCTTCCTGGTGGCCATGATGGCCCGGTCCACCGGATCGGAGGGGTTGTAGCCGACCTCGAAGGAGGCGAACTCCACCCGGCCGCCCTCGGTCATCCGCTCAGGGGCGGTCCGGCCGGTGGCCTTCGCCACGTACTGGCGCCATGACTCAGGCGTCGCCGACGCCGGGTCCAGCGGCCGTCCCGCCGCGGGACGACATCGACGTGCTCGTACCCGCCGCCGCCGGTGAGCAGCCAGCGGCCGTCCGCCACCTCGTGCGCGAGCGCGTGCATCGCGGCGTGCGCGGCCCGCTGCCCGTCGATGGTCAGTCCCAGGCTGGCCAGCGGGTCGCTCCAGTGGGTGTCGCAGCCATGCTGGCTGACCAGCAGCTGCGGACGGAACTCCCGCAACAGCGGCGGCACCACGGCGTGAAAGGCCCGCAGCCACCCGGCATCTCCCGTCTCCATCGGCAGCGCCACGTTGACCGCCTGTCCCTGCGCGTCAGGACCGCCGACCTCGGTGGGCAGCCCGGTGCCGGGAAACAGCGTGTCCGGGTGCTCGTGCAGGCTGATGGTCAGCACCCGCGGCTCGTTCCAGAACGCCGCCTGCACCCCGTCGCCGTGATGCACGTCCACGTCGACGTAGGCGATCCGCTCCGCGCCCTGGCGCAGCAGCCAGGCGATCGCGACCGCCGGGTCGTTGTAGATGCAGAACCCGCTGGCGTTCCTGGCCATCGCGTGGTGCAGGCCGCCCGCGATGCTGGCCCCGTGCTGCGCGGCCTGGGTCCAGACCGCCTGCGCCGCGGCCAGCGTAGCCCCCGCCACCATCGCGGCCGCGTCGTGCATCCCGGCGAACACCGGGTCGTCGGCGGTGCCGAGCCCGTGCATGAGCAGCACCCGCTCGGTGCTGTCTCGGCTGTCCGGATCGCCCGCCGACATCCGGCTCGGATCGCTGGCCAGCTGGACCAGGGAAATATAGGTCGGGTCGTGGACGAATTCGAGCTCGGCGGTGGTGGCCGCGGCCGGGACCACCACGCTGACCCCCTCAAGTTCGCGCAGGCCGAAGGCCTGGGCGAGCTCCATGGTCAGCTTGAGCCGGACCGGGGCGAGCGGGTGACCAGGGCCGAAATCGTAGTCGGCCAGCTCATCGTCCCAGGCCACGTGCAGCGTGCAGGTCATCCTGGCCTCCCGGTGCCGACCCGGTGCGGATCGGCGGTTGCGCTCCAGCGGGGTGTCCCGCCTGCCATAGCCGATAGTAAGCTCCGCCGGAGGCGATGAGCTCGGCGTGGGTGCCCCGCTCGGTCACCTGGCCGTGGTCGAGCACCACGATCTCGTCCACCTGGTCCAGGCCGTCAAGCTCGTGGGTGATCAGCAGGGTGGCCCGGCCGGCCGTGGCCGCGAGCAGATCCGCGGTCAGCGCCCGGCGGTTGTCCGGGTCCAGGTGAGCGGTGGGCTCGTCCAGCACAAGCAGGGCCGGGTCGGCCAGCAGCGCACGGGCCAGCGCCAGCCGCTGCCGCTGGCCCCCGGACAGGGCCGCGCCGTGCGTCCCCACCAGCGTGTCCCAGCCGCTAGGCAGCGAAACAATCCAGTCGAGCAGCCGGGCCCCGGCCGCGGCCCGGGCGAGCTCGGCGTCGGTGCCGCCCGGTCGGGCCAGCCGCAGGTTGTCCCGGATGCTTGTGTCGAAGATGTGCGGGTCCTGCGCGCACCCGGTGATCACCGCGCGGACGTCGTCCGGGTCATAACCGGCCAGGTCGCGGTCGTTCAGCTCGATGGTGCCCGAGCTGAGGTCGATAAACCGGAACAGCACCGCGGCCACCGTGGACTTGCCCGCGCCGGCCTCCCCCACCAGCGCGACCCGCCGTCCAGGGCCAAGATCAAGGTCAATATTCCGAACGGCCGCTGGTTCACCCGCCGCGTACCGCACGGTGCCGCCGCGGATCCGGATCCGCACCGGGCGGCCGGGCGGCGGGAACGGCTTGTCGGGGTAGCGGACCGGGTCGGGGGCGTCCATCACCTCCGCGATCCGCACCGCCGCGGCCCGGGACTGGCCGAGCGCAAGCGCCGCCCCGGGCAGCACCGTGACCACCTCGAAGGCGGCCAGCGCGGTGAGCGTGATCACGGCCAGCGGCACCCGGCCCAGCGACCCCGCACCGGTGGCCGCGACGCCGAGCATCAGCACGCCCCACAAGGTCAGGCCCGCCACCGCGGACCCCAGGCCGGTGCCCAGGCCGGAGGCCGACGCGGAACGCCTGGCCAGCCGGGTCAGCTCGGCGTCGGCGGCCCGGGCCCGGGCCAGCCCCGCCTCGACCGCGCCGAACGCGTGCAGCTCGGCCGCCCCACCCAGCAGGTCGGTGACCGCCGCGCCGAGCTCGCCGCGGGCCGGAGCGGTCCGCCGCGCGGCCCGCCGCGCGCTGACCGCGGTCAGCCACGGCACGCCGGCCCCGGCCACCAGCAGGCCGACGGCCAGCAGGCCGGCCGCGGGCGCCAGGATCAGCAGCATCGCGGTGGTCGCGCCCGCCCCGACAAGCGCCGCGGTCAGCGGCGGGGCGATGCCGCGGATGAACAGATCCTGGGTGGCGTCGACGTCGCTGATCAGCCGGGTGAGCAGGTCGCCTGACCGGAAGCCGGCCAGCCCGGCCAGCCCGGCCGGGGCCAGCCGTTCCAGCCGCCGGTAGATCGCCACCCGGACGCCGGCCAGGACGCGGAAGGCCACGTCGTGGGAGAACAGGCGCTCGGCGTAGCGCAGCAGCCCGCGGCCGATGCTGAGCGCGCGCACCAGGACGACCGCGATCGAGATCGCCACGATGTTGGGATGCTGCGAGGCGCGGGCGAGCAGGAAGCCGGACGCCGCGAGCAGGGCCACCCCGCAGCCGCAGCCGACCGCGCCGGCCAGCACGGCGAGCAGCAGGCGGCCGCGCATCGCCCGGGACCCGAGCGCCAGCCGGAGCAGCCGCACCATGGGGTGCCCGGCGCCCGCGGGGACGGTGGCGGTCATGATGTGGTGGCCAGTTGGGCGGGCGCCGGGGCCGCTGGGGGCGCCTGGGCCGCCGGGGCCGGCCGGGCGCAGGGGAACTTGGTGGACTGCCTGAGGCAGCCGTGCTCGAGGGTGAACACCCGGCCGATGTCACGCGCCTGGGTCTGGCTGTGCGTTACCTGGATGACGGTCCGGCCGGCCGTCAGCACGTCGATGGCCTGCTCGACCAGGCGGGCGCTGATCGCGTCCAGGTGCGCGGTCGGCTCGTCGAGCAGGAGCAGCGGGGCGTCCCGCAGGAACGCGCGGGCCAGCGCGATCTGCTGGCGCTGTCCGGAAGACAGCCGGAGCCCGTGCTCGCCGACCGCGGTGGCGTAGCCCTGCGGCAGCTCGTCGATGAAGGCGGCCGCCCCGGCCGCCTGCGCCGCCGCGGCGATGGCCGCCGGGCTGGCCGCCGGGTCGGCCAGCGCGATGTTGTCGGCCACCGACGCGGTAAACAGGTACGGCTGCTGCGGCACCCAGCTGATCTGGCGGCGCCAGGCCTCAACCGGGACCGACGCCAGATCCAGGCCGCCGACCTCGATCCGCCCCTCGGTGGGCACGGCGAAACGGAGCAGCAGCGCCAGCAGCGAGCTCTTGCCCGCCCCGCTCGGCCCGGTCAGCGTGATCTGGTCGCCCGGCCGGATGGTCAGGTTCACCGCGGTCAGGGCGTCCCCGCCGCGGCCGGGGTAGGCCAGGCAGACCCCGGTCAGCTTGATGGCGTCGGTGCGCAGGGACACGGCCCGGCCCGGCGCGGTACTGGCGGGCGCGGTACTGGCGGGCGCGGGGGTGTCGAGGATCTCGAAGACGTCCCTGGCCGCGGCGGCGCCCTCGGTGCTGGCGTGGAACTGGGCGCCGACGGCGCGCAGCGGCAGGTAGGCCTCGGGGGTGAGCAGCAGCACAAGCAACGCGGTCTGGTAGCTCATATGCCCGGCCAGCAGACGCAGCCCGACCTCGACCGCGACCAGCGCGGTGGCCAGCGCGGCGGCGAGTTCGAGCACGAAACCGGACAAGAACGCGATCCGCAGCGAAGCCATGGTGGCCTGCCGGTAGGAGTCGGTGACCTCGCCGATCACCTCGGCCTGCGGGCGGCCGCGACCGAACAGCTTGAGCGTGGGCAGCCCCTCCACCACGTCGAGGAAGTGGCCGCCGAGCCGGGAAAGCAGCCGCCACTGCCGCTGGGTGGTCGCCTTGGTGTGCAGCCCGACCAGGATGGCGAAAACCGGGATCAGCGGCAGCGTGACCCCGATGACGACGGCGGAGATCCAGTCCGCGAACCCGACCCGGATCAGCACGGCCAGCGGGACCAGCGTGGCCAGCACGAGCTGCGGCAGGTAACGGGCGAAGTAGGCGTCGAGCCCGTCCAGGCCCCGGGTGGCCAGCGTGGTGACCTCCCCTGACCGGTTCCCTGCTGGCTTAGACCCTGCTGGTTTAGACAGGGCCAGCCAGGACGGCCCAAGCCGGAGCGCGTGCTCGGTCAGCTTGCGGCGCAGCTGGGACTTGACCGCGGCCGCGGCCCGCAGCGCGGTGACCTCCCCGCCGTAGCTGGCCGCGGCCCGGCCGAGCAGCACGGCCACCAGCAGGCTGGCCGCGCCGGCCAGCACGGCGACACCGGTCCCGGTCGCCGCCCCGGCCAGCAGCCGGGCTAGCAGGCTGGCCTGGACCAGGATCAGGCCGGTGACGACCAGGCCCAGGATGACGGTGACCGCGAGGTACCCGCGGGCCGCGGCCGAGTAACGCAGCAGCCGGGGGTCCAGCGGCTTCACGACCGTCCGCCGACGTGCTCCGGCTCCGCGCCGGTAGCCGGCGCGGGCCCGGCCGGGCCGATGCTCGAGCCGGTCAGCCGCTTGCGGAACACCCAGTAGGTCCAGCTCTGGTAGCCGAGCACGATCGGGGTGAAGATCAGCGCGACCCAGCTCATCACGACCAGCGTGTAGTGCGCCGAGGAGGCGTTGTTCACGGTCAGGCTGTACGCCGCCGCCGTGCTCGAAGGCATCACGTTCGGCCACAGGTCACCGAACAAGGTGGCCACGGCCAGCACCAGGGTGACGGCGGTGCCGAGGAACGCCCAGCCTTCCCGGCCGCGCAGCGCCGCGGCCGCACCGCCGATCAGGGCCACCGCGGCCAGGGCGGCGGTGACGTCGGTAGCCGGCTTGCCGTGGCTGAACTGGGTGACGGCCAGGAAGACGGCCGCCAGCGGCACCGCGGCCAGGGCGACCCCGACGGCGGTGCGACGGGCCCGGACCCTGAGCTCGCCCGTGGTCTTGAGGCCGAGGAAGATCGCGCCGTGCAGCGTGAACAGGCTGAGCGTCACCAGCCCGCCGAGCAGGCCGTACCAGTTGAGCAGGCCAAGCAGGTTGCCGGTGTCGACGTGCGCCGCGTTCAGCGGCACGCCGCGGACGATGTTGGCGAAGGCGACCCCCCACAGCAGCGCCGGCAGCGCGGACCCGGCGAAGGTGGCCCGGTCCCAGTTGGCCCGCCAGCGCGGGCTCGCCACCTTGCTGCGGAACTCGAAGCAGACGCCACGCACGATCAGCCCCACCAAGATGATCAGCAGGGGCAGGTAGAAGCCGCTGAACATGGTGGCGTACCACTGCGGGAAGGCGGCGAACGTCGCACCCCCGGCGGTCAGCAACCACACCTCGTTGCCGTCCCAGACCGGGCCGATCGCGTTGATCATGACCCGCCGCTCGGTGTCGTCCCGGCCCAGGAACGGCAGCAGGATCCCGACCCCGAAGTCGAATCCCTCCAGCATGAAGTACCCGGACCACAAGATCGCGATAAGGATGAACCAGAACGTCGCGAGGTTCATGACAGCTCCCTAACCATGTGCTCAGTGCGCATTACCGGTGCTCAGTACGAGAAGACGGGCAGGGGTTCTTCGGCGCCGGCGCCGGGATCCCCGGAACCCGTGCCGTCGGGCTCCTCCGGCGCGCCGTCCTTGACGTGCCTGACCATCAGCCACCCGGCGATGGCCGCCAAGCTCGCGTACAGCAGGGTGAAGGTGGTCAGCGAGATGATCACCGAGGACACGGTCACCCCGGCGGAGTCGCTCTGGGCCGTGGTCAGCAGGCCGAACACCGTCCACGGCTGGCGGCCCATCTCGGTGAAGATCCAGCCCATCGTGCTGGCCAGGTACGGCAGCGGCAGCGCCCACAGCGCGATCCGGTAGAACCAGCGGCTGGTCGGGATCCGGCGCCGCCTGGTCAGCCACAGCCCGATCGCGGCCAGCAGCGCGGCCAGCGAGCCGAAGCCGACCATCAGGCGGAACGACCAGTAGGTGACCGGGATGACCGGCTCATAGCTGCCCGGCCCGTACTTGGCGTCGTAGGCGCGCTCGACGTTGTTGATGCCCTGCACGGTGCCGTGCGGGTTAAAGGTGGCGATCAGCGACAGCAGGTAGGGCACCCGGATGCTCCACACTTCCTTGCTGCCGTTCAGGGATCCGATGGTGAACAGCGAGAACGACGCCGCGTCCGAGGTGTTGTACAGCGCCTCGGCGGCCGCCATCTTCATCGGCTGCTGCGAATCCATCAGCCGGGCCTGGATGTCACCGGTGACCGCGGTGGCGATCCCGGCGGCCAGCGTAACCGCCAGGCCGATCCGCATCGCCCGGCGGAACACGTCCACCTGCGACTTGCGGGCCAGGTGCCAGCCGCTGACCGCGATCAGCACGGCGCCGGTCACCAGGAACGAGGCGAAGAACACGTGCGGCCACGCGGCCAGCGCGGTGGAGTTGGTCAGCAGCGCGAAAATGCTGGTCAGCTCGACCCGGTGGGTGCCGGGCACGACCCGGTAACCGACCGGATGCTGCATCCAGCTGTTGGCGGCCAGGATGAAGAACGCCGACATCGACGTGCCGATGGCGGCCAGCCAGATCATGGCCAGGTGCAGCCGCGGCGAGAGCCGGTTCCAGCCGAAGATCCACAGGCCGATAAAGGTCGATTCCATGAAGAAGGCCAGCAGCGCCTCCATGGCCAGCGGCGCCCCGAACACGTTGCCGACGAACTCGGAGTACGCCGACCAGTTCATGCCGAACTGGAATTCCTGTACGATCCCCGTGACCACGCCCACCGCGAAGTTGATCAGGAAGATCTTGCCGAAGAACTTGGTCAGCCGCAGGTAGGCCGGGTCCTTCTTGATCAGCCACCAGGTCTGCAGGCAGGCGACCGTCAGCGACAAGCCGATCGTCAGCGGGATGAAGATGAAGTGGTACACGGTGGTGATCCCGAATTGCCATCGGGACAGGTCAAGCACGGTCATCGGTCTTCCCTGAGCTCGGCGTCAAAGTCCGCGCCGTCCGCGGTGCATCAATCGGACCAGGAGTGACGCGGAGCCTCACAGGGTCGGCAGGCCTCAGGGCCCGGGACCTTGGTCCCCGTTCTCGCCGGCAGTCACCGCAGTCTCCGATCTCCCTCGATCAGAGGTTTCCTGATCACAGCCTTCTAATCGGAAGTCTCTATCAGCTCGGCCGTGAGCCGGCGGCCGACCGCGTGCGCGGTCCTGGCCACGCCGAGTTGCAGCATCAACTGCGGCGCCCCGGGCAGCGACAGGCGGCTGCGGATCAGGTTCCTGGCCATCGCCGTTTGCAGCGCCTGGGTTTGCAGCCGGGCGAAGGTCCACTGGCTGGCGGCGTGCAGCAGCAGCCGGTCCAGCGCCTGGCCGGCCCGCAGCCAGTCCTCCTCGCCGTCACCCGCGGTGACAAGCACCGCGGCCACCGGGGCCGCCGAGCCGCCCTCGGGCAGCCACCCCAGGCCCCGGCCCAGATCGAAGTCGCGCTCGGGCAGCCGGCCGGGCTTACGGCCGGGCCGGGCCGGGAACGCGTGGGCGGGCACGCCGTCCCGGCACACGCTACTGGCGGCGCGGGTCCACCGGATGGTCTCGGCCCGGACCACCGGGTCGAGATCTTGGGTGCTGGCCTCCGCCGCGATGAGCGCGGCCAGCCCCGGCCTGGCGCGCTCCAGATCGACCACGGCGAGCGTCGCGCCCTCCGCGATGGCATCGGCCTGCAGGTCCGCCAGCAAGCCCGCGGGCAGCGGAACAAGCTCGAACGGCCCACGGTGGGTATGCCGGTGCGGTACCGCATCGAGCATCTTCCGTTCGGCCGGATTAGTGGGGGACGCCGAGCCGAGCCGGACCCGGGCCAGCAACCGCAGCCCGGCAGGCGGGCGGCAGGCTTCGGGGGCAGGGAAAAGCTCCACCTCGGGGACGTGGCCAAGCGAGCGCACCGCGAGCCGCAGCCCGTACAGGGCCGCGCCGCAGCTGATGAGCATCTCCCGGCCCACCGGATCGGTGCTGAGCTGGCGACCGCGGTCGGCGAACAACTCGATCGCCTGGTCGCCGACCCTGAACCGCCACGGCTGCGTGTTGTGCACCGACGGCGCGCGGGCCGCGACCCGGATGAGATAAGCCGCCTGTTCTGGCTTCATCGGGCCACGGTAAGCGGGTACGCTGCCGGCGGCAGCGGCCGAAGGCCCGACTGGCGCGGGCCTTAAGACCCTGATGGCCGGGACCATCAGCAGGTTCAGGAAATTAAAATGTAACTTAACGTGGCAAGTCTAGCCACCGCCGAGGAGCCCGCGATGCCCACACCAGCCCCCCAGGGTGAAGACCGACTTGAACTCCTGCTCGCCACCCCGGATTTCCCGCCGCCCGCCGCGTTCGCGGCGCAAGCCGTGGTCACCGACGCCAACGTGTACGAACAAGCCGCAGCTGATCCGGACGCCTGGTGGGCCGAGCAGGCCCGGCAGCGACTGGACTGGGACACCCCGTTCACCGAGGTGCTCGACGACAGCAAGCCGCCCTTCTACCGCTGGTTCGCCGACGGCACCCTGAACGCGTCCTACAACTGCCTCGACCGGCACGTGGCGGCCGGCCTCGGCGACAGGGTGGCCTTCCACTGGCACGGCGAGGAAGGCGAGCAGCGCGACCTGACCTACGCGGAACTGCTCGCCGACGTCCAGCGGCTCGCGAACGGGCTCAAGGCCCGCGGCGTCGGCAAGGGCGACGTGGTCGGGATCTACCTCCCGATGATCCCCGAGGTGGTGGTGGCCATGCTGGCCTGCGCCAGGATCGGCGCGCCGCACAACGTGGTCTTCGGCGGTTTCTCGCCCACCTCGGTACGGGAGCGGATGGAGACCTCCGCCGCCAAGGCCCTGATCACCACCGACGGCAGCCGCCGCAAGGGCAAGACGGTGCCGGTCAAGCAGGCCGTCGACGAGGTCGTGGACGACCTGGCCACCCTGACCACCATCGTCGTGGTCCGGTCCACCGGCGCGCCGTCCCCGATGCGGGACGGCCGCGACCTGTGGTACCACGACCTGCTGGCCGCCGCTGACCCGGACTGCCCGGCGGAGCCGATGGAGGCCGAGCACCCGCTGTTCCTGCTGTACTCCTCCGGATCCACCGCCAAGCCGAAGGGCATCGTGCACACCACAGGCGGCTACCTGACCGGAGTCGCCACCACCATGGCCACCGTGTTCGACCTGAACCCGGAGCGGGACGTGTTCTGGTGCACCGCCGACGTCGGCTGGATCACCGGTCACTCCTACGTCGTGTACGGCCCGATGGCCAACGGCTGCACCTCGGTGATGTACGAAGGCGCGCCCGATTACCCGGACAAGGACATCTGGTGGGAGATCATCGATCGGTACCATGTGTCCATTTTCTACACTGCCCCGACCGCCATCCGCGCCTGCATGAAGTGGGGCGCCGAGTACCCGGGCAAGCATGGCATGTCCTCGCTCCGGCTGCTCGGCAGCGTCGGCGAGCCGATCAACCCGAAGGCCTGGCTGTGGTACCACACGGTCATCGGCGGCGAGCGCTGCCCCATCGTCGACACCTGGTGGCAGACCGAGACGGGCTCGATCATGATCTCGCCGCTGCCCGGCCTGACCGACACCAAGCCAGGTTCGGCGACCCGGCCGCTGCCCGGCGTGTCCGCCGCGCTGTTCGACGAGCTGGGCGAGCCGGTCACCTGCGGTAGCGGCGTGCTGGTGCTGACCCGGCCCTGGCCCAGCATGCTCCGCACCCTCTACCAGGACCCCGACCGGTTCGTCCAGACCTACTTCAGCCGGTTCGGCCCCAGCGTCTACTTCGTCGGCGACGGCGCCAGGCGAGACGAGGACGGTTACTACTGGATCACCGGGCGGATCGACGACGTCATCAACGTCTCCGGGCACCGGCTGTCCACCGCCGAGATCGAGTCGGCGCTCGTGGCTCACCCGTTGGTGGCCGAAGCCGCGGTCATCGCGACCAGCGACGAGCTCACCGGCCAGTCGGTCGTGGCCTACGTCACGCTGCGGACAGGCACGGCCGCTGAGCCGGCCCTGAAGGAGACGCTGCGCCAGCACGTCGCCGAGCGGATCGGCAAGCTGGCCCGGCCCAAGCGGATCATCTGGGCTGAGGACGTGCCCAAGACCAGATCCGGCAAGATCATGCGCAGGCTGCTGCGCGACATCGCCGAAGGCCGCGACCCCGGCGACGCCACCACCCTTCGCGACGCGTCCGTGCTGGCCAAGCTGCAGCAGGCCACCGCACAGGACGACGCGTAATGACGACCCCACAGGGCACGAAACGGAGGAATTATGTCTACTGAGCAGCCCGCGTGGCCAACCGGAGAATCGGCGGCCGACGCGGTAGGTCCCGAATTCGAGGCGTTCGCGGACCCGGACGCGGCCGGGCTGGGCGCGGCCACGCTGGCCGTGCTGCGCCGCGCGGCGGCCAATCCGGGCGCGGCCACGGCGGCGGGCCTGCGGTACTGGGCCAGCCTGGCGATGGCCGGGCCGGTGGCCACCGCCCGGTGGCTGGGGATGGACGCGGCCCCGCCGGTCCCCGTGCCGACCGGCGACAAGCGGTTCGCCGACCCGTCCTGGGACGATAACCCGGCGTTCTTCGCCGTCCGGCAGGCGCACCTGGCCGCCGCCAAACTGGTCGCTGACCTGCTGGCCGCCGGGGCCGGGGAACCGGTCGACGACGCCAAGGCGGCGCTCATGCTCGGCTTCCTGATCGACGCGGCCGCCCCGACCAATGTGCTGGCCACCAACCCGGCCGCGCTCAAACGCGCCATCGAGACCGGCGGCGCCAGCGTCGCCACCGGGGCCGCCCACATGGCCGACGACATGCTCAACAACAAGGGCATGCCGCGGAAGGTGGACACCAGTTCGTTTGTCCTGGGGAAGAACATGGCGGCGACGCCGGGCAAGGTGGTGTTCAAGAACGACCTGATGGAGCTGATCCAGTACACCCCGCAGACCCCGCAGG
>JBEKGC010000204.1:0-13553 GCA_050013055.1 Streptosporangiaceae bacterium
ATGGGGACGCCCGCGGCTTGCGCGTGGTTCAGCGCCTCCGTGGTCTGCGGCTTCACCCCGTCGTCGGCCGCCACCACCAGCACCACCAGGTCGGTGGTCTCGGCACCGCGGGCTCGCATGGCCGTGAAGGCCTCGTGACCCGGGGTGTCGATAAAGGTGATCTTGCGCTCTTCGCCGTCCACCTCGGTGGTCACCTGGTAGGCGCCAATGTGCTGGGTAATGCCGCCGGCCTCGCGAGCTTGCACGTTGGCGTGCCTGATCGCATCGAGCAGCTTGGTCTTGCCGTGGTCGACATGGCCCATGACCGTGACGACCGGCGGCCGGGCCACCAGGTCGGTGTCCTCACCCTCGTCCTCGCCGAACTCGATGTCGAACGACTCGAGCAGTTCCCTGTCTTCTTCCTCGGGCGAGACGACCTGGATGTTGTAGTTCAGCTCGGCCCCGAGCAGCTGCAGGGTCTCGTCGTTGACCGACTGGGTAGCGGTCACCATCTCACCGAGATGCAGCATGACCTGGACAAGGGACGCGGGGTTCGCGCCGATCTTGTCGGCGAAGTCGCTCAGCGACGCACCACGGGACAGCCGTACCACCTGGCCGTTGCCGCGAGGGACCTGGACGCCGCCAATCGACGGCGCCTGCATATTGTCGAACTCTTGACGACGCTGCTTCTTCGACTTCCGGCCCCTGGACGGTCGCCCGCCGGGCCGCCCGAAGGCGCCCTGGGTGCCGCTGCGGCCGCGGCCGCCGCCCGGACGAGGCGGACCACCGCCGGTCCCGGTGCGCGGAGCACCCGCACCCGGTCCGCCGCCACCAGGGCGCGCACCGGTTCCCGGACCGCGGCCAGCGCCGCCACCGCCGCCGCCGCCACCACCGGGCCTGGTGCCCGTTCCGGCACCAGGACCACTGCGACCGCCGCCCGGCCCACCGCGACCGGTACCTGCCGGGGCCGGCCGGGACGGCATGTTCATCGGGCTAGGCCGGGGACCTCCCGGGCGAGGACCACCGGGGCGCGGACCGCCGTCGGAGGTGCCGCCGGGACGGCCAGGTCCACGTCCGCCCGGACGAGGACCGGCGAACCCGCCGGGCCCGCCCGGCCCTGAGCTGCCGCCGGGGGCACCCGCAGGCTGTCCCGGACGGCCGGAATGCGTCGGCTGACCGGGGGCACCAGGTGCCTGGGGTCGCGCCGGAGGAGCCGAGCCCATGCCGGTCGCCGTCGAGCTGAATGGGTTATTGCCCGGCCTCGGGCCGGGCCGAGGGCCGTTGGGCCGCGGCCCTGCTCCGCCAGGCCTGGGCGCACCCGACCGGGGTGCACCCGGACCGGTCGTCCTCGGCGTGGCTGGCCTCGGCCCGGATGGCCCGGATCCCTGACCCGGCTGGTCCGGACGGGCTCCAGGGGCGGCCGGACGCTGGCCCGCAGGCGCGCCGGACCCCGCTGATGCGGCGGGGGCTGCGGGGGCGGCGGGCCGCGGGGCCGCGGGGCGAGCCGAGCTAGTGCTCGGACTCCTGAAGTCCGCCGGGGTGACCGGCGGGCGTGGCGGTCCGGGAACCCGCGAGGCCCCCGGGCTACCTGGTGCCGGCTGGTTCCTTGGATCCCCGGAGCCGGGCCGGGACGCAGGTGATTGCGCCACCGGCGGCAGCTGCCGGTCTCCGCCGCCAGCCGATTCGCCGGCTGACCCGCCCGCGGTGGCGGCAGCGGGCACGGTCGCGTGCCCGGTCGTGCCGTTCGCGGGTGCGGTCGTTGCTTCTGGTGCGCTCGCAGGCGCCGACGGCAGGCCGCCGGCGGCCGCGGCGCGGTTATCGCGATCGGCTGTGCCCACACCGATGCCGGGTCGCGGCCCGGGTCCCGGCCGGGAGCCGCCGCCGGAAACCCCGGCAGCCGCCGGGGCCGATGCGACCGGCGCGGGGGCGGCCACCCCTGCGTCACGCGGGGCTGGCCTGGGCCTAGACCCCTGGGCCGACTGCTCGGTTGCCTTGGAGGCAAACGCCTCCTTCAGCCGCCTGACCACGGGCGCCTCAATCGTCGAGGATGCTGATCTTACGAACTCGCCCATCTCATTGAGCTTGACCATAACGGCCTTGCTCTCAACACCGAACTCTTTCGCGAGTTCGTAAACCCGGACCTTCGCCACTACGCTCCTGTCTCGGCCCGTTCCCGGGCCTTATACCGGACCCTGGCCCGGGCAGAGCGTGCTCCGGGCGGGCCTCAGCCTATGGTGATCATCGCCGCGTGCTCATCGAGCGCTCATCAGCTTCTCGACCTGCTTTCCGACAGGTGTTCCTTACGTACCTAAAACCTGCTGCCCAGCCAGGCTGTTCCGTCGTGGTCATGTTATTCCGGAGACTCCGCGCCGCCAAGATACTCAGCAAGACAAACGAGGCTGAGCGATCCCGGTGTGCGCAGCGCCCGGGAGAACGCCCGCCGCCGCCGCGCGAGTCCCAGGCACACCAGGCTGGGATGCAGATAGGCACCCCGGCCAGGCAGCCGGGCTCGCGGGTCGGGCCGGATGACATCCCCAACCGCTACCAGGCGAAGCAAGCTGGACTTGGCCGCACGCTCCTTGCAGCCTACACAGGTACGCACCACAGGCGTATCCGGGGCATGCTGCTCTTGACGGGTTACTCACGCTGACGAACTCGCCAGCCTTCTGCCGACTGGCCTGCGATGGGCCGCGCTACGGCCGCCGGAACCCGTCGGCCCGCTGGGACCCGCTGGCCGGCTGGGACCCGCTGGGACCCGCTGGGACCCGCTGGGACCCGCTGGGACCCGCTGGGACCCGTTGGCCGGCTGGGACCCGTGGGACCCGCTGGCCGGCTGGGGCCCGCTGGCCGGCTGGGGCCCGTTGGCCGGCTGGGGCCCGTTTAGCTGACTGAGTTGTTGGTAAATGGATCCGCTGGACCTGGCCGCCGCGCCGAACCGTCTCCACGGCCCGCCCGAACCCTCGTGCCGCCTCACGAGCCCGTCCCGTACCATCAGGATCATGATTCGATCACCAGTACGATAAATGTGAGATTTTCTCGGAACATTCGGCCCTAGTGGAGAAATAGGTGCCCTATAGGGTACCAAACCCTCCGCGAGAGCCGAATCTTCCAAGATCTTCCCGGGATAAGACGCATCATGGGGCGCTGGCGTACCACGAACCACACCAGCATCATGTCGGGACCAGGCCAGCGTGCGAGCACAAATCGGGCCGCCGGAGCCTGAGTAATTGTCAACCGCTCACTGAGACCCGGCCGACTGAGCTGCCGCCGACTGCGACCCAGCCGACTGCGACCCAGCCGACTGAGACTCGGCGGGCTGGGCTGCAACCGGCTGAGACGCCACGACTGGCTGGGACACTGCGGGTGGCTGGGACACTGCGGGTGGCTGGGACACTGCGGGCGGCTGAGACGGTGCGGGCGGCTGGGATCTCGTCGGCTGGGACCGCGAGTGGGACCTGGTCGGGGGGGACGCTGCTGAGCGGGGCTGGGACGACGCGGAGCCGGAGGAGACGGAACCGGAGGAGGCGGAGCCGGAGGAGGGGGGGTCGGTCGACGGGGCGGCGTCGGATCTGATGTCGATCCGCCAGCCGGTGAGCCTGGCGGCCAGCCTGGCGTTCTGCCCTTCCTTGCCGATGGCCAGGGAGAGCTGGTAGTCGGGCACGATGACCTGCGCCTCGCGGGCGGCGAGGTCGATGACGTTGACCCGGCTCACCCGGGCGGGCGACAGCGCGTTCGCCACGAAGTCGGCCGGATCCTCGGAATAGTCGACGATGTCGATTTTCTCGCCGTGCAGCTCGCTCATCACGTTCCGCACCCGGCTGCCCATCGGGCCGATACAGGCGCCCTTGGCGTTGACGCCCTGCTGGTGGGAGCGAACCGCGATCTTGGTGCGGTGGCCCGCTTCGCGCGCGATCGCGACGATGTCCACCGCGCCCCCCGCGATCTCGGGGACTTCCAGCGCGAACAGCTTCTTCACCAGGCCCGGGTGGGTGCGGGACAAGGTGACCGACGGGCCGCGATGCCCCTTGCGCACGTGCAGCACGTAGCAGCGGAGTCGCTCGCCGTGGACGTAACGCTCGCCGGGGACCTGCTCGGCGGGCGGCAGCACCGCCTCCAGCTTGCCCAGGTCGACCAGCACGGTCCTCGGGTCCTTGCCCTGCTGGATCACCCCGGCCACGATGTCGCCCTCACGGCCCGCGTACTCGCCAAAGGTGACCTCGTCCTCGACGTCACGGAGCCGCTGCAAGATCACGTTCCGGGCGGTGGTCGCCGCGATCCGGCCGAACCCGGCCGGCGTGTCGTCGTACTCTCGTGCCGTCGTGCCGTCCGGGCCGGGCTGGCTGGCCCAGACCGTGACGTGCCCGCTCTTCCTGTCCACCTCGACGCGCGCCGACGGCGACACGCCTTCTGACTTGTGGTACGCCACGAGCAAGGCGTCCTCGATGGCCTTGATCACGAGGTCGAGCGAGATATCTTTCTCGCTCTCCAGGCTCCGCAGCACGCTCAGGTCAATGTCCATCGCGAGTCGCTCCAAGCTCAGTTGGCTCAGTTGGCGGGTGCCCGAACTCCACCTGGATGGCACCCGCGCCGAGCGCGGCGTAACCGACATGGCGGGCCTTCGGCTCACCGTCGACAGCCAGGGTCACCCCGTCGGCGTCAGCCGCGACGATCCGGCCCCGGACCAGGCCAGAATCGACGACCGAGACCTGGACCAGGCGCCCCGCCGCCCGCCGCCAGTGCCTGGGATCGGTCAGCGGGCGGTCGACACCCGGTGAAGAAACCTCGAGCGTATAAGGGAACTCCCCCATCACCGCCACCGAGTCGAGCGCGGCCGACAGCTGGCGGCTGAGCGTCGCCGCGTCATCCAGGCTGACGCCGTGGTCGCCGTCCACCACGACGCGCAGCAACCTGCGCCGCCCCGCCGCCGTCACCCGGACCGCCTCCAGGTCCAGGCCGGCGGCCTGGACGACGGGCTCGATGACATCGGTGACTTTGCTCTCGTCGACGGAGCCGCCGGCCATCGCCTGGCGCGGCCTCGGCGCATGCCGCGGACCTGCTGGCATCACGACCTCCTCGTCCACGACCTGCAAGATTGGGTCTAGCCTATCTGCCCGTAGCCGCTGGCGCCCTCAGGACGGGCCGGACCCGGCCAACCGTACGTGGTAGCTTGCCGGTGTGCCCGACATCCTGCCGAGGCGCCGCATCCTGCTTGCCTCGGCGACGGCGCTGCCCATGCTGCTCGCCACCGCCGGCTGCCGGTCCTCTGCCCTGTTCGCCGGGCCCGATCCGCTGGCCGGGCGGCCGCCGCTGGCACCGGGCGTGGTCACGCTTGCTGCGGTGATCGCGGCGGAGCAGAACCTGATCTCGCTGTACCGGACGGCGCTGGCCGGCCGTTCGCCGGACGGCGCCGGGCGGCCGGTCCTCGTGGCGCTGCTCGGCCAGCATGAGCAGCACCTAGCGCAGCTGAAAGCCATGCTCGTGCCGCCCCCGGCGACCGCGCAGGCATCGCCGCGCCCGTCGCCCGCAACCTCCGGCCACGCGGGCACCACCGCCCCCGGCACCGCCGCACCCGGGCACGTCACGATCGCCCGGCTGCGCGCCGCGGAACACGCCTCCGCCACCCGCCTGGTGCAACGGCTGGCCACCGTGGAGCCGGCCCTGGCGCAGCTGTTCGCGAGCATCGCCGCCTCCGACGCCACCCACGTGACCGCGCTCGGCGGATAGCGGCATCCGATGAGCAGCAGCCTGGCGGCGTGCTGATGGGCGCGGTCACCGCGGTGGCGGCGTTGCGGGCCGCGCTGGCGGCCGAGGACGCGGCCGTCTTCGGCTACGGGGTGGCAGGCGCCCACCTGACCGGGAGCAGGCAGGACGCCGCCGAACAATACTGGACAACGCACAACGAAGCCCGTGACGCACTGACCGCGATGATCACCAGGCTCGGTGCGGCACCGGTCGCCGCGCAGGCCTTCTACCTGCTTCCCTTCCGGGTGCACGACACGACCACCGCGATGGCGCTGGCGGCCTACCTGGAAGACGGCGTGACCCGCGCCTACCTCGGCCTGGTCGCGGTCAGCGACCCGCGGCTGCGGGACTACGGCGCGCTGGCGATGCAGGGCTCGGCGGGCCGCGCCGCGTTCTGGCGCGGCGGCACCCAGGCCTTCCCCGGCCTGCAGGCCAGCCCTTGACGTCAGTCCGGGCGGCGGACCGAGGCCAGCACCCGGACGATGGTGGCCGCGGCCTGGGCGATGTCATCGGCGGTGGCGATCCGCTCGGCCCAGGACCACCAGAACCACCACATGCCGTCCCGGCCGCAGGCGGCGACCACGCTTTCCTCGAGCGCCCGCGCCGCCGGATTCACCACATACAAGCTGGGGATGCGCCCAGGGGGTGCCATCAACCAGGCTTCCAATCCGCGATGGGTCAACTCGTCGGCTAGCTTTTCCAGATATACAGCCTGAATCTGGCTGGGCTCGCGGGCCCCTTTGGCTTCCACCGTAATCACCGTTGTAACTTATAGGAGTCATCCGAAGGCTTTATGTCGCCGCTTCTTCAGGATGCCGCCTGCGGCGGCACCCGCGCAACGCGGATAGGGAAATTGCCCGCTCCGTGACCTCAATCCCGGGCCAGCGCGTAGCCCCGGTTTCGCTACCCAGACTTACGTACCGAACCGGGCTCCGGTTCACCCACGCCCATCCGGGCGGACGACATGATCACGACCGCAGCGGCGCGGGCAACGGTTCAGCGTACAAGACGGTCAGCCGCGAAACGGCCCGGGTGAGCGCCACGTAGAGCCGCTGCAGCCCTCTGGCCTCGGCCGCCGCGATCTGGGCCGGCTCCACCACGATGACGTGGTCGTACTCCAGCCCCTTGGCCAGCGTCACGGGCACCAGCGTCAGCCGGGCGTCAGAACCCGGGCTGCCGTACTCGAGCCCCGCGGCCCGCAGCACGCTGGCCAGCGCGGGCACCTGCGGGTCAGCGGCGATGACGGCGACAGAGCCCGGACGGGCGCAGGCTTGCTCGCAGGCCCGTACCAGGGCCTGCCCCATCCCGTCGACCGGGCCGGCCGCCACCGGCACCTCCTCCAGGGCGCCGGGATCGGCCCGCAGGGAGGAGGCCGGCCGCAGCTCGGGGGCGATGACGGCCAGCAGCGCGGAAGCGTAGTCCAGGATCTGCCTGGGCACCCGGTATCCGATGGACAGTTCCCTGACCTCGGTATCCGGCTTGCCCAGGTTCGACAGCAGCGAGGCCCAGGACGGCGCCGCCCACGGCGTGGTGCCCTGGGCCAGGTCACCAAGCACGGTGGCCGCCCCGGTCGAGCACCGGCGGCCGAGCGCCCGGCACTCCATCGGCGAAAGGTCCTGGGCCTCGTCGACCACCACGTGGGCCAGGCTCGGCGTCCGGGTGACCAGGTCACGCGCCTCGTCGATGAGCACCAGGTCCGCCGCGGACCAGCGGGCCGAGCCCGGGCCGCGGGGCGCGGCCGGCCAGACGACCTCGGCCTGCTCGGCGGCGGTGAGGATCCCCTCCGCCGCCTGCGCCAGCGCGGCCGCCGACGACAGCAGCCCGAACACGAGCCGGACCGGATCGACCTTCGGCCAGATCGCGTCCACCGCGGCCCGCACCGGTTTGGACCGGCGCACCGCCTCGTGGGTCCGGTCGTCGCAGGCCTCTCCGGCCGCCTCCATCCGGGTCAAGATCACGTGCGCGATCCTGTGCTCGAGCAGCTCGCGGGCCGCGCCGTAGCGCACCCCCCGGTGGCGCAGCTCGTGGGTGAGCTCCTCGAGTTCGTAGGCGGCCAGCCGCCAGCGCCGCGACCCGCGCGGCAGCACCACGGCGGCGGCCGGCCGCCGGATCGAGGCCCACAGCGCCCGGCGCAGCACCTCGGCCATCCGCGCGTCGCCCTTGACGATCGCGGCCGCCTCGGTGTCGGTGCCGCGGACCGGCACCGGGCCGGCCGCCCCGGCGCCGCCGGCCACCAGCTCGCCGACCGTGGTCTGGGTGACGTCAATCTCGCCCAGGGCGGGCAGCACGTTGCGGATGTAGGACAAGAAGGCGCGGTTCGGCCCGACCATGACCACGCCGCGCCTGCGCACCTGCTCCTTGTGGGCGTACAGCAGGTACGCGACCCGGTGCAGGCCGACGGCGGTCTTACCGGTCCCGGGCGCACCCTGCACGCAGACCGTCTGGGCGGCCCCGGCCCGCACGATGTCATCCTGGTCGGGCTGGATGGTGGCGACGATGTCCCGCATCGGCCCCGACCGCGGCCGCTCGATCTCATCAAGCAAGATCCGGCTTGGCGTGTTGTCTTTTTTCTCCGAACGGCCGGCGCTGAACCGCTCGTCCTCATAGGCGGTCAGCTCGCCGCCGGAGAAGCCGAACCGGCGCCGCAGCGCCAGGTTCATCGGGTCCGCGCCGCTGGCCCGGTAGAACGGCCTGGACACCGGGGCCCGCCAGTCGATCACCGCGGGGGTGCCGTCGGGGGCGTGCACATGCCTGCGGCCGATGTGAAAGTCCTGCCCGGCCAGCGACTCCCCGGCTTGGGATGCCCCGGTGTCGCGGGCGGCCTCGGGCGGGCTGGCGTAGTCGAGCCGGCCAAAGAACAACGGGGTGTCCGGGATGTCTTTCAGCGATTCGGCCCGGTGGTACAGGTCGGCCTTGAGGAATTCCTCGGAGACCGGGTCGCCGCCCATGGCCTTGAGGGACAGGACATCCTCACGCATGAGGTGCAGGAATTCCCGGGAGCGTCGCAACTCGGTGCGCTCAGCGGTGAGGATGGGATCAACGCCGGATCGTTTGGAATGATGGTCTTGTGCATGTGAACTTGACGCAGCCACGAGGACGGGAACTTACCAGTTCACGGCGCGGAAGTCACGCGGTTTTCCGGGCCTGCGGGGGCCATGCGCCCAGGCCGCGCGGGGTGAGGAAGGCGTCGAAGACCAGCTCGGAGGCGCCGGTCAGCACGCCCAGGTCACCCAGCGTGGACGGCAGCAGGGGCGGCGCCTGCGGCCGCCTGAACCGCATCAGCGCGGCCAGGTAGGCCGCCTGCACCGCGGCCGGCGCGGCCGCCAGCATCTCGGCGGCCAGGCCGGACAGGCCGACCACCTCGGGGTCCTGCGCGTTCACCAGCGCGCCGATGCCGCGGCCGAGGGCCCCGGCCACCTGCGTCAGGGCCATGCCGCAGCGCGGGTCTGTGGCCGCGGCCGCGATCACCTGCTCGGCGGCGAGCATCCGGTCGCCCTGCTCCGCCCGGCCGGCCGCGCGGAGCAGCCCGCGCGCGCCCGCGTCGAGCTCCCAGCAGCCCGCCGAACCGCACCGGCACGCCTCCAGGCCGCTGGCCAGCGGCATGTGCCCGAATTCGCCCGCCGAACCGCGCGCGCCTGTCACCGGCCGGCCGCCGACGAGCAGCACGCCGCCGATGCCGACCGCGACGTGCAGGTGCAACGCGACCGAGACGCCCCGCAGCACTCCCCGGCGCGCCTCGGCCAGCCCGGCCAAGGTGGCGTCGTTGCCGGCCAGCACCGGCTCCTCGGCCAGCACAGGCTCCCCCGCCAGCCCGGCCGGGCCGAAGGCCGCGGCCACGTCGACGTCCTGCCAGTCGGCCAGGGTCGGCTGCACCATCGTGCCGCCGTCCACCGGCGACGGGACCGCGACGCCGACGCCGACCACCCGGTGACCGAACTGGCGGCGGCGGAGCCTGAGCCGGGCCGCGACCTCGGCCATCATCGCGGTGCCCGACGAGGCGCCCCGCTCGGCCCGGTCGAGCACGCGGCTCCGCCCGGTCAGCTCGAAGACGGCCAGGGTGAAGGAGTCATCCCGCAGGTCGACGGCGAACGCGACGGGTCCGGCCGGATGCGCCGAGGGCACCCCGGTCGGGCGTCCCCTGGTGCGCTGCACCCGGACGTCGGCGGGCGCGTCCGCCGGGCTGGGCCGTTCCTCGATGAGCTGGCGTCCGGCCAGCTCCCTGACCAGGACGGTGGCCGTTCCCCTGGCCAGGGCCAGCTGCCGGGTGAGCTCGGCGCGGGTGAGCTGCCCGGCCCCGTCGTGGACCGCGCGCAGCAGCCGGGCGAGGTTATGGGCGCGCAACTCGGCGCTCGTGGTGGCCGCGCCTTCGTCCTTCCGCACGCTTTAGATCGTGTCATGCCCGGCGGAGGAGCAAAACGTCAGGCGAGCTACCAATCCCAGTGAAAGCCGACCGTCGTCTTCTCGGCCAGCCGCAGGTACCGGTGCACGGCGAACTGACTGTCCAGTTCCACCGGCTCGCGCTCCACGATGGGGCCGTCCATCCCGTCCCAGACCGCCCACACCAGGGTGCGAGGCAGCTTGTCCGGATGGAACTCCACGCGTATATCGAGGTTCTCCACGCCGTACTGCACCACGCGCCGGAACTCAGGCGCGGGAGGCTTGGCGTAATGAAAATTCGTCGAGTACTCAAGCGTGGCCGTTTCGCCGGCCGCGAGCGGCTTAGCGAGCACCATATCCACCACGAACAACTCGGCCAGCGGCTGGTAAAAGGGCCCCGCCAGACCACTGAAGCCTTGCCCCACCTCCAGGGTCAGGGCATTAGTGTCGGCGCGATAAGGCACCAGGTCCAGCCCGTCGACCACCGCCTCGATGACATGGATGACCCGGTGCCTGGCGGGCAGGCCGTCCGGGCCCAGGTAGTGGTGATCGTGCAGGGAGAGGGTCTTCAGGCGCGGGCGGCCGAGCGTGGCCGCCTTGTCGTCCCTGATCGCCCGCGGGCCGGACAGCACGCGGACGTGGGCCGAGCCCTCCCACAGCTTCAGCAGCTGCTCCCGCTCCAGCGCGCCGAACCCGAACGCGTCCACGAACAGGCTCAGCGTGGCCTTGGACAGCAGCTTGCCCGACAGGGCCCGGGAGGCGGTGTCCTTCAGCTGCCTGGGCAGCACGTCGGTATCGCCCCCGGCCCGCGGGTGCTCCCACAGGTAGTGGGCCAGCACCTCGGCGACCGCGAGCTGGTTGACCTGTCCTTGCCTGCTTCGTTCGGCGTACTGCTGCCACTTGCGCCGGTAGCGGCCCGGACGCAGGAGCAGCTCGCGCAGGTATGCGGCGGCCGCTTGCGCCCCTGCGGGCGTAGCCGGCGTTACCTGAGCCACGGTCTCCTCGGTGATGATGGACGAGGGTTTCTGTTGGGCAAAGCTGAGAACTAAGCGCGATATTAGTCAGCTATCGTATGCCTGTTCTCGTGGTGCGGGCGAGAACAGGCTTGGGGCGGGACAAATTAATGACACGTCGGGCGGATGTGGGGACATCTAGAGCGCCGGAAGGGCCGCCATGACAATGCCAGATGGTTTGGGGCCAGATGGTTTGGGGCCAGACGGTTTGGGGCCAGACGGTTTGGGGCCAGCGGATTTGGGGGCCTTGGAGTTCTCGGGGCCGGCCGGGCCTGCTGTGCGGCAGCAGCAGGACAAGGCGTATTTCCTTGACATGCTCGGCGACAGCCACAATGGCCTGGGCCACCCCGATGCGGCCATCGAGGCGTACCAGCAGGCCGCGCGGGGATTCAAGGCGCTGGGAGCGTCGTGTTCCTACGCGCTGTGCCTGCTCAAGATCGCGGAAAGCCATCGGGCCATGGAGCAGCCCTGGCATGCCGTCGGATACCTGGAGGCCTGCCTGCCGCTGCTGCGCGAGCTGGGACTTACCCGGCATGCGAACCTCGCCAGCCAGCGGCTGGACGCCTGTCAGGTCCAGCTGGCGCAAGCCCGGTTACTTGGGGAGGGGCGGGGCGGCCCGCGGTCACCAGGACCGGGGCCGTCCCGCCCGGCCGGGGCGTTAACCCTGTCGCTGCGCCCGGGGCGGCACGGGTAGATTCATAACTGTGCCCGGGACAAACGGCCAGCCGCGCTGGCTGACTGATGACGAACAGCAGGCCTGGCGGGCCACCGTCAACCTGTCCCAGCTGCTCATGCGCCAGCTCGACCGCGACCTGAACGTCCACGGGCTGACCGGCCGCGACTACGAGATCTTGGTGGAGCTGTCCGAGGCGCCTGATAACCGGTTGCGGATGACCGAGCTCGCCGACGCCACCAGCCAGTCACGCAGCCGGCTCTCGCACCAGATAGCGCGGATGGAAAACCGCGGCCTGGTCCGCCGGGACACCTGCGAAGGCGACAAGCGCGGCACCTTCGCCGTGCTGACAGAACCGGGCATGGACACGATCAGGCGAGTCGCGCCCGACCACGTGGACCACGTCCGCCGCCACTTCATCGACCGGCTGACCCCGCGCCAGCAGGGCGAGGTCAGGGACGCCTTCGGGCCGATCGTCGACTACCTGCGCAAGATCCGTGACCGCGACTTAACACCACGGTTCGTTCGGCGGAATTGTTTTAGAACAGCACCGACATGAGCCGGCCGGTTTCGGTGAAGCCGACCCGCCGGTACGCCGCCCGGGCGGGTTCGTTGAAGTCGTTGACGTACAGCGACACCTGCGGCGCGATCGACCGCGCCGCCTCGACCACGACCGCGGCCATGCCCGGCGCGGCCAGGCCGCGGCCGCGGCACTCGGGCCGCACCCACACCCCCTGCACCTGGCACACCTGCGGGGTGACGGCCCCGATCTCCGCCTTAAAGACGATCTGGCCGTCCTCGATCCGGGCGAACGCCCGGCCGCCGCGGATGAGCTGCTCCAGCCGGGCCCGGTAGGAAGCGCCGCCGTCCCCGATGACCGGCGAGACCCCGACCTCCTCGGTGAACATGGCCACGCAGGCCGGCCACAAGATGTCGATCTCGTCCGGCCGCACCCGGCGGACCCCGGGATCGGCCGGCACCAGCGGCGGCCCGGAGGTGACCATGACGGGTTGCACGGGCCTGACCTCGCGGGCCGGGCCCCACTGCGGTCGCAGCAACGCCCACAGCGCCTGCACCTCGCTGGCCTGGCCGACCACCGACGAGCAGCGCCGGCCCTGCCGCAGCGCCCGGTCCGCGAACGCCACCACGGCGTCCGGGGTGGCGTTGACCGGGACCAGGTTGGCGCCGGCGTAGCACAGCGACTCCAGCCGCCCGCCGGGCGCGTGGCCCCACATCTGCGCACCGAGCCGGGCAGGTTCGAGGCCGAGGGCGCGCAGCCGGGAACTCACGAACACGTTCGTCACCGGATCGCGGTCGCAGATCGCCAGTGCGGCGTTCCGGTCCCGCTCCTCGAGCTGCCGGACCGAGCCAGACCACGGCGGCTTTACCCGCAACATAGCCTCAGCGTACACCGGACAATAGCGAGGGAAATTCTCATCCTGGACATACCCTCGCCATTGTTATCCGCGCCTATTCACGGGGAGCTGCCCGGCGTCGGTGCGGGCACCGCCGGGCAGGTTGCGTTGGTCAGCCCCGGGGCCTGCGGCAACGCGCCGGTGCCGAGGTAGGCGTTCAGGTAGCCCTCGACGCAGGAGTTGGACGGCTGTTCGAGCGACTGCCCGTGGTTGCCGCCGCCCACGACCACCACCATCCGCGCGGACGGCAGCAGCTTGTGCGCGTCCTGGGCGCCCGCGTACGGGGTGGCCGGGTCCAGCGTGCCTTGCAGCATCAAGATGCCGGCCAGCCCGGTCCCCTTGATCTGCAACGGC
>JBEKGC010000205.1:0-16025 GCA_050013055.1 Streptosporangiaceae bacterium
TGCATTTCACTCGCGGTGCCGCTCGTCCCGGCGGGGCAGACTGAATCTTTTTCGCCCGGGTAGCAGATCTCGCCAAATATCTCAACCATGGCGATAGTCGGGTCATTCTTATACTGCACGCCTGTGACCGAGTTCGTGCGGTTCGCGATGAAGCTAAGATAGCTTTCCCAGTTGGCTGTCGTGGGTGTCCGGCCGGAAGCTTGCAGGGACTGGCCGTACTCACTCAAATTAAGAATGACGTGCAGGCCGGCCTGGCCCGCGGCCGCGACAAACTTGTCGACCCTTGTCCATGTCGCCGATGACATGGTGTCTGATAGCTTGTGATATTTCGAGTCGAATTCGACGAGCTCCAGCGTGTTAATGTCGCCTTTTTTGGCCAGCGATATTTCCGCGGAAGACTGGCCGTAAGCGCCGTAGGCGGTTGCCCCATGGATAACGTAGGGCTGGCTGCCCAGGCAGATTCTCGTGCCGCAGACGTGGATGAACCCAGCGGTGGCGCCTTTAGCCGGATGCAGGGCCGTGGTGGACGCGAAGGCGCCCCCGCCGAGTGCTGCCATAAGCATCACCGCGGCTACCGTGCCCGCAGCTACAGTCGCTGCCGCGCTCCGTGAGAGGATCCTGGGCGGACATTTTCCGGCCTTATTCACGGCCTTGGCGAGTGACCTTATTAGTGCCATGAGATTTGCCTCTGTTCCGCTAGCTCCCCGACACCCACTACTATCTCAGATCGTTGCTTGCTTTGTAAGTGCCATTCTACCTACTCGGGCTGGGCATAGTGCCTACTATTAAGACCTAGGGAAAAGGGCCCAGGTATTTGTCACCTGGGCGTTTCCGCAAAAAGTCCCGGCAGCGGCAGAAAATAGACCTGGGCATAAATCCCCGGGCCGAAAGTCACAGGGCCGGTCGGCCAGCTTCGGGCGGCGCGTGGCCGGGCTTCGGTTACACTGAGCGACCCTGCGCTCACGGCAGGACCAAAAAACCAGGTCAAGGTGTCTTTGGGGCCACGAGTTAGGGCCGAAAGGCCCCGCCGTCCCGGCGCCAGGCGGGATAAGTTTGAAGGTAGAACAAAATGTTAGGGCACCGTGGGGATCCGGTGCGGAGAGGAAAGATCGTGAGCACGACCATGGAGTCGATCCGGACCGAGACCGGCGGTATCATCGCTGACCCGTGGCAGGGCTTCGCCGACGGTTCCTGGCAAGATCGTATCGACGTCCGCGACTTCATCCAGGCCAACGTCACCCCGTACACCGGTGACGCGGCGTTCCTGGTCGGCCCGACGAGCGCGCTGTGGTCGCGGCTGACCGCGATGTTCCCCGACGAGCAGGCCCGCGGCATCTACGACGCCGACACCCACACCCCGGCGTCGATCACGAGCCACGCCCCCGGCTATATCGACGCTGAGCACGAACTGATCGTCGGCCTGCAGACCGACGCGCCGCTGCGCCGCGCGATCATGCCCAACGGCGGCCTGCGGATGGTGCAGCAGAGCCTCGCCGCCTACGGCTACACCCTGGACCCGGCCGTTGAGGAGATCTTCACCAAGTACCGCAAGACCCACAACGACGGCGTCTTCGACGCCTACCCGGCCGACGTCCTGGCCGCCCGCCGTTCTCACCTCATCACCGGCTTGCCCGACGCGTACGGCCGTGGCCGGATCATCGGCGACTACCGCCGGGTGCCGCTGTACGGCGTCAGCCGGCTGATCGACGTCAAGCGGGCCGAGAAGGCGGCCCTGGACGCCCACCCGTCCACCGCCGCGATCATCCGCGATCGCGAGGAACTCGCCGAGCAGATCCGCGCGCTCGGTGAACTGGTCGAGATGGCCGCCTCCTACGGGCACGACGTGTCCCGGCCCGCCGCGACGGCCCGGGAGGCCATCCAGTGGCTGTACCTGGGTTACCTGGCCGCCGTCAAGGAGCAGAACGGCGCCGCGATGTCGCTCGGCCGCACCTCGACGTTCCTCGACGTGTACCTCGAGCGCGACCTGCGCGCGGGCCGGCTCACCGAGGGCCAGGCGCAAGAACTCATCGACGACTTCGTGATCAAGCTGCGGATCGTCAGGTTCCTGCGCACCCCGGCTTACGACCAGCTGTTCTCCGGCGACCCGACCTGGGTCACCGAGTCGATCGGCGGCGTCGGCCGCGACGGGCGCCCGCTTGTCACCCGCACCAGCTTCCGCTACCTGCAGACCCTGTACAACCTCGGGCCCGCACCTGAGCCGAACCTGACCGTGCTGTGGTCCCCGCAACTGCCCGCCGGGTTCAAGCGGTTCTGCGCCCAGGTCTCCGTCGATACAAGCTCGATCCAGTACGAGTCCGACGACCTGCTCAGGGACCGGTGGGGAGACGACACCGCCATCGCCTGCTGCGTCTCGGCGATGGGAGTCGGCAAGCAGATGCAGTTCTTTGGCGCCCGGGTCAACCTGGCCAAGACGCTGCTGTACGCGATCAACGGCGGCCGGGACGAGAACAGCGGCGTCCAGGTCGGGCCGGCGCTGCCGCCGCTGACCGGTGACGTGCTCGACTACGACGAGATCATGGCCCGGTTCGACACCATGATGGACTGGCTCGCGAAGACCTACGTCGACGCGCTCAACGTCATCCACTACATGCACGACAAGTACGCCTACGAGCGGCTGGAGATGGCGCTGCACGACTACAAGGTGCTCCGCACGATGGCCTGCGGCATCGCCGGCCTGTCGGTCACCGCCGACTCCCTCGCCGCGATCAAGTACGCGGTCGTGCGGCCGGTCCGCGACGACACCGGCCTGGTGGTCGACTACCGCACCGACGGGGAGTTCCCGACCTACGGCAACGACGACGACCGCGCCGACGATATCGCGGTGTGGCTTGTCCGCACGTTCATGGATAAGGTCCGCCAGCACCAGACGTACCGGGACGCGCTGCATACCCAGTCGGTGCTGACCATCACCTCCAACGTCGTCTACGGCAAGCACACAGGCAGCACACCGGACGGCCGGCCCGCCGGAGCGCCGTTCGCGCCTGGCGCCAACCCGATGAACGGCCGGGACAAGCACGGCCTGGTCGCCGCGGCCATGTCGGTGGCGAAGCTGCCGTACAGCCACGCCGAGGACGGCATCTCGCTGACCCAGACGATCACTCCGGCCGCGCTCGGCCGCACCCCGGGCGAGCAGGCGGACAACCTCGTCGGCATCCTCGACGGGTTCGTCGCGTGCGGCGGCTTCCACATGAACGTCAACGTGCTCGACCGCGCCACCCTGCTCGACGCCATGGATCACCCCGAGCGCTACCCGCAGCTGACGATCCGGGTCTCCGGGTACGCGGTCAACTTTGTCCGGCTCACCCGCGAACAGCAGCTCGACGTCGTGAGCAGGACCTTCCACGACTCGGTCTAGTCATGACCGCCACCATCCCAAAAATCCCAAACACCCGACAAGCCGTCGGCCCGCCTCAGGCGCAGGGCGGGCCGGCCGAGATCACCGGTTCCGTGCACTCCTGGGACCTGTCCACCGGCGTCGACGGACCAGGCACCCGGTTCGTCGTGTTCACCGCGGGCTGCCCGCTGCGCTGCGTGTACTGCCACAACCCGGACACCTGGCACGGCCGGAACGGGCGGCGGATGAGCGCCGCCGACCTGCTCGCCCAGGCGAGCAGGTACACCACGTTCATCGGCGCGGCCGGCGGCGGGCTGACCGTTTCCGGCGGCGAGCCGCTGCTGCAGCCCGCGTTCACCCGGGCGGTCCTGGCCGGCGCGAAGGACCTCGGCCTGCACACCGCGCTCGACACCTCCGGCTACCTCGGCGCCCGCGCTGACGACGACCTGCTTGACGCCACCGACCTGGTGCTCCTCGACATCAAGTCGTTCGACCGGGCCATCGCCCGGCGGGTGACCGGCGGCAGCATCGCCCCGACGCTCGCGTTCGCCCGCAGGCTCGCCGCCCGCCACCAGCCGGTCTGGGTGCGCTTCGTCCTGGTCCCCGGCTGGACCGACGCCCCGGCCAACGTCGCGGCCCTGGCCCAGTTCACCGGGTCCCTCGGGAACGTCGAACGGGTCGACGTGCTCCCGTTCCACCGGCTCGGCGCGGCCAAGTACGCCGCGCTCGGGCTGGACTACCGCTGCGCGGAGGTGACCCCGCCGACCGCCGGGCAGCTCGACCGGGTCCGCGCCGAGTTCACCGCGGCCGGCCTGCACGCGGTCTGACCGGCGGCGCGCGCATCGGCGGGACGTTGGTCTCTAGTGGCCGCCGGCGGCGGTGCTCAGATTAGGGTCATGCTAGCCGCAGAAGGCCATCCGGACCTGGCTCTCGCCGGAACGATGGAAACGATAGAAGAGCACCAGGCACGCAGCCAGCCGCACCTGCTCGGGCTGCGGATGATCGCCCGTGACGACGCCGACACGATGCTCACCCGCCGGGTCGTGGTGCAGATCGCCCAGGCGGCCCAGGCCGTCCTCACCGAGGCGGAAACCGCGGCCCGCGCCGCGGCCGACGTGAGCGGAGCCGCCCATGCCGCGGACATCTTGCTCCGGGTCCGGCTGACCCGGCTCGCCGCCGCCGCCGACGACGCGATCGCGGCCGCGGGCGCCGGAGACTGCGCCCTGACGCGGCGCGCCCTGAACCGATTCGACGCGCTCACCACCGCGATCTGGACGGTGGAGAAAGCCGTCTACGATGCCGCCCGCAAAAGCGTGAAAGCGTGAGCCCAGGTCCGTTCGGAAGATCAAGATCATATTTTTCCCGAACGGACTGTGGTTCTCCCGCCGCCCGCCACGAGCCGCCCGCGACCGGTGCCGCGCGGGGCCAGCGGCGACCCGCGCCGTTACCGCTGCGGAGCAGCGGCGCGTAACATGCAGGACCATGCCGAGCCGCACCACGCCATCTCGCCCCACGCCAGGTCGCACCGTCACCCTCACCGGCTGGGGCCGGATATCGCCGTCCGACGCCGAACTGGCCGAGCCGTCCACCGTCGCCGGCGCCGCCGAGCTGCTGCGGGCCGGAGCGGCCTCGGCCGGCCTGATCGCCCGCGGGCTCGGCCGCAGCTACAACAACGCCGCGCAGTGCGGCGGCGGCGTGGTGGTCTCCACCGCGCGGCTGAACCGGCTCGTCGACCTGGACCCGGCGACCGGGCTGGCCAGCTGCGAGGCCGGGGTCAGCCTGGAGCAGCTGATGGTCGCGGGGCTGCCTTCCGGCTGGTTCGTGCCGGTGTCTCCCGGCACCCGCCAGGTCACCGTCGGCGGGGCCATCGCCGCCGACGTGCACGGCAAGAACCACCACGTGGCGGGCAGCTTCGCCAGCCATGTGACCTCGTTCGACATCATGCTGCCCGGCGGTGAGGTGCGCACCGTCACCCGGCAGTCTGATCCCGTCTTGTTCTGGGCCACGGCGGGCGGGATGGGGTTGACCGGGCTCATCGTGCGGGCCACGGTCCAGCTGAAGCGGGTCGCCACCTCGCGGGTCCGGGTGGACACGGTGCGCACCGCTGACATCGACGAGACGATGGCCACCCTGGCCGAGCACGATCGCCGCTTCGGCTACACGGTGGCCTGGTCGGACAGCGCGGCCCGGGGTGCTCACCTGGGCCGTTCCGTGGTCACGAGCGGCGACTTCGCCGACCTCGAAGACCTGGACCCGGCGGACCGAGCCGACCCGTTCGCGTTCCGGCCCGGCGCCCGGGTGGGCGTGCCGGCCGGGTTCCCGCCCGGCCTGATCAACCGCTACACCGTGGGCCTGGCCAACGAGGCGTGGTACCGCAAGGCACCGCGGGCCCGGACCGGGGAGCTGCAGAGCATCGGGACGTTCTTCCATCCGCTGGACGGGATCAGGAACTGGAACCGGGTCTACGGCCCGGGCGGATTCCGGCAGTACCAGTATGTGGTGCCCTTCGCCGCGCAGGCCGCGGTGCGCCGGTCCTTCGAGCTGGTCAGCCAGGCCCACGCGCCGTCCTTCGTCACCGTGCTCAAGCGGTTCGGCGAGGGTGACCCGGGGGTGCTGTCGTTCCCGATGGCCGGCTGGACGCTCGCCCTGGACTTCCCGGCCAGGACGCCGGGCCTTGACCGGCTGCTTGACCGGCTCGACCGGCTCGTGGCCGACGCGGGCGGCCGCGTTTACCTGGCCAAGGACTCGCGGGTACCGGCCGGGGTGCTGGCCGAGATGTACCCGCGGCTGGCGGAGTTCGCCAAGCTGCGGGCCGAATTCGACCCGTCCGGGATGCTCGCCTCCGACCTGTCCAGGCGACTCGGCCTGTAGGGGCTGAGCCTCAGCCCTGGTCCGGACGGCGCCAGATGTCGCGCTCGTGCATGAGCTCGATCTGCCGGTCGATGACCTCGCGGCGGTAGTCCGCGTGGTTGTAGGGGGCCCGCTCGAGGTAGAGGTTCTTGGGGTAGACGGGCTGCTCGTAGATGACCTGGTACTGCTCGGTGGTCAGGTCCTTGATCCAGTTGTCCCATTGAGCGCTGGCCCGGAAGTGACGCAGGGCGCCGACGTCGACGGTCCCGGCCACCCAGGAGGAGCCGCCGCTGTAGTCGTGCCGCCCGACGATCTGGCCGCGGTAGTCGATCACGGCCGAGCCGCCGCCGAAGGTGTCGATCGGGATATCGGAATCAGCGTTCAGGTAGTAGGTGCCGACGTTGCAGGCGATCAGGTAGAAGTTGTTGTCAAGCGCCCGGGCCCGGTTCTGCACCTCGAACAGGCCGTTGCCGACGTGCGGGTGCGGATACGGCCCCCGGTACACCACCTCGGCGCCGTTCATGGCCAGGCCGCGGGCGTTCTCCGGATACGAGCCCTCGTTGGCCATGAGGAACCCGAGCCGGCCGATCTCGGTGTCGGCCACCGGGTAGAAGGCGTCCAGGTTGCGGCCGTACAGCTCGATCCACTTGTCCCAGACGTTGTGCGGGGTCACCGAGTGCTCGACCGGCAGCAGCGGGACCACCTTGTGATGCCGCAGGATGAGCTCCCCTTCGGGGTTCAAGATGAAGCCCACGTTGAAGAACCGGCCGGGGAACTCCGGGTGCCTGGCCTTGGCCTGGCCCATCAGGAACACGTGCCACTGCCGGGCCAGGGCGCCGAGCGCGTCGGTCTCGGGTCCGGGGACGTCGATCGCGCATTCCCGGGCGAACGTCTCGTGGTCGGAGTCGAGAACCTCGTCGTTGAACCCCTGCAGGGCGCCCTCGGGGATGGCGATCAGCCGCACCGGGAGGTCCAGGCTGGATAGCCAGGACGCTGCCTTGATCAAGTGCGAAAGATGCTCGATGTTCGCGGCGATCTCGCCGCGGTGCCGGATGCCTCGCATCGTGGGCACCAGGCCTAGCGCCTGGTAAGGCTCCACCATGACCCCGATCCTTTCGATCAGCCGGTCAGGTTGAACGCGGCGAGGACCCGGGTCGGCCGCAGTGTCACCACCAATTCACCCGGCACCGCGTTGCGGCGGCCGAACTCCTCGGCTCGCTCCGCCCCCATGTACCGGCTCGCGATCGCGGTGGCGGTGCGGAGCAGTTCGGCCGGATCTTCTGACAGCTCGGCCTCGCCCTGCACCTGGACGAAGCCGTACGGCGGCTGCTCCAGGTCCACGCACAGCGTGGCCCGCGGGTCCCGGGTCAGCGCGCGGCCCTTGGCCGTGCTCGCACCGGTGTTGAACACCAGGTTGTCGCCATCGACGATAAACCAGATCGGGGTGACCAGCGGACGCCCGCTGGACGACAGGTAGGCCAGCTTGCCGGTTCGGGTGCCCTGTGCCAGGAACGCCCGCACGTCAGGATCGTTAAGGGAAGCCACCGGGCCAGTGTAGAGCCCTGCGCCCGGCCGTCAGCCGGCGGGAGCGCCCGGCCGTCAGCCGGCGGCGATCGCATTGCGGAAGCCGAACACCCGCCGCTCCCGGCGCAGCGCCGAGGCCACCACCCGGTCGCGCCAGGGCGTGCTGATCGCCGCCCGGTAGCCGGATTCGTCCAGGACCTGCGGGCCGGCTAGCTCGTGCACGGACAGGAATTCCGGTCCAGGTGAATCCAGGCTGCGGGTGAGCCGGTACCTGCGGATCCGCAGCCAGCCGGGGACGTCGAGCAGCATCGGGATGTGCTCGTCGGTGTACCAGGCGTCCAGGTCGTCCTCGGCGCCGGCGGGCACGGACAGCGCCACCGCCAGGATCACCGGGGACACCGGGTCGGGTGCGGCGCCGTCCAGGCTGATCTGCTCGTACACGCGGCGATCCAGGGTGGCCAGCCCGGCGGCGACGGACTTGTCCCTGGCGCTGGCCCGCGCGCCGAGCGACGTGTACGCGGCGCTGTCGATGACCTCGGGGCTGTCCAGGTCGTACAGCACGAGCCACGGCGGCTTCAGGTCATCAAGGGCCCGGTACCGGTAGGCGGTGCGGATCCCGGGCACGGCCAGCCGGGCCGGACCGTGCTCGTGGTCATACCAGTCGTGGAACTCCGCCTCGTCGACCGAACCGGGCTCGGTATAGACGTAAAACAGTCCTGCGGCCATGGTGAGCGGTACCTCCCGGCTAGACAACGAAACGATCGTATGCCAGCCCGGTAAAGCCACGCCCCGCGACGCCGGGCCGAAGCCGAAGCCAAGGCCGGCGCCGCGGGGCTCAGGGCTCAGGGCTCAGTCGACCGGTGCCGCCATCGGGTTGATCCCGGCCAGGTCCTCGCGCTTGACCCGGATCATGGCCACGGTGATGATCAGCGCGAGCAGCGCGATCCCGGCCGAGACCTCGTATCCCTTGGCGAAGCCGACCGAGAGGGCATGGTCGGTCACCACCTTGGCCGCCGCGGCCGCCTTGGCCCCGGTCAGGTGCACCGTGGCATGCTTCGCCGCCGCGGCCGCCTGCGCCCGGATGTTGTTCGAGACCGCGCTCCACGCCACCGTGCCCAGGATCGCCAGCCCGATCGAACCGCCGACCTGCTGGCCCGTGTTCAGCAGCGAAGAGGCCACGCCCGCGTCGTTGTCGGCCACCTTGGCCAGCGCGACCAGCGACAGCGGCACGAAGATCAGCCCCATCCCGAGCGCGGTGACCATCATCGGCCCCATCAGCCCGGAGACGTAGTGGCTCTGCTCATTGAGCCGCGACAGCCAGAACAGCCCGCCGGTGGCGATCACGCTGCCCGCCAGCATCAGCGGCCGGGCGCCGATCCTGGCCACCAGCTGCGAGGCGATCCCGGACGCCACCATGATCGTGACGACCATCGGCAGGTAGGCGATACCGGTGCGGAGCGGGCTGTACCCCCACACCTCCTGCACGAAGATGGTGAGGAAGAAGAACATGCCGAACAGCGCGGTCCCCACGCACAAGCTGATCAGGTAGGCGCCCGTCCGGTCCCGGCTGCGCAGCACCCGCATCGGCACCAGCGCGTGCTTGCTGTGAACTTCGATGAACCCGAACGCCACCAGCAGCACCACCGAAGCCACCAGCGACACGATGACCTTGGTGTCGCCCCAGTGCGAGACGCCGTTCTGGCTGGTGGCGGCGTTGGACAGCCCGTAGACGAGCAATCCGAGGCCCAGGCTGCCGGTGATGGCGCCCGGCAGGTCGAAGCGCCCGCGCCGCCGGTCTGATTCCGGCAGCACCCGGATCGCGAGAGCCGCGACCACCAGGCCGATCGGCACGTTCACGAACAGCACCCAGCGCCAGTCGGCGTACTGGACGAGCAGGCCGCCCGCGATCAGGCCGACCGCCGCGCCGGAGACGCTCATCGCGGCGTAGACGCCCATCGCGCGGTTCCGCGGCTTGCCTTCGGGGAAGGTGACCGCGATCAGCGACAGCGCCGTGGGCGCGGCGAACGCGCCGCCGATGCCCTGCACCACCCGCGCGGTGAGCAGCCAGGCCTGGTCGGTGGCGAACCCGCCGAGCAGGGAGGCCAGCGAGAACAGCAAGATGCCGAAGATGAAGATCCGGCGGCGCCCCAGTAGGTCGCCGGACCGGCCACCGAGCAGCAGCAACCCGCCGAAGGCCAGCGCGTACGCGTTGACGACCCATTCCAGGTTGGTGCCGGAGAAGCCGAGCGCGGTCTGGATGTGCGGCAGGGCGACGTTGACGATCGTCGCGTCAAGCACGACCATCAGTTGTGCCGTCGCGATGACGGCGAGGGCCAGGCCCAGCCGCCGTTGCGGCGCGCCCTGGCCGGGCAGCTCGGCGGCGTTTGACGCCGCCCCGTTACTGACCTCCCGGGTGGGCCGCCCCGTGTCTGGTGATGTGGCGGACAAGACAATCTCCCTAGTTTGAGGGCGTGACGAACTAGCGTCGTGACCGGCCAGAGCCGAGGTCACCCGCCGTAATCCTGTTTGAGGTTGTTATGAAGCCGAACGGGCCGTGGTGCTTGTCCCCGGTGAGCTTCTTCCTCCCCGTGTAGCCGTCATCCGCAGCTATGACGGTTGTGCCGTGTGACTCTCATCGCATATGACGACATAGCGACCGCGGATGTGACGCCTCACCTCCCGCCGCGCGATCTGAGCATCTTGCGCATCAGCCCGAGCAAGCAGCGGCGCTCGCTGGTATCGAGCCCGGTACACCAGGGAGCCCGCGCCATCATCTCGGCGCAGATCCGCTCCCTGACGCTCACGCCTTCCGGCGTGAGCACGATGTTCTTGCTGCGCCTGTCCCTGACGGAAGGTTCCCGCCGGGCCAGCCCGTGCTTTTCCAGTGCGTCCGCGACCGTGGTGATGAAGGAGGGGTCGCAGCCCATGCGCTGGCCGAGTTCCTTCATCGTCATCGGGGTGTCGAGCTTGAACAGGGCCATGGCGTCGCTGCCGGCCAGCCCGTTCTCGGTCGCGATCTTCTGCCCGAGGTCGTGGGCATGCTTGATCAGGTCGGTGAACACGTCACTGATCTGGTTGTTCAGCTGGTCGTCAGGCCGTGACCCCGCTGACCCGGCGTCCTGCGCCTGGTCTACGGCTGTCGCCGTCCCTGGCTGCTCTTCCATCTGTGCTCACCTCCGTCCGGCTGTGTGAGCCTTCAACTATTACCTGAGTCACTAAACGATTGAGTAACTTAACTATATTCCGCTGGCGCAAACAGGCAAGTAAATATCGGGTGAACCGCGCTCAGGGCCGGCCCCAACTGTTTGCCGCCCAGCGGCGTCTTTACCGCTGCGAGCTCGGCTGGGAAGCTCGGAGAACAGCTCAGCAGGGAGGCGAAGGGCGATGAGCCAAGCCGGAAGCCACGGCGCGGACCCCAGGGGGCGCCGTGCGTTCCTGCGGTTCGCCGTGGCGGCGGGGGGCGCCGGCCTGCTCGCCTCGTGCAGCGGGAACAGCCGATCGACACCGGCCGGCCCGACCGCCCGCAGCTCCCCAGGCAGCACAGGCAGCAGCGCCGCCAGCCGGGCCGCCGGCTCCGCCGGGGGTTCCGGGGTTCCCCCCTCGGCCGCGGACTGGACGGCGCTTGGGCACGACCTGTCCGGAACCCTGGTCCGGCCAGGCGAGGCCGCCTACGCCGTCGCCAAACGGCAATTCGACCCGCGCTTCGACTCGCTGCACCCGGCCGGGATCGCCTACTGCCGCAATCCCCACGACGTCTCGACCTGCCTGGCGTTCGTGCGTAAGTACGGGGTGCCGGTCGCGGCCAGGTCCGGCGGGCACAGCTACGCCGGCTGGTCCTCAACCAGCGGGCTGATCGTGGACGTGACCCCGATGGCCGGGGTGAACGTCAGCGGCAGCACCGCGACCGTCGGGGCGGGCACGCGCCTGGCCGACTTCTACAACGGGTTGTCGGCGCACGGCCGGGTGGTGCCGGGCGGGTCCTGCCCCACGGTCGGCATCGCCGGGCTGACGCTGGGCGGCGGCGTCGGGGTGGTCTCCCGTGCCTACGGCCTGACCAGCGACAACCTGACCTCCCTGCAGATCGTCACCGCCGACGGCCTGGTCAGGACGTGCAGCGCGAGCAGTAACCCGGACCTGTTCTGGGCCTGCCGCGGTGGTGGCGGCGGCAACTTCGGCGTGGTCACCTCGTTCACGTATCGCACCTACCCGGCGTCCGAGATCATCTTGTTTTTCCTGTCCTGGCCCTGGTCCGCCGCCGCCCGGGTGATCTCGGCCTGGCAGTCGTGGGCCCCGCACGCGCCGGACGAGCTGTGGTCGAACCTGCACCTGGCCGCGGCGCCGGGCGGGTCGAACCCGACCATCCAGGTGGGCGGCACCTACCTGGGCGGCACCAGCGCCGCGTACGCCCAGCTGGAGAAGCTGTACGCCGCCGTGGGCGAGGACCCGTCCTCGCCGTTCCTCGAGGTGAGCCCGTCCTGGCTGCACGCCATGCTGGTCGAGGCGGGCTGCGCCAGCCTGACCGTGAACGAGTGCCACCTGCCCAGCCAAGTACGCCAAGTCGGATTTCTTCACCAAGCCGCTGAGCAGCGGCGGGATCGGCACCTTGCTGTCCGGCGTGCAGAGCCTGCAGCGGGTGAGCGGCGCGTCAGGCGGGGCGGGCGGGATAGCGTTCGACGCGCTCGGCGGCGCGGTCAACCGCGTCGCCCCTGGCGCCACCGCGTTCGTGCACCGCGACGCGCTGTTCCAGGCCCAGTACACGACCACCTGGCCGACGGGCGCGGCGGCCGCCGGGGTGGCGCGTCAGCACGCGTGGCAGCAGTCGTTCTGGCAGTCGATGCGCCCGTACGCCAGCGGCCAGGCGTACCAGAACTACATCGACCCGGCCCTGACCAACTGGCGGCAGGCCTACTACGGTGCCAACTACAACCGGCTGGCCCAGGTCAAGGGCAGCTACGACCCCGGCAGGGTATTTACCTTCCCGCAGGCGATTTAGCCATTTCGTGACCGGGATCCAGACCTAACTCCAGCCGTGGCCGGGAAGTGTCACGGTCGCGCGACCAGGCGTGCATGATGGTATATCCACAAATGTCGCATCCGACGCCTCACCGGCGACTACCCAGATGTAGGTCTTGATGACAAGTAGTGCTGAACTCCAGGCCGCGGCCTCTCCGGTCAGCCAGGACCAGGTCCTGCTCGTCGAGGACGACGACGGTGACGCCTTGCTGGTGGAGGAGCTGCTGAGCGAGGTGGGAGCCCCGGTGGCGGTGCAGCGGGCCCGTTCGCTCCGCCAGGCCAAGCCCTTGCTGCCCGGGGCGGCCTGCGTGCTGCTCGACCTCGGGCTGCCGGATTCGCAGGGCCTGAACGGCCTGCGGCAATTGCTCGAGCTCGAGCCGGACGCCGCGGTCGTGGTGCTCACCGGGGAAGCCAACGAGTACCTCGGGGAGCTGGCGGTCCGGGCCGGAGCGCAGGACTACCTGGTGAAGGGCGAGGTCGCCGGGCACACGCTGCACCGGGTCATCCGCTACGCGATGGAGCGGCGGCGCGCGGAGGAGGCGCAGCGGGAGCTGCACACGGCCCAGCTCCACGCCCAGGAGAACGCCAGGCTCGAGCGCGGCCTGCTGCCGTCGCCGCTGCTCGGCGACGCGCGGCTGAGCGTGTCGGCGCGCTGCCTGGCCGGCGGCCAGCACATGCTGCTCGGCGGGGACTTCTACGACGTCGTCGAGGTGGCCGACGAGTGGGTGCACGCGCTCATCGGCGATGTCTGCGGCCGCGGCCCGGCCGAAGCCGCGCTCGGCGTCTGCCTGCGGGTGGCCTGGCGGGCGCTGGTGCTGGCCGGGCGGCCCGCTGATGAGATCTTGTTCACCCTCAGCCAGCTGCTCGGCCACGAGCGGCAAGACGACACCATGTTCGCCACGCTGTGCATGGTGTCGGTGGACCCGGACCGGAGCACCGCCTGGGTGCGCATGGCCGGCCACCTGCCGCCGCTGCTGATCACCCGGGACGAGGTCCGCGAGCTGCCGACGCTGCCCTCCCCGCCGCTCGGGCTCAGCGACGTCAGGGAATGGCCGGGCACCCAGGTGCGGCTGGAGGGCAGCTGGTCCATCATGCTCTACACCGACGGGCTGATCGAGGGCCGGATCGGCCAGGGGTCCGAGCGGCTCGGCAGCGAACGCCTGATGGACCTGATCAGGGACGCGCTGCGCGGCCCGCGCCCGGCCGACGATAAGCTGCTCGACCAGGTCATCGCGCAGGTCCGCGAGCTCAACGGCAAGGACCTCGACGACGACCTGGCCGTCCTCGTCCTGGGCTTTTCCGCTCAGGACGGCCGGTGAGCGCTGCGCCGGACCGCGTCAGCACCACCGCGGGCGCGGCGAAACGCTGGCCGCTGAGCCGGATCGTGGGCGTCGCGGTCACGGCCCTGCTGATTTTCTCTGTCGCCGCGGTGGCGGCCGGCGGGATCGCCCTGCTCACCTTGCATCGTGATCGCGCCCGGGTGGTGGATACCTTCGATCCCGCTGCCCTGCAGGCTCAGCAGCTCGACATCGCGCTGCTCAACCAGGAGACCGGCGTGCGCGGGTACGCGCTCAGCGCCCAGGCGGCCTTCCTGGCCCCCTACACCGAGGGTTACGACGCGGAGAAGGCCGCGATCGCCAGCCTGAAGAGCGAGTCCGGCCAGCTTCCCCCCGTGACCAGGGCCGATCTGACGAGCGCGGCTACCCAGGCGCATTCCTGGCGTGTCCACTACGCCGAACCGGCCATCGCCGCGGTCCGCCGCAGCGGCAAACCGGTGGTCAGTCCCGGCATCGTCGCAGGGAAGGCGGAGTTCGACGCGCTGCGGGTCAAGATCGCCACGCTGGAGACGGACATCCAGACCGCCAGGAGCCGGGCCATCGCGGCCCTGAACGACGCATCGACCGTCCTGGATGTCGTGCTCGTCACGATCGCGGCCGGCCTGGCGGTCATCGTGGTCCTGCTCGCGCTCGGGCTGCGGGCGACCGCGATCAGGCCGCTGCACCAGCTGGCCGCCCAGGCGCGCCAGGTGGCAGACGGCGACTTCGGGCACGAGGTCAGCCTGCGCGGGCCGCGGGAGGTGACGAGCCTGGCCGCGGACGTGAACACCATGCGCACGCGCATCTTGCAGGAGCTGTCCGCCACCCAGCACGCGAACACGGTGCTGCAGGCTCATTCCGAGGAGCTCCAGCGGTCCAACTCCGAGCTCGAGCAGTTCGCCTACATCGCCTCGCACGACCTGCAGGAGCCGCTCAGGAAGGTGGCGAGCTTCACCCAGCTGCTGCAGCGCCGTTACGCCGGGCAGCTCGACGCCCGCGCCGATCAGTACATCGAGTTCGCCGTCGACGGGGCCAAGCGGATGCAGGCGCTGATCAACGACCTGCTGTCCTACAGCCGGGTCGGCCGGTCCGCGCGCGAGCCCGCCCTGGTCTCAAGCGACGCCGCCCTGGCTCAGGCCCGGGCCAACCTGGCCACGGCGATGGAAGAGAGCGCGGCCACCATCGAGAGCGGGCACCTGCCGCTGGTCCTGGGCGAGCTGCCGCTGCTCACCGCGGTGTTCCAGAACCTGCTCAGCAACGCGCTGAAGTTCGGCGGCGAGGAGCCGCCGCGGGTACAGATCACGGTCCGCCCGGACGGGGACTTCTGGCTGTTCTCCTTTACCGACCACGGTATCGGGATCGAGCCGGAGTACGCCGACCGGATCTTCGTCATCTTCCAGCGCCTGCACGAGCGCAGCGCGTACCCGGGTACCGGCATCGGCCTGGCCATGACCAGGAAGATCATTGAGTACTTTGGGGGCCGGATCTGGCTGGACACGAGCTTTACCGGCGGTACGCGTTTTGAGTTCACGCTGCCGATGCCCGCCGAGGCGCTGGGCGCCCCGTCCCAAGACAAGGAAACCGATGGCTGATAACTCCCGGCTGGTCGACGTGCTGCTGGTGGAGGACGACGAGGGTGACGTCCTGATGACCAGGGAGGCCTTCGAGCATTTCAAGGTGCGCAACCCCCTGCACGTGGTCAGCGACGGTGAGCAGGCGCTGCAGTTCCTGCGCCAGACCGGCCCGTTCGCCGACGCGCCGCGTCCCGGCCTGATCCTGCTCGACGTCAACCTGCCCCGCCGCAGCGGCCTGGAAGTGCTCGCCGAGCTGAAACAGGACCCGGACCTGCTGCTCATTCCCGTGGTCATGCTGACCACGTCCCAGGCGGAGGAGGACATCTTGCGGAGTTACTCCCTGCACGCCAACGCGTTCATCACCAAGCCCGTCGACTTCGAGCAGTTCATCGA
>JBEKGC010000206.1:0-31164 GCA_050013055.1 Streptosporangiaceae bacterium
TCACGAGCAGCGGCGCCCCGTCCGCGCTGAACACCAGGCTGTTCGCGATCGCACCGACCTCGCAGCCGAGCTGGGCGGCCGCGGCCGCCGCCGTCGGCGCGCTCTCCGGCAGCTCTTGTACCGACCCGGGGACGTCCAGGTCCCTGAGCACGGCGGCGAACGTCGCGTAGTTAACGGGCATGCGAGCAGGTTAGCCGCGCCCCGTCCGGCCCGCGAATTGCTGGCCCCGCGAACCGTTGGCCCCGGACCCGGTGACCCCGGACCCGGTGGCAGGGAGCTCACCCGCGCCCGGCGGCAGCCACAGCCCGCGCCTGCGCAGCTCGGGCAGCACGCCCTCGCCGAACCAGTACGACTCTTCCAGGTGCGGGTAGCCCGACATGATGAACTCGGAAATGCCGAGCGCGGCGTACTCCTCGACCAGATCCGCTACCTGCTCGTGGCTGCCCACCAGGGCGGTGCCCGCGCCGCCGCGCACCAGCCCGACCCCGGCCCACAGGTGCGGGTAGATCTCCAGGTCGCTCATCTTGCCGCCATGCCGGTAGGACGCGTGCAGGGCGCGCATCCGGTCCTGGCCGGTCGATTCGCTGGCGGCCAGGACCTGCTGAGCGTTCCCGATCTCGGCCGGGTCGATGTGGGCGAGCAGCGTGTTCGCGACCGCCCAGGCTTCGGCCTCGGTGTCCCGGGTGATCACGTGCAGCCGGATGCCGAAGCGCAGCTCCCGGTCTTCCGCCGACGCCAGGCCGCGGATCCAGTCCAGCTTGCCTGCCACCTGTTCCGGCGGCTCGCCCCAGGTCAGGTAGGTGTCCACGTACCTGGCCGCGACCGGACCCGCGGCCGTCGAGGAGCCGCCGAAGTAGACGCCTGGCACCGGCTCAGGCGGTGCCATCACGGTGGCCCCGGTCACCTGGTAGTACTCGCCGTCGAAGTCGAACGGCGTCCCGGTCCAGGCGCCCCGCACGATGGCCAGGAACTCCCCGGTGCGGGCGTACCGCTCGTCGTGCGACAGGTGGTCGCCGAACCGGCGCTGCTCGTCGGCCTGCCCTCCGGTCACCACGTTGAGCAGCAGCCGGCCGCCGGACAGGCGCTGGTAGCTGGCCGCCATCTGGGCGGCCAGGGTGGGGGAGATCAGCCCGGGCCGGAAGGCCACGAGGAACTTCAGCCGCGAGGTCTGCCCGATCAGCGCGGCGGTGGCCAGCCAGGCGTCCTCGCACCAGGTCCCGGTGGGGGTGAGCACCGCGGCGAAGCCGAGTTGCTCCGCCGACCTGGCCACCTGGCCCAGGTAATCCAGGTCAGGCGGGCGCTGCGGGCCGGCCGCGCCCGCCGGGCCGGCCAGGGGGATGCTGTGCCCCCGGCCGACGATCGTCCGGCCGTCACCCGAGGTGGGCAGGAACCAGTCGAAGGTCAACGTCATGATGGTTGCTCCCGTCCTCGAGGTGAACGAGCGGCTAGCCGCCGACCGTGCTGTTGAATTCGTCCGTGATGTAGTCCGAGATGTTGACCTTGTTCGGAATGAGCCCGGCCGCGTAGAACTGGTTGACCAGGCCCTGCTCGGCCGAGACGGTGGCGCTGGTGATCTGGGCGGGCGTGGTGGCGTCGACCTTCGCGGCCACGTTCATGATGGACGTCGGCAGCCCGGCGGCCTTGCCCCAGGCGGTGGCCCAGGCCGACGGGTGCGACGCCGCCCAGACGTAGGCCTTGTCCAGCGTGGTCAGGTAGACCTTGATCGCGGCGGCCTTGTCCGGGTTGGCCACGGCGGCCTTGGCGGCCACCTCGAAGGAGTACGGGCTGCCGTAGCCGGACCCGGTGGCCAGCACGCGGGCGCCGTCGTCGGCGACGACCTCCTGGACGTAGGGCGGCCAGATGTCCCAGGCGGCCACGTCGCCTGAGGTGAACGCGGCCAGGGCCAGGGCCGGCTGCAGGTTCGCCAGGCTGACGTCCTTGGTGGTCAGCCCCGCCTTGGTCAGCACGGTCAGCAGGTTGTAGTTGGCCGAGCTGCCCGACCCGTAGGCGATCTTCTTGCCCTTGAGCTGCTGGATCGAGGTGATGGGGGAGTTCTTCGGCACCACGACCGCGTCCTGGTCCCCGTTGGTCTGGCGGGCGCCGACGATCTCGACCTGCTCACCGCCGGACGCGGCGAAGACCGGCGGTGCGTCGCCGACGCCGCCGATGTCGACGGCGCCCGAGGCCATCGCCTCGAGCATCGGCGGCCCTGAGGTGAAATCGGACCAGTGGACATGGAAGGGCAGCGTGTTCAGCAGGCCGGCCGCGGTCAGCACCGCCTCGGCGCCCGTTCCCTTCTGGTCGCCGACGTTCAGCGTCACCGCGGACAGGTTCACCGCGCTGGACGCCGACGGGCTGGCCGTACTCGCGGCGGTAGCCCCGGCGCTCGTCGACGAGGACGATGCGGAGGAGCAGCCCGCGGCGGCGGCGAGCCCCGCCAACGCGAGCACCGTGACGGCATAGAACTTCGGTCTCATGGTCTTTTCCCTTAAAATGGTCAGTTGGTTTCCCCGGCCGGAACGCCGAGTTCTGTTAGGAGCTGGAGCCGCAGGGCGACGAGGTCGGGATGGTCACGGTCCCGTGGCCGCGGCACGGTGATGGGCGAGGAGTGGGTCATCCGCCCCGCGCCGAGCACGAGCACGCGATCGGCGAGCGCGATGGCCTCATCCACGTCGTGGGTGACGAGCAGCACGGCCGGCCGGTGCCGCGTCCACAGGCTGAGCACGAGCCGGTGCATGGTGATCCGGGTCAGCGCGTCGAGCGCGCTGAACGGTTCGTCGAGCAGCAGCAGGCGCGGCTCGCGGACCAGCGCCCGGGCCAGCGACGCCCGCTGCGCCTCGCCGCCGGACAACGTCGCGGGCCAGGCGGAAGCGCGTTCGGCCAGCCCGACCTCCTCCAGCGTGGTGCGGGCGCTGGCTTGCGGATCGGCGACCCGCAGGCCGAGCGCGACGTTGGCCAGCACCTTTTTCCAGGGCACCAGCCTGGGTTCCTGGAACGCGACCGACACAGGACCCGCGACCGAGAGCTCGCCTGTCACCTCCTGGTCAAGACCGGCGAGCGCGCGCAGCAGCGTGGACTTGCCCGAGCCGCTGCGCCCGATCAGCGCGACGAACTCCCCGGCCGCGATGTCCAGGTCGAGCCGGTCAAGGACGGTCCGGCCGCCGAACGCGCGGCTCAGCCCCCGGACGGAAGCCGCCGTGGCCGGCCCGCCGGGAGCTGGCGGAGATACCACGGCCCGTTCGGCCGAATGGTCTATTGCCCGAAGTCGCGACGCCATGCCAGTGCCTTCCTTTCCAGCAGGCGCACCGCGCCGTTCAGGAGCAGGCCGAGGATCGCGTAGACGATGAGCGCCACCATGATCACGCTGTTGTTCAGGAACTGCTGGGCCTGGGTGATCATGAAGCCGAGCCCGCTTGTCGCGTTGATCTGCTCGCCGACGACAAGAGCGAGCAGGGATGAGACCACACTCAGCTGGAGCCCGGTCAGCGCCGCCGGGAGCGCGCCGGGCAGCACGATGTGCCGGATCATCTCGACCTTGCGCAGCCCGAGGACCCGGCCGAGTTCGCCGAGCTTGCTGTCCACCCCCCGGATGCCCGCGAACGTGTTGAGGTACATCGGGAACAGGGCCGACAGCAGGACGAACAGCACCTTCGGCAGCTCTCCGATGCCGAACCAGACGATGAACAGCGGGATCAGCCCGAGCAGCGGGATGCTGCGCAGCGCCTGCAGGATCGGGTCGACGGCCGCCTCGCCGACCCGGCTGAGCCCGGTGGCCACCGCGAGCAGCACGGCGATGACGATGCCGAGGCTAAAGCCGGCCGCCCATCGCTCGAAGGACACGAGCAATGATTCCTGCAGCGTCCCGTAGGTCGGCGAGTTGGTGACCACCAGCGTGTACGCCGTGTGCGCGATCGAGGCCGGCGAGACCAGCTTGCTGGCCGGCAGGATCCCCGTGCTGCTGGCCAGCTGCCAAAGACCGACCACGACGACGGGGCTGACCAGGCGATACCAGCGGCGGCTTCGGCTGCGGCGGCCCGGCGACCTGGGCGCCGCCGCCAGCACCCCGCCGCGACTCGTCACGACCGTGCTTGTTAGCTCGGCGCTTGTTAGCTCGGCGCTTGTTAGCTCGGCCTGGTCGCTGGCGCTAAGGCCCGTCTCTGCGGTTTCAGGCATAGACCCGCCTTCGATGGAACGAACTGGATTCATGACGGCGTACGGCATACGCTGAGCCCCGGGTCGCGGAGCCCTCGGGCATCAGGCCCGCGCCGACCGCGGGCGTCGGCCGCCGTACCCAGGGTCTGCCCCGCTCAGCTCTGATCGGCGCTGGATGCCTGACAGGTCGCGCTAGACCGACGGCTCTGCGGGGCGAGGTCGGTGTATAGGCGCGCTACGAGCGGCTCGGGATGACCCATGGCACTACTTTAAACCCATTGTCTATTAAGTCAATAGGTTTTATTGACAAAAAGACCCGGTCCGGGCGAGCGGCGGGGCGGGCGAGCGGCGGGGCGGGCGAGCGGCGGGGCGGGCGAGCGGCGGGGCGGCGGGCCGGCGAGCGGCGTCCACTGCGCGGTCACGCCCGGCGCCGGTGCGCCCCACCGCGCGAACGAGGCGCTGAAGATCACGCCGTGCATCTGCTGGGCCTGATCCGTGTGGCTGGACCATACGTGAGTTGCTGTTGTGCGGCGGGCCCTGGCGAAAATGGTGGTGGATCCGGGTTCCACGGAGTATTTGGTGCATCCCCGTGCACCCGATCCACCACGAAGCCCGGATTCACCACCCAAATCGGGCGACCGGGGCCCGGGAACTGCCTCTTCTGGGGGCGGCCGGGACGGGTGCGGCGATCGTTACGTCAGGGATTACGGCCGGGCTAAAGACGTCAGGATTTACGGCCGGCTAAACGTGCCGCCTGGGACGCTGACCTAAAACTCCTCGCCGTTGGGCTCGAACACGGTGGGGATGGCGGGGTAGCCGCGGGACAGCTGCAGCGCGTACGGCGGCAGCTCGGCCAGCGCCTCGCGGTGCCGCGCCCGCGCCGCCGAGGCGTGCTCGCGGCCGACGATCTCGCCTGCCACCACCAGCGGCACGAGCAGTTCCCGGTCCAGCGGCCCGGTCTCCGGCGGGGCCAGGCTGATCCGCTCGCTCAGCGCGATGCCGTGCTCGTCCCGGTGCCGCACCGCCCACTTGCGGCCGCCCCGCCCCGGCTTGCCCACCGACCTCTTGGCCACGGGCTGCAACTCGCCGTCACCGGAGCCGTCGCCGGAGCCGTCGCCGTCACCCGAAGGCCCGTTGTCCGCCGAACGGGCCACGAGCTTGTACACCAGCGCCGCCGTCGGCGCGCCCGACCCGGTGACCAGCGAGGTGCCAACGCCGTACCCGTCCACCGGCACCGCCGCGAGCGCCGCGATCGAGTACTCGTCCAGGTCGCCGGTCAGCACGATCCGGGTATCGACCGCACCGAGTTCGTCGAGGAGCGCCCGCACCTGCCGGGCCAGCACCGGCAGGTCTCCGCTGTCGATCCGGACCGCGCCCAGGCCGGGGCCGGCCACCTCGATCGCCGTCCGCACCGCCCGGGGCACGTCGTAGGTGTCCACCAGCAGCGTGGTGTCCGGGCCGAGCGCCTCGAGCTGGGTGATGAACGCATGCCGTTCGCTGTCGTGCACCAGCGTGAACGCGTGCGCGCTCGTGCCCGCGCTCGGCACCCCGTAGTCGCACCTGGCGCGCAGGTTCGAGGTGGAGGCGAAGCCGGCGATGTAGGCGGCCCGCGCGCTGGCCACCGCGGCCTGCTCGTGGGTCCGCCGGGAGCCCATCTCGATCAGCGGCCGGTCGCCGGCCGCGGTCACCATCCGGGACGCGGCCGAGGCGATCGCGCAGTCGTGGTTGAGAATGGACAAGGTGACGGTTTCCAGCAGCACGGCCTCGGCGAACGTTCCCTCCACCACGAGGATCGGCGAGCCGGGAAAGTAACAATCCCCTTCGGAGTAACCCCAGATGTTCCCGCTGAAACGGTAGGATTCAAGGAAAGCCAGCGTCGGATCGTCCGCGATGCCCGCGCCGCTGAGGAATTCCAGCTCGGCCGGGCCGAAGCGGAACCGCTCGAGCGCATCGAGCACCCGCCCGGTGCCTGCGACGACGCCGTACCTGCGACCGTGCGGCAGGTGCCTGGCGAAGACCTCGAAGATGGCTCTGCGGTGGGCCGCACCGCTCCGCAGTGAGGCTTGCAGCATGGTGAGCTCGTAATGGTCGGTCAGCAGCGCTGTCCCAAGCGGGGCCGTCCCAAGGGGCGCTGTCCCAAGCGGGGCCGTCCCGGGCGAGTCGATGGCCGGAAGCTGGTAGGCCGGGTAGTTCACGGGATTGGTCACAGGTGGAAGACTACGGAGTAGGAGGTGGATTGTGACGAGCGCGGCGCCCGCTGAGGTGGATCTTCCACGATCCGCGGAAAATCCGGTATCTGACAAGCCCTGGGTCACCATCGTGTGGAACGACCCGGTGAACTTGATGTCGTACGTGACCTACGTCTTCCAGCACGTCTTCGGCTACCCGAAGAAGAAAGCGACCAAGCTGATGCTGGACGTGCACCACAAGGGCAAGGCGGTCGTCGCGGCCGGGGCCAGGGAAGCGATGGAACACAACGTCGAGGTCCTGCACGGGTACGGCCTGTGGGCCACCGTCCGGCACGACACCTAGGCCACGACACCTTGGAACCCTTCCGGTCGGTCCGCGGCGGCGGTGCTCGCGCCTGGCTCGCCGCGGCCGAAGCGTCGCTGCTGCGTAATCTCGTCGGCCAGATCATGACCCTGGTCGAGCCCGAGTCACCCCCAGGACCAGCGGGCGGCTCAGGGCCAGACGGCTCGGGCCCGCCGGACGACCTGGCCGAGTTCGAGGCGATGCTGCACCCGCCCGGTGCCGTCCAGGCCCCGGACGATCCGGTGCTGGCCCGGCTGCTGCCCGACGCGTATTCCGACGACCCGGAGGCCGCCGGTGAGTTCCGCAAGTACACCGAGCCCGCGCTGCGCGGCGCCAAGTACGAGGTCGCCCGGCAGATGCTGGCCACGCTGCCCGAGGCGGGCGGCCGCATCCAGCTCACCGGGGAGCAGGCCCTGGCCTGGCTGAAGGCGCTGAACGACGTCCGGCTCGCGCTGGGGGTCCGGCTGGGCGTCACCGAGGAGTTCGAGGAGCAGTGGGGCGCGCTGAAGCCCGATGACCCGCAGTGGGCCGCCTATGAGGTGTACGCCTGGCTCGGCGCGGTCCAGGAGTCGCTGGTGCAGGCCCTGGCCTAATCTGAGTGATCATGCTGACCATCACCCGCGAGCTTCACGACCAGATCGTGGCCCACGCCCGCCAGGACCACCCGGACGAGGCGTGCGGCGTGCTGGCCGGCCCGGCGGGCAGCGACCGCCCGGCCCGGTTCATCGCGATGACCAACGCCGAACGTTCCCCCACCTTCTACCGCTTCGACTCCGCCGAGCAGTTCCGGGTCTGGACCGAGATGGAAGACAACGACGAAGAACCCGTCGTCATCTACCACTCGCACACCGCCACCGAGGCGTACCCGTCCCGCACCGACATCTCCTACGCCAGCGAGCCGCAGGCGCACTACGTGCTGGTCTCGACCCGGGAGCCGGAGGTCGCCGAGTTCCGCTCCTACCGGATCGCCGACGGCGTGGTCACCGAGGAGCCGGTCACCGTGGTGGAATGATTTCCCCCGGGAGCAGGTTGGACGGCAAGGACTCACTAGCGACAAGTGGAGCGTTGTTCATGGCCATCGAGGTTCGCATCCCGACGATTTTGCGCACGTACACCGACGGCGCCAAGCAGGTGGAGGGGACCGGGTCCACGCTCGGCGAGCTGTTCACCGACCTGGAGCAACGGCACGGTGGGCTGCAAGACCGGCTGGTCGACGGTGGCGCCCTGCGGCGTTTCGTCAACGTGTACCTGAACGACGAGGACGTCCGCTTCCTCGACGGCCTGGCCACCCCGGTCAAGGACGGCGACAAGGTCACGGTCCTGCCCGCGGTGGCCGGCGGCTGACTTTTTTATCCCGAACGGACCTGGGTTCATGCGCTACGACAGCCTGCTCGATTCACTCGGCCATACCCCGATGGTGGGATTGCCCCGGTTGTCCCCGTCGCCCGCCGAGGGCGAGGTCCGGCTGTGGGCCAAGCTGGAGGACAGGAACCCGACGGGTTCGGTCAAGGACCGGGCGGCGTTCTACATGATCGCCCAGGCGGAAAAGGACGGGCTGCTCGCCCCGGGGTCGACGATCCTCGAGCCGACCTCGGGCAACACCGGCATATCGCTGGCCATGGTGGCCAAGCTGCGCGGCTACAAGCTGATCGTGGTCATGCCGGAGAACACAAGTTCCGAGCGCCGCCTGCTGCTCGAGATGTACGGCGCCCAGATCATCGGCTCGCCCGCGGCCGGCGGGTCGAACGAGGCGGTCCGGGTGGCCAAGCAGATCGCCGCCGAACATCCCGACTGGGTGATGCTCTACCAGTACGGCAACGAGGCGAACGCCCGCGCCCACTACGAGACGACCGGCCCTGAGCTGCTGGCCGACCTGCCCGAGATCACGCACTTCGTGGCGGGCCTCGGCACCACGGGCACGCTGATGGGCGTGGGCCGCTACCTGCGCGAGCACAAGCCGGAGGTCAAGATCGTGGCGGCCGAGCCGCGGTACGGCGAGCTGGTGTACGGCCTGCGTAACGTGGACGAGGGCTTCGTCCCCGAACTGTACGACGAGTCGGTGCTGACCAGCAGATTCTCCGTGTCGTCGGTGGACGCCGTGCGCCGGACCAGGGAATTCATCGAGTGTGAGGGCATCTTCGCGGGGATTTCGGCCGGCGCTGCCCTGCACGCGGCCCTCGGCCTGGCCGCCAAGGCGGTCGCCGATCACCAGCGCGCCGACATCGTGGTCCTGGTCGCCGACGGCGGCTGGAAGTACCTGTCCACCGGCGCCTACTCCGGCACCCTGGAAGAAGCAGAAGCCCGCCTGGAAGGCCAGCTCTGGGCGTGATAGTCCGGCGTCGTGCTATTTGCTCGAGGCCGAGGGGTTCCGCCTGGTCATCGACATGGGCAACGGGGCGCTCGGGGTGCTGCAGCGGTACGCGGAGCTGTTCGGGATCGACGCGGTGTGCCTGAGTCACCTGCACGCCGACCACTGCATCGACCTGGCCGCCTACTGGGTGGCGCGGCGGTACGCCCCGGACGGGGCCAGGCCGCCGATCCCGGTGTACGGGCCGCCGGGCGCGGCCGACCGGGTGAGTCCCCAGCTCGGCCCGAGCGTCGGCCCCGAGCCGCCCAGGTTCGACTTCCACGACCTCACCGTCGGCACCACCGAGATCGGCCCGTTCCTGGTCAGCACCGATCACATGAACCATCCGGTGGAGACGTTCGGGTTCCGGGTCGAGCATGACGGCTGGCGGCTGGCCTACTCGGCCGACACCGGGGAGTCCGACGCGCTGGTGCGGCTGGCCGACGGCGCCGACCTGCTGCTGTGCGAGGCGTCGTTCCTTGACGGCCGGGACACCCAGCCCAACCTGCACCTGACCGCGCGGCAGGCGGCCGAGCACGCGGCCCGGGCCGGGGTCGGCCAGCTCGTGCTCACCCACCTGGTGCCGTGGAACGACCGGGGCCGGTCGCTGGCCGAAGCGTCCGCCGCCTTCCGCGGCCCGCTGTCGCTGGCTACCTCCGGCCTCGTGCTCGGGCCAGCGGCGACCGCCGTGCCCCGATAGGCTGTGCGTCATGTCACGACCCGACGGACGATCCGTCACCGAACTACGGCCGGTGCAGCTGACCCGGGGCTGGCTCGACCACGCCGAGGGGTCGGTGCTGGTGGAATTTGGCCGCACCCGGGTGCTGTGCGCGGCCAGCGTGACCGAGGACGTGCCGCGCTGGCGGCGGAGTACGCCATGCTGCCCCGGGCCACCAACACCCGGAACGACCGTGAGTCGGTCAAGGGCCGCCTCGGCGGCCGGACCCAGGAGATCTCCCGGCTGGTCGGCCGTTCGCTGCGGGCCTGCGTGGACTACAAGGCGCTGGGCGAGAACACCATCGTCATCGACTGCGACGTGCTGCAGGCCGACGGGGGGACCAGGACCGCGGCGGTGACCGGCGGGTACGTGGCGCTGGCCGAAGCGGTGGCCTGGCTCAAGGGCCGCAAGCGGACCAAGGGCGATCCGCTGCTCACCTCGGTGTCCGCGGTCAGCGTCGGCATCGTGGACGGCGAGCCCCGGCTCGACCTGTGCTACGAAGAGGACGTGGCCGCGCAGACCGACATGAACGTGGTGTGCACCGCCAGCGGCGACTTCGTCGAGATCCAGGGCACCGCCGAGCAGGAGCCGTTCAGTCGCGAGCTGCTCAACGCGCTGCTCGACCTGGCCGTAGCCGGCTGCGGCGAGCTGACCAGGTTGCAGCGTGAAGCGCTGGCCGGTTAGCTTCGCCCCGCCCGCGAACCTCGTCCAGCCAGGGAGCCGCCATGTCTGCTAGCTCGGGCACCGATGACACGGTGGTCCTGGCGTCCAGGAATACGGTGGTCCTCGCGTCCAGGAACGAGGCCAAGCTGCGCGAGCTGGCCCGGATCCTGGCCCAGGCCAGCCCGCGGGTCCGGCTGGCCGGCCTGGACGCGTTCCCCGGCGCGCCCGAGGTCGCGGAGACCGGGGCCACCTTCGAGGAGAACGCGCTGCTGAAGGCGCGGGCCATCGCGGCGCACACGCACCTGCCCGCGGTGGCCGACGACTCCGGGCTGTGCGTGGACGCGCTCAACGGCATGCCCGGCGTGCTGTCCGCTCGCTGGGCCGGCGCGCACGGCGACGACCAGGCCAACCTGGACCTGGTCCTGGCCCAGCTGGGCGATGTGCCCGAGATCCGGCTCGGCGCCCGGTTCGTCTGCGCCGCCGCCCTGGTCGTCCCCACCGCGGACGGCCCGGCCCTGGAGTGGGTGGTGACCGGGCAGGTCGACGGACGGCTGACCCGGACGCCGCGCGGCACCGGCGGGTTCGGCTACGACCCGATCTTCGTGCCGGACGGGTTCGACCTGACCACCGCGGAGATGACGGCGGAAGCCAAGGACGCGATCAGCCACCGGGGCCGCGCCTTCCGCGCGCTGACCCCGTTCATCACCGGAGCTTGACCGCCCGGGCCTGGTGCCGCAGGCTCGTCGGAGAGTCCGCTAGCGATCGTCTGGAGGCAGGCAGTGGTCAGCTACAACGAACGCCGTTTCCGCCCCGAGGGCGAGACCGGGCCCGTCGTCACCTACCGGCAGGAGGGCGACCTGCTCTGGGCCGAGATGCCGCCCGGAGGCAACGTCCGGCGCGGCGCGCTGACCGGCCGCTGCGGGTCGGACGGGACGCTCGACTTCGCCTACAGCATGGTGCTCGCGGACGGTGAGGTAGTCTGCGGCCGCTGCCACAGCACGCCCCTGCGCCGCCCCGGCGGTGGCGGTATCCGGCTCCGCGAGGAGTGGGAACGTTACGGTCCCAACGCCGCCGCCGGTGTCTCCTACCTGGAGGAGGTCGACACACCGCCGGGCTGATCCCCGGCTATGCTGGCGGGCGGACTGGAAGGGAGGCGGCCATGCCGGACAAGCGGCTCGAACCAGGCGAGAAGGCACCGGACTTCACCTTGCCCGACGCGGATGGGAACCAGGTTTCGCTGTCGTCGCTGCGCGGCCAGCGGGTGATCGTCTACTTCTACCCGGCGGCGATGACCCCCGGCTGCACCAAGCAAGCCTGCGACTTCCGGGACAGCCTCGCCGAGCTGACCGACGCGGGCGTGGCGGTGCTCGGCATTTCCCCGGACCAGCCCGCCAAGCTGGCCAGGTTCCGCGATAAAGAAGGGCTGACCTTCCCGCTGCTCTCCGACTCCGATCGCACCGTGCTCCAGGCCTACGGTGCCTTCGGCGAGAAGAAGCTCTACGGCAAGACCACCGTCGGCGTCATCAGGTCCACGTTCGTGATCGACGCCGACGGCACGATCGAGAAGGCGTTGTACGGCGTCAAGGCCACCGGCCACGTCGCCCGGCTGCGCACCGAGATCGGGGCCTAGCCCGTCCCCGCCGTCCGTTCCGCAGCGGTACGGTGGCTACCGGTGCGCATCAGCGGCCACGCGGGCGTGGCGAAATGGCAGACGCGGCAGGTTTAGGTCCTGTTGGTGGCAACACTGTGGGGGTTCGAATCCCCCCGCCCGCACTGGTAACGCTCGCGGGCCAGGGTGAGCGCGGCGCCCGCCAGCACGGCCAAGGCGCACAGGACGTAGAGGTCGCCGGTCACCAGCCGCTCCGTGCTGGGCGGATGACCGGGCCACAGCATCGGGATATGCCCGCAGAACACCACCGCGACCGCTACCGCGATCAAACCGAGGCCGAACGACCGATGCTGCCAGGCCGCCGCCGCCAGCGTCACAAGCAGCGGGACGGCCCAGACCCAGTGGTGGGTCCAGGAGATAGGTGAGATCAGCAGGCCGGTGATGGCACAGCAGAGCACTCCGGCGAGCCGGTGACCGCGCCGGTGGGACCACGCGGCGATGGTGAGGCCGGCCACACTGGTCAGCAGCACCGCGACGACCCACCACGGCCGGGATCCGGCCGTGGCCGCGGCGGTGCCTCCGGCGAGCCGCGCCACCGCCCCGGCCAGCGACTGGTTGGACGGGTTGGCCGTATTGCCGATCCGGCTCTGGTTATAGAACACTCCGTGCAGCCAGAACACCGTGGACTGAGACGGCAGCAGGGCGAAGCCCGCGGCCACGGTGGCGGCGAAGGTCGCGGTGGCCGTGGCCGCGGCCCGGTACCGGCGGGTCAGGAGCAGGTACGCCACGAAGATCAGCGGGGTGAGTTTGACCCCGGAGGCCAGCCCGATGCCGATGCCCTGCCACCAGCCGCCGTCACGGCGCCGCAGCAGGTCGGCTCCGATCAGCGCGGCCAGGATCAGGTTAATCTCGCCCAGATGCAGCGTGTAGGCGACCGGCCAGGTCGTCGCGGCCAGCGCGGTCACCGCGAACACCGTCTCCGGCCGCCGCGGCAGCCCGGCCGCGGCCAGCGACTGCGCGCACAACCCGGCCAGCGCGACGACGCTCGCGACGGTGATGGCGATCTCGAGAAAGCCGGTCGAGGTGCCCGCGGTCACCGCGAACACCAGGGCGGCGAACGGGGGATAGGTGAAGCTATAGGGCGCCCTGGGCGCGTAAAGCGCCGCGCCCCTGGCGGCCTGCTGCCCGCCCCACCAGTACACCCGGACGTCCCACATCGGCCAGTGCGCAGCGGGAGCCGGGAGCCCGGGCAGCAGGTAGGCCACCACCGCCACCAGGCCCACCGCCACCGCGCCGATCCGCAGCCAGCGCCCGTTCCGCGCCAGCGCGAGCTCCCCGAGCCGGCCCGTCAGCCGCCGTCCCGCTCCCGGCCCCGGCGGTTGCTGCGCCTGACGCCCGGCCAGGCCACCGGTCTCTGCCACCTGCCTAGGATGCCCTAGTCCGCTCCCGGCCGCATCGGGCCGTAGGCCCATATCTGCGGCCGCCTGCAGGCTGATACCGGATGAGGCGGGTACCGGCCAGCCAAGATCGCCGAGCGGCACCGTCACGAGACCGCCGCCGGGTCGGCGACTCCGCCCGAAACGGCACCGTCACGGGACCGCCTCCCCAATCGGCGAGTCCCCTCCCCCCGCCCCCTCCTCCCCGCCCCGGCTCGCTCACCCTGGCTCCGAGGGGGTCGCGGGGCCCTTGCACCCCATAGAAGGGGTGCGCGGGCACCGCGACCCCTTTTCAGGGGAGAACCGCCCCGGCATTATCCGCAAGTCGCGGGGCATCCGTGAATCGAAGCGTCACGATAGGCTGACGTTTCGTTATTTAACGTGGTAGGCAGCAGTTCATGATGACACTCAAGCGGCAAAAGCGATCACGCGCCGTCGTCGTGACGAACGGAGCCAGGTTATCCGTGCACCAGGCACGCCCGAGCAGGCCAGTGGTCGGCCCCAAGCCGGGCGACAGCCCAGGGCATCCCCTCACGGCAACCTTCATGGAATATTTTACGGCCCATAGTAAGACGCTGCTCACCCTGCGTCGATGCCGCCTGCCGGTCCCGCGGCCGACGGCCCAGGCCCCACCCGGCCCGCACCCGCCCCGCCCGGCCCGCACCCGCCCCGCCCGGCCCGCACCCGGACCGGGCCGCGTCTGGCCGGCCGGGGCCGGTACGGATAAGTTCGGTCACCATGAAGGCGATGAGCGTCATCCCGGGCCGCGACGGCTCGGAGCTGACGGCCGACTTGCCTGATCCGCCGCCCGCGGAAGGGTCCGTCCTGGCGCAGGGCCTGCTGGTCGGCATCTGCGCGACCGACGGCGAGGTGCTCAGCGGCCACGGGCGGCCGGCGGCCGGCCGTCATCGCCTGGTCATCGGGCACGAATCCCTGGGCCGGGTCCTGCAGGCCCCGCCGGACGCCCCGGTCCAGCCCGGTGACCTGGTGGTCGGGGTGGTCCGCCGCCCGGATCCCGTGCCGTGCCCGGCCTGCGCCGCCGGCCAGTGGGATTTCTGCGCGAACGGCCAGTACGGCGAGCGGGGCATCAGCGGCCTGGACGGCTACGGCGCCACCCGCTGGCGGGTCCAGCCGCGGTTCGCCATCAAGGTGCCCGACGCGCTCGGCGACCTCGGGGTGCTGACCGAGCCGGGCAGCATCGTGGCCAAGGCGTGGGAGCAGATCGAGGCGATCCGCGCCCGCGCCCCGCGGCTGGGTCAGGTCGCGCTGGTCACCGGGGCCGGACCGATCGGCATGCTGGCGGCGCTGCTCGGCGTCCAGCGCGGCTATCAGGTGCACGTCTTCGACCGGGTCACGGACGGCCCGAAGCCCGCTCTGGTGGCGGCGCTCGGCGCGACCTACCACCATGGCCCGGCGGCTGGCCTGGGGCTACGGCCGGATGTCGTGCTCGAGTGCACCGGGGCAGGCGAGCTCGCCGTCGAGCTGGCCGGCCGGCTGGCTCAGGCGGGCGTGATCTGCCTGGTCGGCATCTCCTCGGACCAGCGCGCGCTGCCGGTGCCCGCGGACGTGATCGGCGCGTCGATGGTGCTGCGGAACTTGGCCATCTTCGGCACGGTGAGCGCGGCGCGCCGCCACTACGAGCAGGCCGTCGAGGCGCTGGCCGCGGCCGACCCGGCCTGGCTGGGCGCGCTGATCAGCCGCCGCGTCCCGCTGTCCGGATGGCAACACGGGCTTACCCGAGCGCCAGGTGATGTAAAGGTTGCCGTGGACCTGACAAAATAAACCCCTCTACCCCGAACGGGCATGGGTACCACCGCCCGGCCAGCTTTGCGGCCGCGGCCAGGAAACGGAGCACGCAATGGCGGACGCGGAGATCGAACCGAAGCCGGTAGATCAGGACGCGCTGGTGGCGGACATCGACCGCACCCGCACCGATCTGGCGCGCACCATCGACGCCATCACCAACCGGGTCAGCCCGAAGAAGAACGCGGACCGGGCGATGCAGCAGGTCCGCCTGCGGGTCGGCCAGATCGACCCCGTGATGGCCGGCGCCGCCGCGGCCGCGGTCGTCGTCGGGGTCGTGGCGCTGGTCTTGCTGCGCCGCCGCAAGCACTGAGCCGGTTCCCTCCGCCCGGCCCGCGGCCGGGCGGAGGGAACCGGCCGGCCGGGTCAGCCCGCGCTCTTGGTCAGCTCTTCGTACTCGGCGGCGGACAGCAGGTCAGGCGGCAGCGCCGCGTCCCCGTTGCTGTCGGCGGCGACCCGCACCCGGAACATCCAGCCGGAGCTGTAGGGTTCGGCGTTGACCAGCGAGGGGTCGTCTTCCAGCTCGGCGTTGACCTCGGTGACTTCGCCGTCCACCGGGGAGTACAGGTCGCTGACGGACTTGACCGACTCGACTTCACCGCATGGTTCACCCGCGATGACGGCCGCGCCTGGGGTGGGCAGTGAGATGTAGACCACGTCGCCGAGTTGCTGGGCCGCGTACTCGGTGATGCCCACCGACGCCGACGTGCCCTCCACCGACACCCATTCGTGCTCGGGGGTGTAGTGAAGTTCGGCTGGAACGCTCATCGTTATCGTCTCCTGGAGTAAAACGGCAGGTCCGTTAGGTGCGCGGGGACAGCTTCTGCTCTGATGCCGACGGTGAGAACAGCGCCCGCCGCGCTGGCGGGAGGGCTACTAAGGTAGGCCATGGCGATGGGGACGCCGAGGGTGGGGGAGGGGGCGCCGCTGGTGACGGTGCCGATGGCCTCGCCGTCGGCGTACACGGGGTAACCGTGCCTGGCGATCCGGCGGGAATCGATGGTCAGCCCGGCCAGGTGCCGGCCGGGCCCGGAAGCCGCGCGGGCGGCCAGCGCCTGGCGGCCGACGAACTCGCCCGGCTTGTCGAGCTTCACCACCCGTCCGAGGCCCGCTTCGAACGGCGTCATGTCCGGGCCGAGCTCGTTGCCGTACAGCGGCATGCCGGCCTCGAGCCGGAGCGTATCGCGGGCCGCCAGCCCGGCCGGGACCAGGCCCGACCCCCGGCCGGCGTCCGCCAGCGCGGTCCAGACCCGCTCGGCGTCCTCCGGGCGGCAGTAGATCTCGAACCCGTCCTCGCCGGTGTACCCGGTCCGCGCCACCCAGCCCTTGACCCCCGCCACCTCGCCGAACGCCCCCGCGTAATACTTCATCGCGGTCAGCTCGCCGTCGGCCAGGGTGGCCAGCGGGGCCAGGATCCCGGCCGCGGCCGGCCCCTGCACGGCGATCAGCGCGTAGTCGTCGGTCATGTCGGTGACCGCAGCGTCGTGCCCGGCGGCCCGGTCGGCGAGCGCGCCGACGACGGTGGCCGTGTTGGCGGCGTTGGCGATGACCAGGAACTCCGCCTCGCCTTGCCGGTACACGACGAGGTCGTCGAGCACGCCGCCGTCCGGCGCGCAGATCATGGTGTAGCGGGCGCGTCCGGGCGGCACGGCGGACAGGTACCCGGTCAGCGCGTAGTCAAGCGCCGCTCCGGCGCCGGGCCCGGTCACCGCGATCTCGCCCATGTGCGACAGGTCGAACAGGCCGGCCGCGCGCCGCACCGCGTGGTGCTCGGCTGTCTCGCTGCGGTAGCGCAGCGGCATCTGCCAGCCGGCGAAGGAGGTCATGCTGGCCCCGAGCCGTTCATGCACCGCGTGCAGCGGGGTCTGCCTGGGCCGTTCCGCTGATGATGTCACCTGGGAATGGTATGCCGGAACCATGGACCTTCTCACTGATCCGCAGATAGCCGCCGAACTGTCCACCGTTCCGGCCTGGACCCGCGACGGCGACTCGATTACCACCGTCACCGAGCGCGCCGACTTCCGTGACTCGCTGCTGTACGTCGGGGCCGTCGCCTACCTGGCCGAGGCGGCCAGCCATCATCCCGACGTCGCGATCGCGTGGAATCAGGTCACGCTGACGCTGAGCACTCATTCGGCCGGCGGCCTGACCGCCGCCGACTTCGCCCTGGCCCGCCAGATCTCGGCGCTCAGCGCCTAGTCCACCTGGCGTTCCACCAAATTTGCACAAAATGATACCTTCGCACCTCTTCTGAGCCGGCTGAAGGCGTGGCATCGTGAGCAGGCGCGGGCCCCGGCTTGGCGGGCCGCGCATCACGCGTGAGAGGACATGCTCATGAGGAAAGGACGGGACGTGCGCCGCCGCCGACCTGGAGACCCCAGAGCACCCGGTAACCCCAGCGTGACCCGCCCGGCCGGCCGCCGGGCGACCTGGTTCCGGGTCACCGCGGCCGCTGGCACGGCGGCCACGCTCGGCACCCTGGGCCTGGCCGGGACCTCGATGGCCGCCACCGGCAACCCGACGACCACGACCCATGCAGCCCACCAGGCCAGCGGATCCAAGGTCACGCTGGCGGCCGCCGCCAGCTCGTCATGCCACCTGGGCCACGGGATCAAGCACGTGGTGGAGCTCACCTTCGACAACGTCCACTACTTCCGCGACAACCCGAACGTCCCTTCCGACCTGGAGCAGATGCCGAACCTGCTCAACTTCTTCGAGAGCAACGGCACCTTCCTGGCCAACAACCACACCCCGCTGATCGCGCACACCGCCGATGACCTGCTGACCACGTTCACCGGGCTGTACGGCGACCGGCAGGGGATGCCGGTGTCGAACAGCTTCCAGGCCTACAACAAAGACGGAACCAACGGCAGTTACAACACCACCGACCCGGCGGGCTCGTTCGCCTACTGGACCGACCCGGTCAACGACACATCCAAGACCCCGAACCCCGCGCACGACACCAACCCGAACCTGGTCTACTCCCCGGTGCCGCCGGCCACCGCGTCCAGCCCGGTCGCGCCGACCACCAACACCCCGGCGCCGTGGGTGCCCTACACCCGGGCCGGCTGTGACGTGGGCGACGTGGCCACGGTGAACCAGGAACTGGAGAACACCACCCCGGACATCGCCGACGCGTTCGGCGCCAACTCCCCGGAAGCCCAGCAGCTCGCCGCCGACCCCGATCCGTACAAGGACCCGGAGACCGCGGACTACGTCGGCCTGGCCGTGCACTGCGCGCAGGGCAACGCGTTCTGCTCGACCGCCCAGGCGGTCAAGTACGGCCAGACCGCCCCGTCGCCGACCGCGGTGACCGATTCCCTGCCGGACGAGCCGGGCGGGTACACCGGGTACCAGGCGCTGTTCGGGCACAAGTACGTGGCGCCGCAGCTCGGCGCGGGCACGCCCGACGTGACCCGCAACGGGTACCAGGTCACCAACGCGGCCGGGAACCTGGTCGACGAGAACGGGAACCAGATCAACGGCGAGTACGTGACCAACTACCCCGGTTTCCCCGGTTTCGGCCCGATCAACGCCTCACAGACGCTGGCTTACATGTCCGACCTGCTGGAGTCGGGTGTCCCCGTGGTGAACGGCTACATCGCCGACATCCACGGCAACGAGGACATCCCCGGCCTGACCGCGTGCCAGGGCGCGCCGTCGGCGCTGGGCAGCGGCACCGCGTGCTACGTCGCGCAGGCGGCGTACTACAACGCCGCGTTCGGCACCTTCTTCAAGCGGCTGGCCGCCGACGGCATCACGACCTCGAACACGCTGTTCGTGCTGTCCTCCGACGAGGGCGACCACGAGGCCGGCGCCAACGTCGGGAGGGCCATCCAGCCGACCCCGGCCAGCTGCGACGGCGTGACCGTGGCCTGCACCTACCCGGCCGGCAGCTTCGGTGAGCTGGCCGGCAACCTGACCGGCCTGCTCGCCACCCAGAAGAACGACACCACGCCGTTCACCCTGGAGAACGACACCGCGCCCGAGTTCTACGTGACCGGCGACCCGGCCGCGAACGCGCCGCCGGTGCGCACGCTGGAACGCGACGTGTCCCAGCTGACCGCGGTCAACCCGTACGCGGGCGGCACCCAGAAGATCGCCAACTACATCGCCGACCCGGCCGAGGAGGCGATCCTGCACATGGTCAACGCCGACCCGGCCAGGACCCCGACGTTCGCCCTGTTCGCCAAGCCTGACTACTACCTGAGCAGCGGCTCGGCCACCTGCCCGGCGGCGGGCTGCGTCACGGTCAACAGCGGGTTCGCGTGGGATCACGGCGACTACGCGGCCGAGATCAACACCAACTACGCCGCCTTCGCCGGCCCGGGCGTCAAGCACCTCGGCCTGGACGGCCTGCCGCCCAACGAGGGCCCGAGCTCGGCCGGCCCGGACAGCGGCCAGATCGTCGCAGTCAACAGCGGCACCACGGGGACCTGGACGGACGAGACCGACATCCGGCCGACGCTGATGTACCTGACCGGGCTGAAGGACGACTACGAGCACGACGGCCGGGTCATCACCCAGCTCCTGGCCGACCCGAACCACGCGCTCAGCGGTCCGGGGGTGGCCACCCTGGGGGCCTGCTACAAGCAGCTGAACTCCAGCGTCGGCCAGTTCGGCAACTACACGCTGGAGGCGTCGACGGCTGCCGTCGAGTCCGACACCGCAGGCGACCGCGAGTTCACCACGGTGAACGCCGCGCTGACCGGCCTGGACCGGGTGCGCGACGCGCTGGCCCTGCGGATCAAGGGCGAACTCGAGGCGGCCGCCTTCGCCGATCAGCCGGTGCCAGGCGCGTACGGCCAGGCGGTGGCCTGCCAGGCGATCATCGCCGCCGCCGGGCTCCTGGCGCACCACGTCTGACCCTCGCCCGGTCGCGGGCCGTCACCGGCACAGGTGACGGCCCGCGCCGTGGCGGGCCGGAACCCAGGCCCCCGCGAAGTCGTCATCCTCGGCTCAACCGGCTCGATAGGCACCCAGGCGCTCGACATCATCAGGCGCAACCCGGACCGCTTCCGGGTGGTGGCCCTGGCGTCCGGCGGCGGGAACCCCGAGCTGCTAGCCCGGCAGGCCGCCGAATTCGGCGTGGCGGCCGTCGCCGTCGCCGACCCGGGCGCCGTTCCCGCCGTCCAGTCCGCTCTCCGCTCTCTTTTTTCCCGAACGGACTCCGCGACCACCCCCGCCCCCCCGCCGCGCGCCCCGGATGGTCCCCCCGAGGTGCTGGCCGGCCCGGACGCGGTCTGCGAGCTGGCCGGGTGGCCGTGCGACGTCGTGCTCAACGGGGTGACCGGCGCGGCCGGGCTGCGGGCCACGCTGGCGGCGCTTGACGCCGGCCGGATGCTGGCCCTGGCCAACAAGGAATCGTTGATCATCGGCGGCCCGCTGGTGACCAGCCGGGCCAAGCCAGGCCAGATCGTGCCGGTGGACTCCGAACATTCCACCATCGCGCAGTGCCTGCGGGCCGGCCGCGAGTCCGAGGTGCGACGGCTGGTGCTGACCGCGAGCGGCGGCCCGTTCCGCGGCTGGGCCTCCGGCCGGCTGGAGGCGGTCACGCCGCAGCAGGCGCTCGCCCACCCCACCTGGAACATGGGCCCCCTGGTCACCGTCAATTCCGCGACGCTGGTGAACAAGGGCCTGGAGGTGATCGAGGCCCACCTGCTGTTCGGCTTCTCCCTGGACCGGATCGACGTGGTGGTGCACCCGCAGTCGATCGTGCACTCCATGGTGGAGTTCGCCGACGGCGCGACGATCATCCAGGCCTCGCCGCCCGATATGCGGCTGCCGATCTCGCTGGGGATGGCGTGGCCGGACCGCATCGCCGACGCGGCGCCCGGCCTGGACTGGTCCACCGCGACCTCGTGGACGTTCGAGCCGCTCGACGACGCGGCGTTTCCCGCGGTCGCGCTGGCCCGTGCGGCGGCCGCGGCGGGCGGCACCGCGCCGGCCGTCTATAACGCCGCGAACGAGGCGTGCGTGGCGGACTTCCTGGCCGGCCGGATCAGCTTCCCCCGGATCGTCGACACCGTGGCCCGGATAGTCTCTGAACATGACGCCGCGCGCACGGCCGTAACGACCGTGGCCGAGGTACTGGCCATCGACGATTGGGCCAGACGGCGGGCCCGGGAGCTGAACTCCAGGTAAGGACCCCGGTAAAGGACCACAGAAAGGGACGGCTGGATGGACCTGATCGGCTGGGTCATCTTCATCGTCGCCTTGCTCTTCTCCGTGATGCTGCACGAGACCGGGCACTTCGTGATGGCGAAGAGGTTCGGCATGAAGTGCACCCGCTACTTCGTCGGCTTCGGGCCGACGCTGTGGTCCACCTGGCGGGGTGAGACCGAGTACGGGATCAAGGCGCTGCCGTTCGGCGGCTTCGTGAAGATCATCGGAATGCACTCCCTCGACGACGTCGATGACCCGGAGGATGAGCCCAGGTCGTTCCGCAGGCAGCCGGCCTGGCAGCGGATCATCGTGCTCTGCGCGGGCTCGTTCATGCATTTCGTGCTGGCCTTCCTGCTGATCTTCGGCCTGGCGCTCGGCATCGGCATCGTGAACGACAACACCACCCAGCTGGGTACGGTCAGCCCCTGCGTGGCCTCGAGCGCCGCCCAGCTGAACGCGGGCACCTGCACGTCGGCGGACAAGCCGTCTCCGGCCAAGCTGGCCGGGCTGCGGGTCGGTGACCAGGTGACGTCCTTCGACGGGACGCCGGTGAGCAACTGGACCCAGCTCGGCAACCTGATTCGCGGTAAGGCCGCGGGCTCGGCGTCCACCTTCACCGTGCGCCGTGACGGCAAGACGCTGATCCTGCACGCCACGCTGGCCGCCGTCACCGGCCGCAGCGGCTCCTACCTGGGCATCGCGCCCGCCGTGGTGTTCCAGACGGCGAACCCGGTGCGGGCCGTGCAGTACGCGGGGTCGTCGTTCGGCCAGGTCCTGGTCGGGTCGGCCAAGGCGGTGGGGGCGCTGCCCGCCGCGCTGCCAAAACTGTTCAGCAAGGACCGGTCGAGCACGGCCGGCGGGCAGGTCAGCAGCGTGGTCGGCGCGGCCGAGGCCACCGGCCAGGCGGTGGCCGCCGACGTGGGCTGGCGGTACAAGGTCAGCTTTGTGCTGCTGCTGATCGCGTCGCTGAACATCTTCGTCGGCGCGTTCAACATGCTCCCGCTGCTGCCGCTGGACGGCGGTCACGTCGCGGTGGTCATCTGGGAGCGGATCAGGGCGGCCTTCGCCCGGCTACGCCATCGGCCGGACCCCGGCATGGTCGACATGGCCAAGCTGCTGCCGGTCAGCTTCAGCCTCTTCATGGTGCTGATGTTCTTCGGGGTGATCCTGATCCTGGCCGACATCGTGAACCCGGTGAATATCGCGGGTTAATTCCCGGGGCGTTGCCCGACGCGGCCGTCAGCGTCGGGCCGCGTCCAGTCCGCGGGTGATGGAACAATTATCACGAGGCTTAACCGATGAGATGGGGGCTATGAGTCCATGAGCACTGACCTGGGAATGCCTTCGGCGCCACCCGCGCCACTGGCCGAGCGCAGGCTGTCCCGGCAGATCATGGTGGGTTCCGTGCCGGTGGGTGGCGGTGCGCCGGTGTCGGTTCAGTCGATGACGACGACGCTGACCGCCAACGTGAACGCCACCTTGCAGCAGATCGCCGAGCTGACCGCTTCCGGCTGCCAGATCGTCCGGGTCGCGGTCCCGTCGCAGGACGACGCGGACGCGCTGGCCGCCATCGCCAGGAAGTCACAGATCCCGGTCATCGCCGATATCCACTTCCAGCCCAAGTACGTGTTCGCGGCGATCGACGCCGGGTGCGCCGCGGTCCGCGTCAACCCGGGCAACATCAGGCAGTTCGACGACAAGGTGGCCGAGATCGCCCGCGCGGCCACCGACGCGGGCATCCCGATCAGGATCGGCGTCAACGCGGGCTCGCTTGATGCGCGGCTGCTGGCCAAGTACGGCAAGGCCACCCCGGAGGCGCTGGTCGAGTCGGCGCTGTGGGAATGCTCGCTGTTCGAAGAGCACGGCTTCCGCGACATCAAGATCTCGGTGAAGCACCACGACCCGGTGGTCATGATCAACGCCTACCGGCAGCTCGCCCGCCAGTGCGACTATCCGCTGCACCTCGGCGTGACCGAGGCCGGGCCGACCTTTCAGGGTACGGTCAAGTCCGCGGTCGCGTTCGGCGCCCTGCTGGCCGAGGGCATCGGAGACACGATCAGGGTCTCGCTGTCCGCGCCGCCGGTGGAGGAAGTCAAGGTCGGCATCTCGATCCTGGAATCGCTCGGCATGCGCCAGCGGCGCCTGGAGATCGTGTCCTGCCCGTCCTGCGGCCGGGCCCAGGTGGATGTGTACAAGCTGGCCGAAGAGGTGACCGCCGGGCTGGAAGGCATGGAGGTCCCGCTGCGGGTCGCGGTCATGGGCTGCGTGGTCAACGGCCCGGGGGAGGCCCGCGAGGCCGACCTGGGCGTCGCCTCGGGCAACGGCAAGGGCCAGATCTTCGTCCGCGGCAAGGTGATCGCCACCGTGCCCGAGTCCCAGATCGTCCAGACCCTGATCGAGGAGGCCATGCGCCTGGCCGAGGCCGGTGACGTAGCCGAAGGCGACGAGGGCAAGCCCGTCGTCACCACCTACTAAGCCGGCCCAACCCCGTCGTCACCACCTACTAAGCCGACCCAGACCCGTCGTCACCACCTACTAAGCCGGCCAACCCCGTGGTCACCACCTGCTGACAGGCGCGGCCAAGCCGCTCGTCTGGTCGGGGGGCGCGGCCAAGCCGCTCGTCCGGTCGGGAGGTACCGCCAAGCCGGTCCTCCGGTCGGGCGGCGCGGCCAAGCCGGTCGTGCGTGGCCAGGCTGGCTCCATGTTCTCGGCCAGGACCACCTCGCCGACCTGGTCGGCCGCCTGGGCCCGAGCGTCGGGCGTGAGCATCCCGTCGGTGATCAGCACGTCGACCTCGTTCAGCCGCGCGAACGAGCTCAGGCTCACCAGGCCCCACTTGGTGTGGTCGGCGAGCACCACGACGCGGCGCGCGACCCGGATGAAGGTCCGGTTGGTCTCGGCCTCCGCCAGGTTAGGTGTGGTCAGCCCGGCCTCGGCGTCGAAGCCGTAGCAGCCGAGGAAGAGCAGGTCGAAGTGCAGCGACCGGATGGTCAGGTCGGCGACCGGCCCGACCAGCGCGTCTGAGGGGGTGCGGACGCCGCCGGTCAGCACCACAGACTCGGCGGTGCCGTCTAGGCCGCGGGTCGCGTTGAACAGGTTGGTTACCCGCAGCGAGTTCGTGACGATGGTCAGTCCAGGTACGTCGAGCAGACACTGGGCCAGCGCGAACGTGGTCGTCCCCGCAGCCACCGCGATCGCGGTACCCGGCCTGACCAGGCTCGCCGCGGCCCGGGCGATCGCGGTCTTCTCGGGTCGCTCGAGCACAAGCTTGCCCTCGAAGCCCGGCTCGTGGCTGGCCGGGGTGCCCGGCAGGACCGCGCCGCCGTGCACTTTCTCCACCAGCCCATCCCGGGCGAGGACCTCGAGGTCCCTGCGGATGGTCATGTCCGAAACGCCGAGGCGCTGGGTGAGATCGCTGACTCGGGCGCTTCCATCGCTCCTGACGGCTTGCAGGATGAGCGACTGGCGGTGTCTGGCTAGCATCCGTGCTTCCCCTCCTCTCGCGGACCAGCGCCGAGGCCTCGGGCGGGGGGCCCCAGTTCGCGCAGCCCGTACTGGTGAGACGCTCGCCCGCCGTGTTCGGTTCCGGGCACCCGTGTCGCAGCAGCGGAATTTCCGCCGCCGCCCACCACGACCCAAACCCCGCCGTGCCGCGTGCCCCGCCGTGCCGCGTTAACTCACCATCCGACCGCTTGACGTCTGCACATATGCCGCAAAAATCCCCAAAAAGGACATCCGTCCGGGTGTCGGCCTCATTTCAGCCGCCCCGGCGGCACACTCTGTCGGCTGGGTGAGCACCAAAATAAGCTGACTCGCGGCCTGCCGGTCCCGCTGAATGCGCGTAATGCTCCACCCCAGGCCGCGCTGTGCTCCCGGGCAGATTTCCATGATCGCGAAGAGTTTTTACCCATATACGGGTAAAAGGTCTTCGCGATCATGGAAGCGGGGCCGCTGGCGCAGACCCGGAAGCGCACTGTGGGGCTCCAGGTGCGCGAGTGGCAATGGCTGCCCGCGTCGTCGGCCTCTCGGGCCCGTGGGCCGCCGCCTGTCCTGGTGGTCATCGGTTACTCCATGCCTGGGTAGTGCAGCGGTAAGCTCCAGGTGCGCCCGTGGCCAGTGTTACGCAAACGCATCGGCGAGATTCGTGTCCTCGCCCCGCTCCGGTCCCCTCGCCCCACGCCGGGGTCCCAGTCCCCGCGCCGGGGTTCCCAGTCCCCGCTCCGGGTCCCCAGTCCTGCGCCGGGGTCCCCCGGCGCCCCGCGCCCCGCATCGGAGGGTTGCGGCCTGGCCCTGAGTCCGTGTCGATGGTGTTTCGCGTTCGTTGCCGTTTAGTGACTTGTTAGCGCTAACATCGTCGGACGTGTTCGTGTCTGTCATGCGGTGCTCATCACGGTGCGAATGAGGTCGTGGTTGCGTTGAGGCGTCGGTGAGGCAAGGGTCGGGCGGGCGTGACAGACCGGGCGGGCGTGGCGAACCGGCAAGGCCACGGAGACCGGCAAGGCCACGGAGATCGACAAGGCCATGGGATGACCGGACTGGACCGTCCGGCCCGGGTGGCGAGGGAGGGTACGGCAAGCTGGAGCGCATCCAGGAGATTGTCCCTTTTGCTCGGCGGGTATGGATTTGTTCATACCGGAGCGCATATCGAAATGGCTGCATTTCGTCCGCACCTGCGCAGAACCTTGACAGGTGATCATGCATAGCCTTAGCGTCGGCGGCAGATCGCCAGGTCGTATCGAATACCTGTCGCATTATGACAACGGTGTGGTTTCGGCGGGCGACGTGCGGTGCAGACCCAAGGATTTCAGTGCCTTTACGATTTCTCTCTCGCGACGAAACCGACGGGACTCGCCGCGCAGGCTGCGGGCATGGCTCGGGAGAGTGTCCCGTCCCGGGAAAAATTCCATGGAGGTCCTTAGATGAGGAAAAAGATCGACCCTGTAGTCGACGAAGCGATTGAGACCCTGAACATGAAGGACGGGCCTTCTCGCCGTCGGCTGCTCGAGGGGGCCGGCCTGTTCAGCGCGACGGCGGCCGCCTCGGCGCTTATCGCCGCGTGCAGCAGTTCATCGTCAAGCTCGGCCGGCACGTCGGGAGTGGCGAAGGCGGCCGCGGGCAACTTCCCGACCACGCCCAAGTGGCAGTTCAGCTTCGTCAACCACGTCACGGACAACTCGTTCTTCACCCCGACCCAGTACGGTTTCGCGGACGCCGCGGCCATCCTCGGCCTCCCGACGCCGCACTGGACCGGTGCCCTGTCCACCCAGCCGACGGTGCCGACCATGCTGTCGTCCTTCAATGACGCGGTCACGGCCGGTTCTCCCGGCATCGCCACCACCGTGGTCTCGGCCACCTCGTTCGTCCAGCCGATCGCCAGCGCACTGTCCGCGGGCATCCCGGTCATCACCTACAACGCCAACGGTTCCACCGCTAACCCGACGAACGGCCTGGCCTACGTCGGCCAGGACCTGTACGCGTCGGGCCAGGAAGTCGGCAACCGGCTCGCGTCGCTGATGACCAAGGGCGACACCGCGGTCGGCATCATCGCCCAGCCCGGCTCGCTGAACATCCAGCCGCGCCTGGACGGCGCGACGGCGGCACTGCAGGCCGCGGGCATGACCGTCATGTTCGGGAACAAGGGCGTGAACGGGGGCGCCTCGGCCACGCAGGAGTCCACCGCGGTGCCCGAGTTCATCCAGTCCCACGGGTCCAAGATTCAGGGCATCTTCGCCGTCGACGGCGGCGACACCGGCCTGCTCGGCACCTCGCTGGCCAAGTACAACCTGGTGGGCAAGGTGCACGCGGGCGGCTTCGACCTCGAGCCGCAGACCCTGACCGCGCTCGCGGCCGGCCAGATTGACTTCACCATCGACCAGTCGCCGTACCTGCAGGGATTCCTGCCCACGATCTACCTCTACCTGTGGCAGCTGTCCGGCGGCCTGGTCAACCCGGCCACCACCGACACCGGCCTGAAGTTCGTCACCAAGAGCAACGTCGGCCCGTACACCTCGCCGGCCACCCGGTTCGAGGGCTCGACCAGCGCGCAGAAGTACGAGAAGCACACCGGCGCGATCCCAACCTGATCGCCTGAGCACGCGGCACACCGAAGCGCGGGTCCGCGGCGATTCACCGGCAGCCAAGCCGGGTGAATCGCCGCGGCTTCGGGTATGACTCCCTCCACACATGCATCGGGCGAAGCCCGCGATTGGGATGAGCGATGTGAGCGACACGGCCGAACGCAGCCCGGAGATCATCGGCGGCGCACCGAGCGGGCGAGGCCGCCCCAGGGTTCTCAGCCGGGCCGGCGCCATCTTCCTGAATCAGCGCGAGGCCAGCATCACGCTGATTGCCGTGATCGTGTTCGTCTACTTCGCACTGACCACCACCCAGGGCGCTGGGTTCTTCAGCCACGGCAGCTTTGTCAACATCGCCGAGTACATGGGCCCCTATGTGATCATCGGCATCGGCCTGGTGCTGCTGATGGTCTGCGGCGAGATCGACCTGTCGGTCGGGTACGTCTGGACGCTGTCCCCGTTCATCATGCACTTCTTCATCGACTCCGGCCTGCCCGCCTTCCTCGCCATCGTGATCACGGTGCTGGTCTGCTCGCTGATCGGGCTGATCAACGGCGTGGTCACCACCATCTTGGGCGTTCCGTCGCTGATCACCACGCTCGGCAGCGGCTTCGCGATTTACGGTTACATGCTGACGATCTCCTCGGCGCAGCAGATCAACCTGAACCCTCAGTCGGTGGGTCTGGGTCACTGGTTCGGCACCGAGGCGTGGTCGGAGATCATCTGGGCGAGCGCCCTGGTCCTGATCTTCAACGTCCTGCTGAGAAGGACCCGGTGGGGCCTGTACACGGTCGCGGTCGGCGGCAACCTGCTCGGCGCGCGGGAAGCCGGCATCAAGGTCAACCGGATCAAAATCGGCAACTTCATGATGTGCAGCTCGCTCGGGGCGCTCGCCGGGATCCTGGAAGCCTTCAGGAACGACATCATCGACCCGAGCGCGGGCCAGCTCGCGGTGGTGCTTGTGGCCCTGGCCGGCGCGGTCATCGGCGGGACGGCCATGCTGGGCGGGGTCGGCACGATGATCGGGATGTGGGTGGGCGTGCTGGTGCTCGGCGAACTGCAGGACGGATTCAACCTGCGCGGCATCAGCTCGGACAAGTACCAGATCATCCTGGGCGTCGCGATCCTCGTCTTCATGATCCTCAACATCCGCCTGGGGCGCTTGCGAGGCTCGGGCCGGCTGGCGGGCCCTCCGGACCCGCGAAAGACGCCAGGACAGAAGGCCGCCGAGGCCATCGACGGGATCGGCACGCGCCCGTTCCACGGCGAATAGCACCAGAATGCACGGCATCAGAACGAACCCGGCCGTCGAGCACGGAGGCAGCTAAGTGAGCACCCAGCCAGCCGAACAATTCACCCAGCCGTCCAGCGACGACATCCTGCGGGTGGAGCACATCTCCAAGCGCTACGGCGCGGTGACCGCGCTGGTCGACGTCACTCTGCGGCTGGAGCGCGGCGAGGTGCTCGGCCTGATCGGCGACAACGGCGCGGGCAAGTCCACCCTCATCAAGATCATCTGCGGCTTCCAGACACCGACCAGCGGCCGGATCATCCTGAACGGCGAGGAGGTCTCGTTCTCCTCGGTGACACAGGCGCGCGCGGCCGGCGTCGACGTGGTCTACCAGGATCTCGCCCTGGTCAACCAGCTCAGCGTCTATCACAACATGTTCCTCAACCGGGAACCGGTGCGCTGGCCGCTGCTGCGCAACAAGGTCATGCGTCAGCAGGCCCAGAAGCACCTGGATTCGATGGGGATCAAGACCCTGAGGTCGGTGAACGTCGAGGTGGCCAGCCTGTCAGGCGGCCAGCGGCAGGCCATCGCGGTGGCCCGCTCTGTGTTCTCCGACGCGAAGGTCCTGCTGCTCGACGAGCCGCTGGCCGCGATGGGCGTCAAGGAAGGCGCGATGATCCTCGACATCGTGCGCGAGGTCAAGGAACGGGGCATTTCGGTCATCATCATCGCGCACAACTACGGCCAGGTGCTCCAGGTGTGCGACCGGGTGAACCTGCTGCAGGGCGGCAAGATCACCTACGACAAGTACGCCAGGGACACCTCGGTCGAGGAGCTGACCGAGATGGTCGTGGCCGAGTACCGCCAGGCACTCGAGGAGCGCCATCGCGGGATCGCGTCGTAGCCCACGTACGGCAGGACCAAGGCACCAGGACGCGTCGGGCATGATGGGGGATCATGGGGTCCATGTCGATGTCACGCCTGCGCGCGCGGGCGCAGGACCGGCAAGCTCGCCGTAGCAGCGGGCACCTGACGGCCCTCGCGGTGAGCGCGGCCGTCCTGACCGGGATCACGGCCTGCACCGCGTCCAGCTCCACCACCACCCCAAGCGCCGGCCCAGGTCAGAGCGCCCAGGGCACCCAGAGCGCGCAGGCCACCCAGAGCAAGTCGATCGTCCCGACGCACAGCACGCTGCACTGGCATTCCTGCTCCGGCCAGCTGGCCGCCGAAGGCGTGCCCGACTGCACGATGGTGAGCGTCCCTGTCAACTACGCCGACCCGGGGGGCCGGCATCTCAGCCTGGCCCTGGACATGGTGCCCGCGACCGCGCCGGTCAGCCAGCAGCAGGGGATCCTGCTGGTCAACCCGGGCGGTCCCGGCGGCGACGGGCTGCCGCTCGCGGCCGAGGTGGCGCAGGGGCTCAGCCCACGTGTGGCCGCCGACTACGACATCGTCGGCTTCGACCCGCGGGGGGTGGGCTCCTCGGTCCCCGCGCTCAGCTGCGATCCCACCTTTTTCTCCGGCGTCCGGCCGAACTACATTCCCGCCACCCCCGCCGCCGAGCAGGTGCTCATCAACCGGGCGAAACTGTACGCACAAGACTGCGAGCAGAAATTCGGCTGGCTGCTGCCCTATATGACCACCCAGGACGTGGCCAGGGACATGGACACGATCCGCGCGGCGTTCGGCGTCGGCCAGCTGAATTACTACGCTTTTTCTTATGGCACGTATATCGGCCAGGTTTACGCCACGCTTTTCCCCAGCCGGGTCCGGCGCATGGTGCTGGATAGCACGGTCGATCCGACCGGCGTCTGGTACGCCGACAATATCGGCCAGGATTATGCTTTCCAGGGCCGTATGCAGGCATTTTTCGCCTGGGTCGCCAGGTACGACGGCACGTACCATCTGGGCGGCACCGCCGCGCAGGTGCAGGCTTCCTGGTACCGGGCTCGCAACGAGCTGCTCGCGCACCCGGTCAACGGGATTATCGGGGCCGACGAATTCGACGACACGTTCCTGCAGGGCGGCTATCTCGACGAGCTCTGGCCGGGCCTGGCCCAGGCGCTGTCGTCCTACCTGAACTCCGGCCAGACCGGTGCCCTCGTCACCCAGTACGAGGGCAACGGCACGCAGAATGAGAACGAGTTCGCCGTCTACAACGCGGTCCAGTGCGCGGACGTGGACTGGCCGCGCAGCTGGGCCAGGTGGAATTCCGACACGGAGAAGGTCTACCGGACCGCGCCGTTCCAGGCCTGGGACAACGCCTGGTTCAACGCCGCCTGCGCGTTCTGGCCGGTAACGGGGCCTGCGCGGCCGTTGCAGATCAAGGGGACCGGGCTGGCCGGCATCTTGATGCTGCAAGGCACGCTGGACCCGGCCACCCCGTACGCGGGCGCCCAGGACGCGCACAAGCTGCTGCCGTCCGCGCGGATGG